>CAYJIB010000001.1:0-8179 GCA_964370125.1 uncultured Desulfovibrionaceae bacterium
GAAAAGACTGGGAACGCTTTGCGATCTCTGGTGAAGTTACAGGAAACGCTGGCGGCAGAAAGAGTATTGGGGTGAATGCGAATTTTGAATATAAGTTTTGATGAGAGGGTGAGCGTTTAAGGCATAAAGAAAGCAAGGCTTGTTTTGCACTATGGCAAGACGATTGCCTAAAAACAAAGGGCACGCCCACCTTGAAAATGTTTCTTTGACTTCATAAAATTGCCGGAAAATCGTATTAATACTCGTTTTTCTGGCAATTTTCAGAGTAATTTTGTATTTCACTAGGGCTTTACGCACAAAGCACTTTAAGCAGCTCTTGTTTATCTTTTTCAAGTTTGTCAAAAGGGGTGTAGACAGAAGATTCAAGGGCATTATGCGCTAAAGAGCTCGGCTGTTCTTTACTCATAAGTACAATCGCCTCTTTGATTGTGGCCTTGGCGACTTCTGTGCTTTGCCTAAAATTGTCAAGCATCATTTGCATATTCATCAAAGGTTCAGCCGTATTCCAGCTGTCATAATCGGTCACAATGCACAAAGGCGCATAGGCCATTTGAGCCTCACGAGCAAGCTTTGCCTCGGGCATATTGGTCATGCCAATAACATGGCCGCCAAGAGATTTGTAAAAAATTGACTCGGCAATGCTTGAAAATTGCGGGCCCTCAATACAAATATAGGTCCCGCCTTTATGCAGCCTTCTCTCGCCCTCGCCAAGAACCGCAGAGGCAGAACTATAAAGAATTTCACTCAGTTTTTCACATATTGGCTTAGCCATAGACACATGGCCAACAAGGCCGTCCCCAAAAAAAGTTGCCTCTCTTTTCTTTGTAAAATCAATGTATTGATCAGGCAGCACCATATCACAAGGGCGAATTTCTTCTTGCAAAGAACCAACAGCTCCCACTGACAAAATAGAGCGCACTCCCAGAGATTTTAAAGCATAAATATTGGCTTTATAAGGCACTTCACTTGGCAAAAGCTCGTGATTTTTTCCATGCCTTGCCAAAAAAAAGACTGTCGTGCCGCCAAGCTCACCTAGACTGATAGGCGAAGAAGGCCTCCCAAAAGGTGTCTCTGCTTCAATTTCTTTTACATTTTCAATACCTTCAAGTGCGTACAGACCGCTCCCACCAATAATACCGATACTCATCTTACTTCCTCTTCTTCCCTAAAAAAGCTTTAAAAGTGCTAAAAAATTCTTGTTTTGATTGAAAAAATTTCTTTATCAAAAAAATGAAAGGATTTTCGCCCTTCCAATAAGCTTCTTTAATGTCCTCTAAATTCATACCAAATTTTGCGCACAAAAGCACAGACAGATTGATAAGTGTCGTGCGCACAAAGCCGTGCTTAAACCATCGCCGCCCAGAGGTGTAAAGTTTGTCAGGCAAGGCCACAAGGCCGCCCTGCTCTCTTGCTTTTTTCACCAAGTACACATCTTCTAAAATAGGCAAAGGCCAGATATTCCATGACAAAAAATCTTTTTTTCGCACAAAAAGCCCTTGGTCTCCATAAGGAAGGCCAAGATATTTGCAACGTAAATGAGTCGCTCTTTCGATAATTTTACGGCTCCAAAAATCTTCGGCAATCGCAAAAGAAAAATAGCCGAGCGTCTTTGATGTATCGGCAAGAGCGTGACGGATTTTACTGTCCCAATTTTGCGGGAGCTGACTGTCTGCATGAAGGAAGAAAAGAATTTCGCCCTCAGCTTTTTGGGCTGCAGCGAGCATTTGCTGGGATCGGCCTTTTCCTGAAAGCAGGCTTATAGCCCCGTATTTATTGGCCATTTCTCTCGTCTTGTCTTGGCTGTGGGCATCGGCTACGATGAATTGCGTAGAAAAAGAGGGTGGCAGAGAAGAAAAAAGGTTTTCAAGCGCATTTTCTTCATTAAGTGTTGGGATTATAACAGAAATCTTCTGTGGCAAATCTTCAAAAACATCAACATCACTAAGCTCTGGCAAGAGGGAAAGCGAAAGCCCGACCTGCTCTATCTTGCTAAGGCTTTGCGCAAAAACAAGAGGGCCTCCCCAATCTATATCTTGAAAAAGAGGGGCGATTTTTTCTTCTAAAAAGCTTGCTTGGTCGATATTGCCCTCTATGCCAAAGGCAATAAGATAATAACCGCCGTCCTTACTTGGCCCAAGGACGCAATCACTATTGTCAAGCAATTCAAAGGCTTTAGATAAATTGTCACATCGATTTTCCGGGCAATCAGAACCTATAATCACAATTTTTTTGCGCAAAAGAGGCGAAGAAGGACTTTCAATTTGACAAGAAGAAGCGCTCTTTATGGCCGCAAAAATCCTCTCTCCCAAATTGCCTTCAACTTGCGAAATAAAGGCGGCCTCTTTTCCTTCTTGCTTTGTTCCAAGCCAAAGCTCCATTTTTTCTTCACAAGCACCAGTAAAATGCACCTGCACAGCGACATCTTCAAGAGCCAAAGCCTCTAAAAAAACAAATTCCGCCATAGATTTGTGAAGCGCACAAGCCCCTTTTGCCCCAAGCTGTGGAATAAGGCGTGTTTTTACCTTGCCCGCTTCAGGATAGCGTGTCATCAAGACAAGGCTTTTATTTGCCATCTAAGACACTCATTTTTTTGATAAATTTCTTACGTTGATACTCAATCCACCATTTCAAGAGATTGGCAACAAAGGGCGTTAAGCGTTTTTTATTGTAGAGCTGTGCCACTTTTTGCACAGCTGATGATTGAGTAGGATAGGGGTGAATTACGGAGGCGAGTTTGCCAAGCTTTATTCCAGCTGTCATGGCTGTTGTGATTTCACTAATCATTTCACCCGCATGAGAAGAAACTATCGTTGCTCCCAAAATCTTGCCACTCCCCTTCTTGGTCATCACCTTCACAAAACCCAAAGCCTCTCTGTCGGCCAAGGCCCTGTCGTTCTCTTTCATATCATACTGATATGTATCGACTTTTATGCCAAGCGCAAGAGCCTCTTCTTCATAGAGACCAACATGAGCGATTTCTGGATCGGTGTACGTACACCAAGGAATGACTTGCGCACTCAATTTTTTTCTGCCCATAAAGAGGGCATTTTGAATCACAATTTGAGCGGCAATGTCAGCGGCATGGGTGAATTTTAATTGCATAGCACAATCACCAGCGGCAAAAATATAGGGATTTGATGTGCAAAGATAATCGTTTACTTCAATGCCCTTTGCTTTATCAAATTTCACGCCCGCAAGCTCCAAGCCAAGATTTTCGACATTGGGTACACGGCCAAGACCAAGAAAGATTTTGTCGACTTCTAAGACACTTTCTTGCTTAAAGGCGTCTTGTATATAAGCCTTATTCTTCCCATTTTCGAGCTTTTCCACACGCACAAGTTCAGAATCAAGATAGACAGAAATGCCCTCTTCTAAGAAAACCTGCTCCAAAATAGCCGAAGCTTCTTTGTCTTCACGGGGCAAGAATTTTCCCTTTTGAATAATGCTGACTTGCGCCCCCAAGCGCCTTAGGGCTTGTGCCAGCTCACAGCCGATAGGGCCACCGCCGACAAAGAGGATATGCCCTGGTAAGCTTGTTAAATTAAAGGCATTTTTATTGGTAAGCAGGTCTTCATCGTCTGCGCACATCCCCTCTATGGGCAAAGTGGCAGGGCGTGCACCTGTGGCAATGACGGCCTTGCAAAAATGCAAGGTCTGCCCTTCAACTTCTAAACTGTTCTTGCCACTAAAGACCCCTCGCCCAAGAAAGACATCGACCCCCAAAGAGGTAAAACGCTTTACAGAATCAACAGGACTGATCTCAGCTCGAATGCGTCGTAAATCTTCCATAACAGCTGAAAATTCTTTTGCTTCTACCTTTCTTTGCGCCAGACCAAATTTTTTGGCCTCTCGCATATTGGCCGCTAAACGTGCGGAACTGATAAGACTTTTTGAAGGCACACAGCCCACATTTAAGCAATCACCGCCCATAAGCTCTTCTTCTACCAAGGCAACTTTCGCCCCAAGGGCAGAAGCTATTGCCGCACTCACAAGACCGGCTGAACCCGCCCCAAGCACCACAATGTCGTAAAGTTCTTGGGCTTTTGGATTGCTATATTCTTGAGGGTGGACATTTTCCAAAAGTTTTTTGTTATGTATATCCAATGGAGAGAGTTTCATACTTTATTCCTTCAAGCTTTTTTTGGCTTTTTTAACAATGACAAAAAGAATGGCCAAGATCAACAACACAATAAAGACCAAGATCCAAGGAATTTCGCCATTGCGTATAGCTGTTGAGACGGCGTCTGCTCCAACAACATAAAGAATTGTTCCTGGAAGCATACACAAGGCGGACCAAAGAAAATAGACCTTAAAGGGGACCTTTGTTAGACCAAAACCGTAGTTTAAGAGATTAAAAGGGAAGAGAGGCACAAGACGAGTAATAGCCACAATGATATAGCCATTTTTTTCTGTGAGATTGTCAAGTTTTTGGAATTTTTCGCTTTTATTAAGAATATTGCTGACAATATCACGAGCAAAATAACGTGAAATCAAAAAACACAAAGAAGCCCCAAGTGTTGCCCCAACAATCACAAGGCCAACACCTAAAACAGAACCAAAAATCGCCCCCGCCATGATGGTCAGGGCAGAACCCGGCACAGCCAATACTGTTGTGAGAATATAGACGCCTACAAAAATAAGAGCACCTAGAGCCCCTTGTGCTTGTACAAAATCTTGTAATTTCGTAAATAAAGCGGGAATGTCATAGCCTCTTAATACATAAAAAAGCAAGACAAAGACTAAGAGCAACAAGGCGAGTTTCAACCATCTCTTCATAATTTTCAACCCTTTTTATGCTATAATTTTAAAAATTTTATACAGTTAACTCGGCTCTACACAGGAAGTGCCGTGTGCAAAACAGGTAAAACAACGCTTGTGCCCTAAAAAAATGATGTCGTATTTACGGGCCTCGCTCAAAGTATGCCCCAAGATATAGGCCTCATCATCGTCCACCAAGGTGCAAGGGTAGAGGCAAAGACGCCCGTCTTTTTTGGCAGCCATAAGACAATGACTGCACATAAAGGCTGCTCTTTCTTCTTCGGTCTTGTAATTTATCATGCAAGCTTCTGTAATTTTTGGATTATTATTAGAAAAAGCAGAAAGCTTCAAATTGGGGAAGGCAACAATATTTGTCTGCAAAGGCAGGGAAAATTCTTCAAAAATATCCGCAAAGGCTCTGTTAATTGCCGTCTCATCTTCTTGTTCTTCCTTGCGACGGGCAAGGGAAATCGTATGCCCCATAGTGTGAAGCATGGCGCAATTTTGCAAAGAGCGAGCAAACATGCCCTCACCCCTCTCTGCATCGTGTTGTTTTTTGTTGGGATAATCGATACTTACCCGCACATGCAAAGTGTATGGTTTTTTTTTAAATTCTTTGAGTGCGTCAAAATGTCTTTCAATGGGCGCAGTCGCATTGCTAAGGACAAGACAAGGGCGGTATTGTAAGGCAAAATCGAGTATCTTTATGAAGTCTTTATTGACAAAAGGCTCACCGCCAGTAAAAGAAAAAGACTTTGCCCCAAGCTCTATGGCTTCAAGAAGAAGCTCTTTTGCTTCTTCAAAGGTGATACATTCAAGTCGTTTTGGATTGTTGTTTGAACCCTCAAAACACGAGGGGCAAGAGAGATTACAGGCCGTGCCTGTGTGAATCCAAAAGTCTGTCAGACTGCCCACATTGACATAGGCCAATTTTTGACCCTCATTAGAAAAATGCTCTAAGACTTCAGATTTTTTAGAAAAATTTTGACGGCAAGATGAAGCAGGCTCAATATTTGCTTGGGTATTGTTCTTAAAAGAATTGTGCTCGCTTCTTTCTGTTTGCAGCATTGAGGCAGACTCCTTACAATTGGTTCAAAAAAAAACTAGCAGCGAGGGCTAAAAATTCTTTTGCGGCAGACCAAGTCTTCTACAAAGGAGGTCGCTGGGGCTTCAAGCAAAAGACTTGGCGGTGCGTATTGTTGTATGCTGCCTTGATCGAGGACAAGGACATGCGTACTTAATTTTACAGCTTCTGAAATGTCATGCGTAACAAATAAAATTGTCAACTTGCGCAGCTCATGAATGCGTAAAATCTCGTCTTGAAGCTGACCCCTTGTCAGCTCATCAACAGAACCAAAAGGCTCGTCCATAAGCAAAATGTCTGGCTCAGCGGCTAAGGCCCTGGCTATCCCCACTCTCTGCCTTTGTCCACCAGACAAAGAACGTGGATAGCGGTCTAATAAATCAGGGTCTAAACCCACTTGTTGTAAAAGCAAGGCGGCCTCTTCTCTGAAAGAGGCTCTGCACAGTCCTTCTTTTGAAAACTTCCCTGATATTTTAGGAACATAAGCAATATTTTTCTCGACTGTCATGTGCGGAAAAAGCCCTACATTTTGAATGGCATAGCCTATATTTCTTCGAAGATTTACGCCATCAAGCTTGCACACGTCCTCCCCACGAACAAGAACCCGCCCAGCATCAGGCGCAACCAAGCCATTAACAAGCTTGAGTGCCGTCGTCTTTCCACAGCCTGATCGGCCAATTATGGAAAGAAAAACTCCCCGCTCAACCGCCAAGCTAAAATCTTTAAGGACGGGCCTTTCACCATAATTTTTACAAACTTGGTCAAATTGAATAATGGGCTCTTGTGTCATCTTGCTTATTTTTTTAACAAACCTTTCTTTGTCAAAAAGTCTCTCGCCACTTCTCTTTCATCTTCGCCCTTGATTTCAAAGCGATAATTGAGCTCTGCCATTTCTGCATTGGTCAAAAGACCGTCCATCTTCATAAGCGCGTCACGAAGCTTTGGAAAACGCTTCAAAGTGTCGAGGCGAACAACCGTAGCCGCATAATAATTGGCTTGAACACCTTTGTCATCATCAAGCGCAACAACATCTTTTTCAGGATTGGCAAGTTGCGCGTCTGTTGTGTAGGCAACGGTCACATCGATCCCCTTGCTCTCTAAAGCTTGATAACGCAGGCCGATGTCAATATCTGAAGCTCCTTTAAAGTTAAGCCCATAAGCCTTTGTAACAGCAGGATAACCGTCTGCTCGCTCGATATAATCTGGATTTGCGCCAAATTGTAATTGCTCTGCAACAGGCACTAAATCACTAGTCTTTTTGAGATTGTGCTCTCTGGCTGTTTCACCACGCACAATGACGGTATAGGTATTGTTTGTGCCATAAAAACCAAGCCAAGTCATGCCAAAATTCTTTTCATAATCGGCGATGAGCTGTTTTTTCATTTCCTCATCGGCTATGGTTTTGGCGTCTTTTTTGAGTACAAGGGTCCAGCCTGTGGAGCTGTATTCTGGATAAAGGTCAAAATTGCCCTTTTCCATGCCAGGGTGGATGTTGTTTGTGCCGCCGCCAATGGCCTTGGTCAATGAGACCGTATAGCCCTCTTGTTCGATGAGTAAAGCCAACATTTCGCCTAGGATATATTGTTCAACCATAGGCTTTGTGGCTATGCTGATATCAGCTTTTTTTTCGGCATTGCCGCAAGCCACAAGGGCAAGCAAAGAGACGCTTGCAAAGAGCAAAGCGCAGATTTTTTTAACTGTTTTCATAAGGCCTCTCTTCTTTTAAAATATTTTTCTGGAATACTTAAAATGACATCGCTGACAAAGGCAAGTAGAGCAATAAGCAAACTTCCCGCCGCTGTCATTACAGGATCATACATATTAATGCCGCGATAAATAGCGACACCAAGGCCGCCGCCGCCCACAAAGGAGGCGATGGCTGCAATAGAAATGGTAATAACAACAACATTGCGCAAGCCAGCCAAAATGACGCCAGCCGCTAAGGGAAGTTTTACGAGTAAAAGAACTTGCAGGCGTGTACTGCCCATCCCCCTTGCAGCCTCTAAAATATCGGCGTCAACGCTCCGCAAACCCGCATGAGTATTGCGCAGCATAGGCATGACACCATAAATGCTCATGGCAATAATAGAGGTCGTATTGCCTATACCCGTTAAGGGGATAAGTACGCCTAAGAGCGAGATAGCGGGAACTGTATAAAAGACATTGCTCAGTCCCATAATTGGCGGTGCTGTGAAGGGAAATTCAGAAATGAGAATGCCCAAGAGCAGACCAACAGAAGCCGAAATAGCTATTGCAGTAAAAGCAAGAGTGATGTGGCTTCCTAATAAGGAAATAAACCAATCTGCTCTTTCGGCGTACAAGGCGAGAATGGGGCTT
>CAYJIB010000001.1:8189-16883 GCA_964370125.1 uncultured Desulfovibrionaceae bacterium
CTTAAGAGTTCCATAAAAAAAACCTTTTTTGTGGGTCAATGGCAAAGCATACAAACGAAAAATTGTAGTAAGTCTGTATTTTTTCCAATAATTTTAGCATTCAAGCTACAAGTCATAAGCAAGAGCTAAATGAACGCTAACTTGCACAACATTAGCCGAATTGACATAAAAAATCAAGTGCTTTGTTCTTTGTCTTCATTCGCTATACCTGCAAAAAAGGCCCCAACATTTGGGGCCTTTTTAAGAGTTAAAAAAGTATTTTTTGTAAATTCAGACTTAATAACCCAAGAAGCTCCACCAGAAGCCACCGATAACAAAGAAGATAGCCAAGTTAATAGCAGAGCAAACAAAGCCAGAAATCCACCATTCACCTAAGGTTGTATAACCAGAACCATAGATAATGGGGCCTGTGCCTGTTCCATAATGGGTAATCGCCATCATAAGGCCAGATGAGAAGGCCAAGAGAAGTGAAAATTCACCAATAGGCACACCAAGAGCAAGACCTGCGCCCAAGAAGGCTGCAAACATAGCTGTTACGTGTGCGGTGGCGCTAGCAAACATATAATGTGCATATAAATAAACAACTACCAAGGCAGCCATTGCAGCAAAAGCACTAAAGCCCATGTCAGCGATCATGGCACTTACGCTTGCAGACATCCATGTTGTTATGCCAAGCTTGCCAAGATATGTAGCCATCATAACAAGGGCCGCAAACCATGTGATTGTGTCCCAGGCACCCTTACAATTGAGCACATCGTCCCAGCTAAGTACGCCAGTACAAAGAAGAATTGACAAGCCAATAAAGGCCGCGGCTGTGCCGTTTACAGCAAAAGCTTTGCCCAAAATCATCGCAGGAACACCAGCCCAAAGAAGCAACAAGAGAAGGAAGACACCGAGGGTGATTTTTTCTGCAAGAGACATAGGACCAAGTTCTTGAAGTTTTTCACGAGCAAATTTTGGTGCATCAGGTGAATGCTTGATTTGTGGTGGGTACATAAAATACACAACCAAGGGAAGCACAAGCAAAGCCACAATACCAGGAACAAGAGCCGCAATCGCCCATTCTCCCCACGAGAGATTGATAACGCCTTGCGTGCCTTCATTCAAAAGTCTGGCAATAAGCGTATTAGGCGCTGTCGCCGTGATAAAGAAGGCCGAGGTCAAAGCGTTCAAATTGTATTGTGTAAGCGCAAGATAACGGCCCATTTTACGAGAAGATTCTGAATTGGGCATAGAATCAAAGCTTGTTGAAATTGAGCGCATAATCGGGTGCAAGATAGCTCCACCGCGTGCGGTGTTACTTGGTGTAATCGGTGACAAAACAAGCTCTGCAAAGGCAAAAGAATACGCAATACCGATGGTTTTCTTTCCGAAAGCAGAAATAAAATAATAACTCAATCTTGCGCCAAGTCCAGTCTTCGTAAGGCTTTGTGAAACCAAGACGGCTATACCGATTAGCCAAATAAGGGAATTTGAAAAGCCACTTAAGGCTGCACTCATTGATGGGCCAGCCTTACCTGGATTTGTCACTTGTGTTAAAGCGACAAGGGCTATGGCCACGATGCTTATCGAACCAATCGGCATGGCCTTACCGATGATGGCAACAATTGTACCCACAAAAAGAGCCAAAAGTTGCCAAGCGTTCTCTGCTACTCCTTCAGGTACAGGAACAACAAACCAAATAAGTAGGGTTACAATGACAGCGACCAAGGTCGGTACCACCTTTAAAGGTGTAAGCGGTGTTGCGTTACTCATAAGTACGCTCCTAAGTTTGTATGCACAAGGCATAGCGTTAATAAAAGTTTGTTTCTTGATTGCACTATAGATAATAATTCCTGTTTATGCAAGCCCCTTTTTACATTTTATGTGATTTTATGCAAAAAAAACTATCATTTTTTTACTATTAAAAATTATATAAAAAAAAACTGGTGCTTAAGCAGATAAAAAGCTCAAGCACCAGCGGGTTATTTTATGCTAAAAGAAGTAAAAACTTATTTTGCTTCCATTGATTTATCAAATTTCTTGAGCAAAGCTCTTGGGATCGCGCCTCTTACGCTCTCTAAAACAACCATGCGACGCATGATGCCAAGCTGGTCATGCAAGGGCAATTTTTTTGGACACACAGCGTCACAAGCAAGAAGGCCCATACAGCCAAAGACACCCGTGTCGTCACCAACAAGATCAAAATAGTCCTCTGGTGTTCTGTTGTCACGAGGGTCAATGTAGAAACGAGCCAATCTATTGATAGAGGTCGCCCCAATAAAATCTTCACGCATGCGAGCGTTACCGCAAGCCGCAACACAACAACCGCATTCAATACAACGGTCAAGTTCAAAGATTTCAGTGGCTAGGGCATTGTCCATGCGCTCTTCAACGGCTTCTGGATCAAAGCTTTTATTGGTGTGAATCCAAGATCCGATTTTCTCACCAACAGAGCGGAACCAAGTACCCGTATCAACAGACAAGTCGCCCACAAGCTTAAAGACCGGCAGCGGATGCAAAACAATGCGATCTGGCAAAGAAGCTGTTTGTGTGTGACAAGCAAGGGCGGGTGTGCCATTGATCACCATACCGCATGAACCGCAAATTCCCGCACGACAGCAAAAGTCAAATTGCAAGGTTGGGTCTTGTTCATCACGAAGAATATTGAGCGCAACAAAGAGGGTCATGCTGGGAAATTCTTCGAGCTGAAAAGTCTGCATGAAGGGTTTTGTATCAGGATCAGCAGGATTGTAGCGAAAAATTTCAAAAGTCAGTTGGCGTCCCATATTATTCACCTTCCTTTGTGGCCGCTGGCTTTTTTATGATTTTATCTTCTGGAATATCGGCATAAATGATTTTTCCATCACCGTAACCACGCTCGCCCGGAGGAATTTCAAAGTATGGAGTAGCCTCTTCATAGCTAAGAGTCGGCAAATCATCCCCTTCTTTCCACACAGACAAGGTACGGTTGAGCCATTCACGGTCGTTACGCTCTGGATAGTCTTCACGAGCGTGTGCGCCACGGCTTTCTGTACGCTTAAGCGCACCATAGGCCGTACAAAGAGCGAGCTTTAACATACCGTCAAGACGCAAGGCCAAGGAAAGCTCTGGCGTAAAGCCTTTGACTGGAGCATGGAGGCGGATATTTTTTGCACGCTCTCTAAGCACCTGCAATTTTTCTACGCCTTCTTGCAAGTCTTTTCCATTACGGAAAATACCGACGTGTTCCATCATGATATCTTGCATTTCATTGCGAAGCTCTGTGGCGCTTTCATTGCCGTCACGGCCTTTAGCGATTTTGTCAATCTTTGCTTGTACGCTTTTTTCAGTGGCATACATATAGCTCGTTTTAATGGTGGTACAAGAACCTTGCAAGAATTCAGTCACTTTTTCACCAACAACACGACCAGCAACGATGGTTTCTGCCAAAGAGTTACCGCCAAGACGGTTAAAGCCGTGCATATCCCAACAAGCAGCCTCACCAGCAGAGAAAAGACCATGAAGGCCATAGGCCGCACCGTCTTTATTTACACGCACACCGCCCATAGAATAGTGCTGGGTTGGGCGCACAGGAATAAGCTGATGAATGGGGTTTACACCAAGGAAGTTAGTTGAAATATCATACACTTCACGCAAATTCGTTGTGATGTGTTCTTCGCCAAGATGACGAATATCAAGCCACAAATGGTCACCATAAGGTGACTTCACGCCAAGACCTTTGCGCATGTGTTCGGTCATGCGACGTGACACTACGTCACGAGAGGCAAGTTCGGCTTTGTCTGGCTCATAATCAGGCATAAAGCGGTATTCATTAACGTCAAGAAGCGTTCCACCATCACCACGACAACCTTCAGTAACAAGAATATCGGTTGGAACGGTGCCTGTTGGGTGGAACTGAATAGCTTCCATATTGCCCATTGGCACAATACCTGTATCGAGAGCGGCAATTTGCCCGCCACCGTCACAGATAACAGCATTGGTTGTCGCACGATAAATACGTCCATAGCCGCCAGTAGCGATAAGAGTGGCTGTTGCCAAATAGGCCACAAGTTCGCCAGTGCGCAAGCAACGAGCGATACAGCCCATACAGTGATCGCCATCATGAATGAGGGCTTCGGCCTGCATGCGGTCAAACATATTTACACCAAGCTGCAAGAGCTTATTGTCAAGGGTAAAGAGCACTGAGTGCCCTGTGCCGTCAGAGGTGTAACAAGTACGCCATTTGGCTGTACCGCCAAAGGCACGAGAGTGGATAAGTCCTTCTTTTTCTTTGAGTTCTTCGGCCTCAAAGGGCTTTCCACCTTTAAAATAGGTGTGCACGCCAGGCACAACACGCGACCAAGGCACACCAAGATAGGCCATCTCACGCATAGCGATTGGGCCAGTGTCCGCAAAAATTCTGGCAACTTCTTGGTCACAGCCCCAGTCAGAACCTTTTACAGTGTCTGCAAAATGCACGTCAGGGCTATCGCCTTGGCTCATGGCAGAGTTTCCAAGGGCTGCCTGCATTCCGCCCATTGCTGCAGAAGAATGCGAGCGACGTGGCGGTACAAGGGTAAGTGCGTTTACGCTAAAGCCTGCCTCAAGAGCGCTCATAGCTACCCTTTCACCAGCAAGACCTGCGCCTATGCACAATAAATCTGATTGAAATATCTTCATAAGTCTCCTCGCTTAGCTGATGATCAGATTGCTTAAGCGTATTTCAGTGATAAAACCAAGAAGTACGCAAACCACTACTAGAATGGCAAGATATTTGGTAAATTTTTCTTTTGAGGCAGCTTTAACAAAGCCATATTTAACAGCAAGTCTAAAAATACCTACGCCAGTATGCAGCCATACAGCCAAAAGCAAAACAACATAAAAGAGGGTTCCGCCATCGCTCTGTACACGTTCAGCGGCCTTTGAGGCTGTAATTGGCAAGTCTGTCATAACTTCATAAATATGCGTAAAAGCAAGGGTTATGATGATACAAGCCGTTACAATTTGCCAAAGCCAAGCTCTTGTTTCCCAATGGGGAAGATCTTTTGCATGACGACAAAAAGCCAAGAACTCGCCTTGCCTAAAAGGCATTTTTCTTGCTGCTACAAGAAAATGAAACAGCACAAGCAAGAAAATAAAGGGGCCGGTGATTTGAGCAATAAAGAGCTCTTCAAAAAGCCATGCAACGAAGTCAAAAAATTTGGGGCTGACGAGCACGGTTGAAACAAAGACCAAGTGTCCAAATATAAAGAGAATAAGCAAAACACCGCTTAAAGCCTGCATAAAATCAAGCCTTTTTGATATGCTTGGCAAATCCTTCTTTACATGCTGGATTGAAGATTGAGACATATACTTCTCCTCACAGTAAAAGTCCGACAAATTCATCTGCCTATAAAGTCTTTACAACATACGCAAAAAATCTCGACATGACAAGAGGAAAATTTGGGAAAATGTTTTTTTAGTTTTACACAAAACAAGTGCCGTGTTCTTTTTACAAACACGGCACTTTTTACTGCTTTAACAAAGTTAAAAATCTTAATTCTTCACTTTGCGCCTGTATGTTCTAAAAGTCACAAAGGCAAGTGTCGCAAGGAAGAGTAAGAGGATGTCATACATTTCTCCATTGCCGACAGAACAAGCACGAGTAGTTGTGGTGCCGTCGGTATTGTAATTCGATGCAGGCTGTAGATAGAGGCCATTTGGGTCTTGAATAACTTTATCGCCGTCTTCTACCAGAGAATCATTTTTTAAATCATATGGGCCGTCGTCAACGATAATGAAATACACTCTATATGTTGCACCTTCTTGATATTCTTCGCCTTTCTTGGTTTCAACAGGATCGCCACCTTCGTCAAGCCTTTTTATCCAATAATAACCATCAGAGCGGATAAAATCCTCTCTTGTTGTCAGCGCAAAAGGCGGCTCGGTTACAAGAGGGCTACGCTTGAATTCTTTGTTAAGTCTGCCATTGCTATATTTTTCAAGTTGAAAAAGGTTTCCAGAATCGTAGACAAGATAATCTTTTTTACCGCTCTCTTCAAGTCCATCCCTTTTGTAATAAACAAAATCTCTTGAGAAGACATAGGCATCGCCCTTGCTAAAACCTTCAAGGGCAAATTCTTGAATGGGGCTTTCATTGCCGGCGGCATCTGGCAAATATTGTATGTTTGTGCCAGGCTGAATAATTTGATAGCTCCCGCTATAGATGTCAACGGCGCTTGGGGCCGTCTCTATGCTGGGGCGGCTTGGGTTTGTTGGAGCGCCAGTGTTTGAGTCTGTAGCTTCACCAGAAAGCGGAAGCATACCTAGCTTAGCCAGCTCGGTGGTTTCTTTTGGGAAATGATCCTCAACCTTTTTTGAAAAGCTCGCAATTTTTGCAGAAACAAGCACATTGCTCATGGCTTGACGAGCTGTTGCATTGATAGGCACAGTATAATAGACAATGTGATCGCCTGCGCTTAAGGAGCTGTTTTGTTCGACAATGGCGTCATTTGGCCCTTTGACCCAAGAGAGGGCCTCACTTGGCGCATTTGGCTTTTCATAAACCATAGGATAGATAAATGGCTGGCTGCCAGTAGCATAGCTTGTGACTTTTACATCATTGATTGTTGGATTTAGCTTAATGAAGGCATCATCATCTTTTTCCTCACCGGTGATATAATCGGGCACAGTAAATTGTACGGCATAAGTTACTGCCTTTGGTGCATTTGCCGCATTTGTAAAGTAATTTGCAGGCAAGGTCGTTGTGGCGGCGATGGTATTGCGGCTGTCTGAAAGACTTGGAACTGGCCCGCCGACAGGTGTGCGGCTGCCCATAAAGCCGTAGTCAAGAAAGGTAATCTTTGAGCTTTGCCCAGCAAGGGTGCCATTGTACAAGGCCAAATAGTCTTCTGCTGTTTGAAGATTTGGGTCGGCTTGCTCGCTTGCAAGGGCAACAAAGGCCTTGGCCTGATCGGCCACAGTCGAAGCAGGGACAAGCAAGCGGCTGGCATTGCTTAAAGTTTCAGGGGATGCCTCTTCAAGATTTGTAGAATTCTCTCCGGGCGCACTTGTGTCTACCACATAATATACATTGTAATTTGTGCCTGCGGCTATGAGCGTATTTAGGGCAACAGGATTGCCAAGATCAGAGGCGGATTCAATCCAATACTGACCAGCGATATTGCTTTTATTTGCAACCATTACATAGCGTTTTGGCACTTGGGCATTGTTTAAATATTCCACAAAGAAATTGTCGCTTGCGTCATTCCCAAAGGTCGCACCACTAACAGGCACTCTTGAAGAATAATTCATTTGAAGCACGACAGGGCTAGCGCTTGTGAGCGTATCGCCATAGGCGTCTGCAAGACTAAATTCAAAGTCCATGACTTGGCTTGCATAGACAGCAAGGCCCTCTTGCACGGCGACGGCTTTTTGTTCATCGCTAAATTCTTTGCGGGCTGTGCTCATATCATCAAATTTGGCAAAGCCGATCTTGCTATTGTCTTGCTGGTGTGCTGGCGCAAGGCCTGCGATTTTTGAGGCAGGTAGCAAGAGGGCGATATTGAGGCTTATGGTCTTGTCATCAGCACCGACTTGGCTTTGATCAAGGCTAAAAGAGCTTGGAGCAATAATAAAGGCAGCAATAAGATTGCGCACAGGGAAGAAGATTGTATAGCTTTGACCAGCGACAAAGGGGCTGTCGGCCGGCATAGCCGTAAGAGAGCCACCAACAAGACCGTTATAAAGCCAGGCCTTGCCATAGTTACCGTAGGTAGCGGAGTCTTGCTTAGTGCTAGTATCTGGCGCATCGATAAAGGCAAATTTGCTTGCATAGCTGTCTATATCTGTTGGATCTGCTGGGGCTTGATTGTCTGGATTTAGGGCATAGAAGAGAAGATCTTCACGCTTTTTTCCATTGAGTTCTAGCGGCGCAGTAAAGCCAAAAGAAAAGACAAGGCCAAATTCTGTATCAGTAAGCGTTGATGTTGCCGAAATATTAGAAAAAACATAGGGAACATAGTCGGGATTTTCGCTCATAATGCCTTCAACAAGGCTTGTTGTTGAGGGCTTATTGTATATATACTTTACAACGAGATCCCCAGGTTTTGAAAAGCCAAGCTGCGTCTCAAAGTCTGCTTGTGTGACGTCTGGGTACAAGAATTGATTGTCATAGTGCACTTCGACAGTTCTGTCGGGAAGGGCCTGCGCTTCAATAGGCACAAAGAAAGAGATGAAAGAGGCAATGAAAGCGACGAGAAAAAATTTTGCAAAAAAACTTTTGTTCTTCATAAAAGAATCCTACTTGAAAAAATGTTGAAGTATCGCAAAAAAACGCTAAGAATCGATTTCTGTAAGCCTAATACAAATTATTTAAAAAAGCAATATTATTGATGACAAATTTTTACAAAGAAAAATTGCAATTTTTTCGAAAATATGTTCTTTTTTTCGCACAAGATATTTCACAACAAAAGAGAACACAAATGAAGAAAAACAAACAATTTTTAGAGTCTGAACTTCCCTTCACCAAGCCAGAAGAAGCCTATTTTCACATTCTTTCCGCCCCCTTAGAAAGAACGGTCTCTTATGGAAAGGGCACAGGCCTTGGGCCAGAAGCTATCTTAGTCGCCTCTGACCAATTAGAACTTTGGGACGGAAAATCAGTCCCCGCCGACAAAGGCATCTTTACGCACCCACCTATAAATATGGAAGGCAGCATCGAAGAAATCTTTGCTCGAATAGAAGAAGGCGTAC
>CAYJIB010000001.1:16893-29761 GCA_964370125.1 uncultured Desulfovibrionaceae bacterium
AAGGCGTACGTACATGCTTAAAATATAAGGCTTTACCCGTCTTGCTTGGCGGCGAACACAGTGTAAGCTATGGCGCAATAAAAGCCCTAAAAGAAGCGCACGGAAATTTTGGCATCATACAGATAGACGCCCATGCCGATTTGCGAGATGAGTATGAAGGCGACAAATGGAGCCATGCTTGCGTTATGCGCAGGGCGACAGAAGATTTGGGCCTGCCGCTTTTTCAACTTGGTGTGCGGGCTTTTTCTTATGAAGAAGTAGAGGCCAGAAAAAAACTTGGTATAAGCTATTTTGACGCCGAAGACATCGCCAAAAATGGCTATGAAAGCGTAAAACTTCCAGAAAATTTCCCAAAAAAAATCTATATAAGCTTTGATGTTGACGGCCTTGACCCTGCTGTTATGCCCGCAACAGGAACGCCCGTCCCAGGCGGTCTTTTGTGGTATGAGACCTTGTGGATGCTTGAGCAATGCCTAGAGGGCAAAGAGCTTGTCGGTATGGATATCGTTGAATTTGCCCCATCAAGCAGTTTCCCCTTTGCAGACTTCACAGCCGCCCGCCTTGTTTACGCTCTTATGGGCCTTGCCGCAAGAAAGTAAAGGCCTATTCAACAAAAAAAAACGATTTTTTGTGCAGGAAAAAGCTTGCTTTTCAGATGAACTTGTCGTATACACAATCTGCTTAGCGTATCGGTCGTGTCTTGACAGACATGTGAAATACATATAATAGAACCTTTTTTAGCAATATTTCTGAAGGAGTAGGATTTTTATGAAAAGAACGTACCAACCAAGCCGAATCAGACGTGCCCGCACACACGGTTTTCGTGAGCGTATGAGCAGCCCAAGTGGCCGCGCCATTTTGCGTCGCAGACGTGCCAAAGGCCGCAAAAGATTGAGCGTATAAACTGTGTGTAAGGCAAAGGCCATAGCCCTTGTCTTACAAGCTTTGACTAAGCCTTGCACAACAGAATTTATGGGCGCAAAAAGCTGTCTTGATAGCCTTAGGAAAATGAGGGAAACATGGAAAGACAGACTTTCTTGCGTCCAAGAGAGCACAGACTTTTGCGAAGGCCAGAATTTACGGCCTGCTATGAAGAGGGAAAACGTTTTTTTTCGCCACATTTTGTGCTCTTTGTAAGAAGAAGAGAAGCAAGTGAACTTCATTCACGTATTGGATTTGCGGTTACAAAGAAAATGGGCAATGCCTGTGTTCGCAATAGGGTCAAGCGTGTACTTAGAGAATTTTTTCGCCTGCATCAACACAACTTGCCCAAAGCCTTAGATATGGTGCTCGTTCCAAAACGCCACTTTGACGCAAAACATTGTACTTTGACACAGATTGAACACGAACTTACAGAACTTATACTAAAAGTTTGTCAAAGAATTACAAACAATTAAGGCATAGTAAACAATATACAAGTGACGCTCTTTCTTTTAAAGGTCTTTTTGCCTTAAAAAGAGCAATGTTGCACAGCTCGTTTACAGCCTAAGAATTTCTATCTGAGAATTTCTATGAATTACGTTTTTTTGCGCAATGCCTTGCAAAATATACTTATTGCGCCCATTCGTGTCTATCAATATTGCATCTCACCAATGCTCTCTCCTTCTTGTCGTTTTTATCCCTCTTGCTCAAGCTATGCCATTATGGCGATCAAACAACACGGGCCCTTTCGTGGGCTTTTTTTGACCTGTTGGCGTCTTATGCGTTGTCACCCCTACTCACAAGGTGGCTTTGACCCTGTCCCAGAAAACAAACAAAAGAAGCTTTCTTTATAAATTGGAGAACACAAAATCTCATGGAAGATAAAAGAACACTCTTGGCTATAGTTTTATGCCTCTTGGTCCTCATCGGGTGGAATTTTTTTGCAGAAAAAATGGGCTGGATAAGTCCGCCAGTTGCCCCAATTGAACAAACAAGTCAACAAGAAGCTGTGCTTGAAAAACAAGAAGCACCAACGACAGAAGCAAAGCCTTTACCCACTTTTACGCCCTCAGAGGGGCGTGATGTTGTCGTAAACACTCCCTTATATGAAGCTGTCTTTTATTCTGGCGGCGGCGTGCTTCGCTCTTTCAAACTCAAAAACTATGCTCAAAGCCAAGAAGCTGACTCCGCAAGAGTAAACCTGGTAAGCCCAGAAGCCATGGTCACAGCGCCCCTTGGCATTACCGTTAACGCAAAGCCTTCTTGGGTCACAGGAAAATGGTCTTTTGATGGACAAGACCTTAATCTTAATGCAGGCGAAGAAGCGACTTTGCGCTTTAGAGGTATGGTTGACGGCGTAAATATGACGAGAGTCATGACCTTTGATGCCGATAGCTACCTTATCAACGAAGACGTACTCTTGCAAAACACAAGCGATCAAGCCCAATCCGTACGCCTTGGCTTTACCGTTGGGGCTAGCCCCTTTAGCTCTGGCAGCAGCTACGACAAAACAAGGGTCGCTTGGAGTGATGACGGTTCTTTTGAAGAAGAAACAGACGAAGAAGGGCAATTTGTCTCCATCGGAACCTATCCTTGGGCAGCCGTAACCAGCAATTATTTTATGACAGCCATTGCCCCTATGGCTTATCAAAATATCACCATAAAGATGCCTAATTTCCAAAACGGCGTTTGGCGTGTCGGTCTTGAACCTGAATCCTATGTTTTACAACCAAATGTCGAAAGCCCTGTTTCTCTTGCTTGGTATTATGGACCAAAAGAACGTCCACAGCTCGCCCTTGCTCCAAATGGCCTTGAAAGCGCTATGGATATGGGGATGTTTAGCATTGTTTCTCGCCCCTTGCTTATGGTGCTCGACTTCTTTTATGGTTATGTGCACAATTGGGGTGTAGCCATCTTGATTTTGACCTTTCTTATTCGCCTTGCCTTTTGGCCACTTTCACAAAAAAGCTTCAAGTCTATGAGAGAAATGCAGAAATTGCAGCCTCATGTGCAAAAATTGCGTGAAAAATACGCCGATGACAAACAAACCTTGCAAAAAGAAACCATGCAGCTTTATAAAACCTATGGCGTCAATCCCCTTGGTGGCTGCTTGCCGATTGCTGTGCAAATCCCTGTATTTATTGGCTTGTATCAAGCACTGCTCAATTCTGTTGAGCTTCGTCACGCGGCCTTTATTGATTATCTTCCCTTTACAGACATTCCTTGGCTGACCGACCTTGCTGCAAAAGATCCTTATTATATCACCCCCATCCTTATGGGCTTGACCATGCTTTTGCAACAAAAACTCTCTCCACAACAGGGAGATCCGACACAACAAAAAGTCATGATGCTCATGCCAGTTGTCTTTACAGCCATGTTCTTAAATTTCCCTTCTGGCCTTGTTGTGTACTGGCTCTTTAGCAACGTTTTGTCCATTCTTCAGCAATGGATTATCATGCGTAAAGCATAATTATTACTTATAGATAGACTAAGGAATTGACTCTATGAATACATTTAAGGAATTTGAGGCAGCAAGCCTTGATGAAGCCATCAAAGAAGCCTGTTACTTTTACGATTTGCCTCGTGAAAAGCTTGAAATAGAAATTGTGCATGATGCCAAAAAAGGCGTTTTTGGCCTAGTTGGGGCGAGAAAAGCTTGCATCAAAGCCCGCAAAGTTGCTGGACGCACTTCACAATTTGATGAAGGCAATCTTGAAAATATCAGTGAAGAAAAACAAAGCCCCGTAAAGCAGTCAAGCGAAAAAGGCAGACCAGCCAAAAAAGGCCCAAAAGGCCATGAAAAAAATGGCAGAAAAGAACAGACAAAGGAACAAAGTAAAGAAGCAAGCAATGGCTTTGCTGAAGAAATAAAAACAAAGCAAGCTGATAAAACTGAGCCCAAAGAGCCAGAAAATACTGAAAAAGCAAAGACCACTCAAAAAAGCAATGCAAAGGCTGAAAAATCAAAAAACACGCCAAAGATCACCCCTTCACAAGTTGTAGACTGTGAAGATGAGCTTGACGATGACTTGCAACCGCCAAATGTTGACAGTGGTTATGACGGCCCGAGCCTCTTTGAAGATGTGGCTTCTTCAATGAACTTAAAAGCCAACAAAACCCAGCCAGCCAAAAGTTCGCGCCCTGCGCAAACAAAGAAAAACGACTTTGATGAATTTGACCTGCCTCTTGATGAGACAAGCACAAACTCAGCAAGCTTGGTCGATTTTGAACAATTGGACAAAGTTCTCTTAGAAAAACATCTCCGCGACATCGTACAAAAGCTTCTTTCACCACTTACGCAAGAAGCGACAATTGCCATAAACTTTCAAAAAAGTCGAGTTGATGTTCATGTTGATTGCGGTGAAGATTCTGGGATTCTTATCGGACGTGAAGGTCAAACCCTTGCTTCTGTTCAATATTTACTTACTCGCCTGATTTCACGCCTTATGGACGCCCCCATTCGTGTGCAGCTCGATGTTGGCGACTATCGTCAAAGACAAGACGATCGCTTACACACACTGGCTTTCTCCATTGCCGAAAAAGTGCGTCAATTTGGCAAGGCATTTTCTACTCACCCCATGAGTTCCTATCATCGCCGCATTGTACACATGGCCTTGCACGATGAAGAAGATTTGCAGACACGCAGTTATGGTGAAGGCAGCATGAAACGAGTTGTTGTCTACAAGCGTCGCTCTGAAAGAGCCTAGCGATACAGTACCTTGCAAGCCGTGCATTTGCCCATGATTGAAAGAGACACGATAGCGGCCATAGCCACGCCTGCGGGCTTTGGCGGGATTGGTATCGTTCGTGTCAGCGGTGAAAAATCTTTGCACATCGCAAAGACCTTGTTTCGTCCATTATCCAATAATTTCACAGACTTTAGGCCTTGGACTTTGCACCGAGGCCTTGTACATTCTCTTTCTGGCAAAAACCTTGATGAAGCCTTAGTCGTCTACATGCCCGGCCCAAAAAGCTACACTGGTGAAGATTGTGTAGAATTTCAATGCCATGGAAGCATGGCGATTTTACGGGCTGTGCTTGAAGCCATCTTGCAAGCGGGAGCTCGACTTGCAGATCGAGGCGAATTTACCCGAAGAGCTTATCTTAACGGTCGACTTGACCTTTCTCAGGCCGAAGCAGTAGCCGAAGTCATTCACGCCCCTTCTTTGCAAGGCGCGCAAATGGCTTTGTCAAAATTGCAAGGCCTTTTGTCTTTACGCGTGCAAAATTTACGAGCTAAACTTGAAGATTTACGCTTGTATATGACGGTTTCTATTGACTTTCCCGAAGAAGAAGTCGGACCTGTTGAAAACGCAACACTGCTAAAAGAAGCAAAAGAACTTATCACCTCTCTCGACACCCTATTGGCCAGCTTTGAACGAAGCAAAATTTGGCGTGAAGGCTTTACTGTGGCTTTGGCAGGCCCTGTAAATGCTGGGAAATCAAGCCTTTTGAACGCCTTCCTAGGACAAGAAAGAGCCATTGTCACTTCACAACCAGGCACCACAAGAGATTTTTTAGAAGAAAGCCTCTTGCTTGACGGCGTGCCAGCTCGCATAATCGACACTGCGGGCCTGCGTGAACTTATACAGCACGAAGGCACAAGTCATGCAGAAATTGAGCTTGAAGGCATGAGACGTGGCCAAGAAAAAGCCAAAGAAGCCGATGTGATCTTGCTCTTAGTGGACGGTTGTGAAGGCATGAGTGATGTCGTCTTGTCTTGTGCAAAAAGTTATTCACCTCAGCGTATTGTCTTGATTTGGAACAAAATCGATATCGCTCCCCCGCCTTCTTCTTGGTTTAGCGAACAAGAACCTTCTGTCGCTGCTCGCTGTGCGGTTTCTGCACAAAATGGTCTAGGACTTGAAGAACTTGCAAGCACTATCAAGCGCATTGCTATGGAAAATTTGTCTTCTCAAGAGCCAGATACTGATAATTTAGTCCCCAATGTGCGACAGGCCCAGATGCTAGCAGAAGCAAGAGCTGCCCTTTTGCTTTTTGAAGAGGCCATAATACACAATGTTTCGCACGATTTGGCAACTTCACACCTTGATATTGCTTCAAATGCTCTGTATACTGTTACTGGCCTTGATACGCCAGATGAAGTGCTCAATCGTATTTTTGACGCTTTTTGCATCGGCAAATAACACTGTAAGTCTTTGAAATATTGTAGCAAAAGGCACACATGACAGCTCTTTCCCCCACAACTCTGCAGCCTGTTTTTAACAAAGAGGCCATGTTGTGCGTCTTGTCTTGCGACGATGCTTATGCGCCCTATGCTGCAATTTGTGTGCTTTCTCTTTTAGAACACGCCAAAGAAGGGCAAAGCTATGATATTGTCATCTTACACGAAGGTCTTTCACATGCCAGCCAAAGTCTGTTAGCAAATCTTGCTAACAATAAAGTTTTCATTTCAATACGTTTTTTTTCAGTACAGCCTCTATTTGAAAGCTTTACAGAGAGCCTTCCCTTAAGTTCTTATATCAGCAAGGCGGCTTATTACCGCTTCTTTATTTCGCATATTTTTTCGGCATACAGCCGTGTCCTCTACCTCGATTGCGATATGGTGCTTGACGGAGATATATCTCCCTTGTATTATACCGATTTTGAGGGAGCGAGCATTGTTGCTGTACAGGATTATATGATCACCTTTCGCTACACTTTTGAAGGAAAAGTGCAAAAGCACCTTGATAATGTGTTGAAACTAAAAAATCCAAAGCGCTATTTTAATTCTGGTATGTTGCTTTTTAATCTTGAGGCTTTACAAGAAATAGATATCTTACAAGAAGGTATGAAACTTTTAGAAACATTACCAAAACTTCGCTGGCACGATCAAGATTTGCTTAATTGTGTTTTCCATGACAAGACAAAACTCGTCAGTCCCAAGTGGAATTATCTTGTTGAAACAGATCCTTTTGGCTTAAATGAAGGAAGCCTCTTTGCTGAATTTGAAAGCCTTGATGAAAGCGAGCTTTTAAACCAAGAGAGAAAAGTTCAGCAAAGGCCTGTTATTATTCATTATGGGGGGCGAAAAAAACCTTGGCACGACAGCCAAGTTTTCATGTCTGAGCGCTTTTGGTTCTATGCCGAAAAAAGCCCTGTGAACGAAGAACTTAGCAACAATGTTCTTGCCCGCCTAGAAAATGCTATCAAGAAAGACAATCAAAAAGTCTTATTTTACAGGCTTTTAGCGCTATGCACTTCGGGCAATTTAAAGAAAATATACAAGGCAAAATACTTTGCTACAAAGGCCGCAATCAAAGCCTCAAAAATCTTTCTGCAAAGGAATTGAAATGACGCAAGCAAAAACGATTTTTTATCATAAAGACAAGCACATTGAGCCCGCCTTTGAGGGCAAGAGCTTCCCCATTGTCATGGCGATGGATGATGGCTATGCTAAGGTCTGCGCTGTGTCTTTAGTCTCCCTTGCCGACAATGTAGCAGACAGCAGCAAATACGATATTGTTGTTTTAGAGAGCCGCTTGTCTGATGAAAATAAAGAAATTTTAACACAGCTTGTTGCGCATAAAGACAACATTTCCTTGCGCTTTTACAATATTGAAGAATGCATTGCGCCGTATAGGGCCTTATTTTTTAACCAGCCAAACTTTACAATTGAAGCTTATTATCGTTTTTTTATTGTTCCCCTTTTTGAAAAGTTTTCAAGGGTCTTGTATCTTGATGTAGACACTGTTATTGAAAGCGATTTGACCGAGCTTTTTGGCATTGATTTAAATCAAAAATGTCTTGGAGCTGTTAGAGATGTGCACACATCCTTAAGTAAATCGGATATTCAGCATACAAGTCAGCTTGGTATCGTCAATGCCGAAGATTACTTTAATTCAGGACTCATTCTTTTTGATATACATGCCTTCAATGGGCAAGCTTTTCTTAAAGAATGCATGGAAACCCTACAAAGACTTGGCGAGCCCAAAAAACAAGATCAAGATGTCTTGAATGTAGTTTTACAAGGCAAGCTTTTGTATCTTGATAAAAAATGGAACTATTATAGCCTTCCACCAAGAGAAGGCCTTTATCTGCAAAGCACTTTTGAAAATGCGTACAAGAAACGCCTTGAATTGATTGAGTGTAAAGGCGAGGCATTGCCACGAATTATACATTTTATTGGCAGAAAACCCTGGCAAGTCTTGCAAACACCTTTTGCAGAACGTTTTTGGTTTTATGCGGAAAAAACTCCTTTTTTTGCCGAATTTGTGCGTCTGCTTCTTGCAGAAAGTCCAAAACGCATGGACTATGCTCTAAAGAAAAGGAAAAGTTATGCCCTTAAATCAAAACTCCCATTTGGCAAGTGGCAAGAAAAGTGGAAATGGAAATGGGACGCCTACAATTATGAAGTTTTGGCCTTGGAGCGTTTTTTAAAAAAGCATGGCAAGAGTTGGCAAATAGCATGATGTTTTGTTAAAGGAACACAAAGAAATGACACAAGCAAAAACATTTTTTTATCAAAAAGACAAGCACATTGAACCCGCCTTTGAGGACAAGAGCTTCCCCATTGTCATGGCGATGGATGACGGTTATGCCAAGGTCTGCGCTGTGTCTTTAGTCTCGCTTGCTGACAATGTAGCAGACAGCAGCAAATACGATATTGTTATTTTAGAGAGCCGCTTGTCTGATGAAAATAAAGAAATTTTAACACAGCTTGTTGCACATAAAGACAATATTTCCTTGCGCTTTTATAATATTGAAGAATGCATTGCGCCCTATAGAGATTCTTTTTTCAATCAGCCAAACTTTACAATTGAAGCTTATTATCGTTTTTTTATTGTTCCTCTTTTTGTTAACTACTCAAGGGTTTTGTATCTCGACGCAGACACCATTATTGAAGGCGATTTAAGAGAACTTTTTGAACAAGATTTGCATGGCCACCCTGTGGGTGCTGTTATCGATTATACCTTTTTCTTAAAAAAAGAATGGGTGAGAAACAAAGAAGAAGTCTTAAAAATCCCCTCAAACATTAGTTATATCAATTCTGGCCTCATCTTGTTTGAGATACAGCCTTTAGTGAAAAATTCTTTTTTTGAAAAATCAATGCAAACCTTGAAAGAATTGGGAAAGCCTGTACATCAAGACCAAGATGTTTTGAATATGGTTCTTCACGGCGATTTCTTTGTATTGCACAAAAAATGGAATTATTTTATCAAAGCCGATGTAAAAGGCCCTTATAAAAAAAGCAGCTTTGAAAATGCGTATAAGGAAAATTTGGAAAGAATTTTCCAAAAAGAAGGCGTATATCCAATAATTGTGCATTTGATTGGCGCAAAAAAGCCTTGGCGTGGCCTGCAATCGCCTTTTACAGAGCGTTTTTGGTTTTATGCTGAGCAAACACCTTACCACAAAGACTTTGTTGCCCTTCTCTTAGATCATCTTCCCAATCGCCTCACCTATACACGAAAAAAACGCCGTCTTTATTCACTGCTTGCCCTTCTTCCTCTTGGAAGAACACAAGATACTTGGCAATGGAAGTGGAACGCATACAATTATGAAGTCTTGGCTTTAGAGCGTTTTTTTGCAAAATATGGAAAGAAATAATCTGAAAACACAATGATTTTATTTACATTTGGAGAAAACATGCCCCTTACCCTTACAGCAAAAGATGAACTAAAACCGGCCTTTGAAAGCAACAATTACCTTGTTCTCATGTCGATTGATGAGTATTATGCCCCTTATTGTAGCGTTTGTGCCGTCTCTCTAGCGCAAAAATCTAGCGAAGAGGCTAAGTTCGACATCGTTATCTTAGAAGACACCGTATCTGATGAAGCCAAAGAAAAACTCTCAAGCATAGCCGATGCCTATCCTTTTGTTTCCATACGCTTTATCAATATGACTGACTATGCGAAGCCCTATCTGCCCATTCTTTCAAAGTATACAGGTCTTCCAATGTGCGTGTATTTTCGCCTTTTTACACCTATTTTTAAGAACTACGACAGAGCGCTTTACCTTGATGGCGATACCCTTGTTGAAGGCGATGTCCGCCCTCTCTTTTCTCTGGACTTGCAAGGAAAACTTGCAGCCGCCGCTCATGATTTTCGCCTCTTTAATGACAAGCCCTTTATGGATTATGCAAAAAATACCCTTGGCCTTGCAAAGCCAGATACTTACTGTAATTCAGGCGTAATCCTTTATGATCTTGTTGCCCTACGAAAGTCAGATTTTTTTGAAACATGGCTTGCCTTTGTAGAAAAAATCGGTGTACCAAAATTCCCTGATCAATGCGCCTTCAATGTGGCACTTGAAAACAGGATTCTCTTTCTTGACCAAAAATGGAATCACTATATCACCACCGTTACCGAAAGCCCGTATAGAAAGACATCTTTTGAAAATGCCCATGAAGAGACTTTAGCGCGTATTCGCATGCAGGACCGTGACATCCCCGTCATTTTACACCTTCTTGGCGCCAGAAAGCCTTGGCTTACTTTGCAAAATTCTTTTAGCGAACGCTTTTGGACTTATGCCGAAAAAAGCCCCTATTTTGATGAACTTGTCACAAGGCTTATGAAATATATGCCCAAATATTACGATCACGCTAAGAAAAAACGCATGATTTATGCCTTTGCCTCGCTCTTACCTCTTGGAAAAAAACAAGAAAAATGGCAATGGAAATGGGACGCCTACAATTATGAGGTCCTTGCTTGTGAACGGTTTATGAAGAAATACAATCCATAATGTAGCTCTTAGGAATATTATGCCCACTTCTCTAAAAAAAGGCTTCGCCATTCATCCGGCTTTTTCTGAAACAGAAAACGCCATTGTCTTTGCTACAGATAACAATTATGCCCCGTACTGTGCTGTGGCTTTAGCTTCCTTGATAGATAAAGCTTCTGCCACAAAACAATATGATATTGTTATTTTATATGAAGAACTTAGTGAAAAAAATAGAGAGCGCTTATTGAGGATTGTCGGCTCAACAAAATCTGTTTCTTTGCGCTTTTATAACATGCACGACTTTGTAGAAAATTATAGAAAAACATTTTTTGTACGGTCAAACTTTACCATTGCGGCTTATTATCGCCTTTTTATAGTAGAAATTTTTACCCACTATAAAAAGGTGGCCTATATCGATTGTGATACTCTTTTTGTAGACGAAATAAGCGAACTTTTTTTGCTAGAAATGCACAACAAGCTTGCAGGGGCTGTTATTGATGATTTTCTCACGCAAAACAGTCAATTTATGCACTATGTGAAAGAAGAATTACAACTTTTGAGCCCTGAACACTATATAAACTCTGGCATGATACTTTTTAATATTACTGCCTTAAAAAGCTTTGATTTACTTACAAAATGCCTTGATTTTTTTAAAAAACACCCTTCACCTGTCCATCAAGATCAAGACGTTTTGAATACTGTTTTGTACGAAAAAATCCTGCATTTGCCAAAAGAATGGAATTACTTTTCAACACCAAAACGCTTAGACCCTACAAAGCCCAAGGACAATCCCAAAATCATACACTTTATCGGCGCAAAAAAGCCATGGGAGGCCCTACAAAGTCTTTACAGCGCAAAGTTTTGGGAATACGCCAAGGCTACGCCTTATTATACGGAATTGCTTGAAAATATTTTAAAACTTTTGCCGAAGCGTTTACAATTTATAAAGAAAAAATACCTGCTTTACAGCTTTCTTAATCTTCTTCCAGCCATTACGCCCCTTGCTGCAACAAAAAGAAAAGCTGCTGAGAGAAAATGGGTCTACGGTACGGAAATCAAAGCAACAAAAGCCTTTTTACACGAACATCGGAGATAAAAAATGAACGATAGCCTCACGACAAAAAACCTCATCAGCCCCGCCTTTGAAGAAAAAAACCACCTTATCGTTTTAGCGACAGACGATACCTATGCCCCTTATTGCGCTGTGGCCATAGCCTCTGTTATTAACAATACAAGTCTTCAAAATAATTACGATATTGTTATTCTCAACGAGTCTTTATCTGATGAAAATAAAGAAAAACTCTCTGAGCTCGCTCTGGGCAAAGAAAATATCTCACTCCGCTTTTTTTCAATGACACAGCTTATTGAAGAACACAAAGACCTCTTCTATGTAAGCGAGCATTTCTCTGTGGCTATGTATTATCGCTTCTTTATCCCACAAATTTTTGCGAAGTATAACAAAGCACTGTACCTCGATTGCGACATTGTTGCTGAAAAAGATGTGGCAGACTTATTTGTAACAGATCTTAAAGAAGCTTATGCCGCTGCCGTTGAAGATTGCGTCATCATGCAAAAAGGCGAGTATTTACATAAAACTTTGGCTTTGTCAAAGGATTGTAACTATTTCAATTCAGGCGTAATGCTTTTTTCCGTTGAAAACTTAAAAAGGGTTGATTTACTCAAAGAAGCTTGCGAACTTTTAACAAAACACAAAGACGCTCGCTGGCCCGATCAAGATATTTTAAATATCCTCTTTCAGGGTAAGCTTGTTTTTCTTGATCCAAGATGGAACCTGATCACCGACTTACAGGCTTATTACGGCCTTCATTATGTAAGTTATCCTACAAATAATGCCGATTTTTTCGCAAAATTAGGGCAAGATGCAACAGAAAGGCCCTATATTATCCATTTTGCGGGCAAGAAAAAGCCTTGGTTCCCTATACAGACCTATCACGCACACCGTTTTTGGCATTATTCACAAAAAACGCCTTTTCATAAGTCATTGCTAACAGCTATTTTAAAAACAATCAAAAAAGATCTTAATAAAGCCAAAGAAAAAGCTTTTATCTATACTTTTTTATCTTTTTTGCCAAAATACAGAGCAAAATATGTCTATTACACTAACAATGTACATACAACTAAAGATTTCTTTGGCAGATTTTTTGAAAGAATTGAAACTGAGAAATAATAAGTCGAAGCTGAAAAAAGCGTGAAAACACTTTTTTCAGCTTTTGACTACTTGGCGCTGAAAGATAGAATGGCTTTTTACTATTAAAATAAAATC
>CAYJIB010000001.1:29771-35366 GCA_964370125.1 uncultured Desulfovibrionaceae bacterium
TACCATGAAAAGTATCGGCTTTTTTAATTGTTTTAACTTAGAATTTTTTCAAATTTTCACTTATTTTGTGCTTACTTGAGCATAAGCGGGATTTCCCAAGCCAATTTGACGCACATAGTCATCAAATTCGTCTTCCAAGCTTTGAATAAGTTCTTTTACTGACAAAATCTCGTTAATTCGGGCAACATTTGCCCCACAAAAGGCATAGCCCGACTTTAAATTCCCCTTCATGGCATTGATGAGCGCAAAAGCGATACAATAGGGTGTTTTTTCTTGCTCACAGCTAGTCACGCAATGAAAAACGCATTTAAAGGGTTTGCGCAAGCCTTGGCGAGAATTTTCAATAAAATCATTAAGAATGGCACGCCCAGGCATACCGACTGGGCTTCTAATAATAGTCACATCTTCTTCTTTGGCGTCCAAATAGGCTTGTTTGAAGCGAATATCGGCGTCACATTCATGCGTTGCCACAAAACGAGTCCCCATCTGTACAGCAGACACACCAAGATCTAAAAGCTTCTTGATATCAGCCCCAGAGTATACGCCGCCACCTGCAATCACAGGAACAGCGCGACCTTTTTTGTCTTCAAGGCTTTTAGCCGCATCAAGCACACCAGGTATAAGAGACTCAAGTGTAAAATTTTCGTCTTGCAATTGCTCTACACTAAAGCCAAGATGTCCACCGGCCTTTGGCCCTTCAAGCACAAAGGCGTCAGGAATATAATCATAACGACTAAGCCATCTTTTAGCGATAATACTTGCCGCGCGCCCTGATGAAACAATGGGGACAAGTAAAGTTTTAAAGTCTTCCTTTTTCTTTTCACAGCTTTCAAGAAGAATTTTTGGAAGGTCCATAGGAAGACCAGCTCCAGAAAAAATTATATCGGCACGCTCTTCAATAGAGGTGCGCACCATTTCAGCAAAAGTCGTCATCGCAACCATGATGTTCACGCCGATAATGCCCTTTGTAGCTTCACGGGCCTTTTGCAATTCACGACGCATGGCACGAACATTTGCTTCCAAAGGATTTTTAACAATATCAGGCTCTTGCATGCCGATCATGGCAGCAGCAATTGTCCCTATGCCGCCAGCTTCGGCAACAGCAGAGCTCAGGCCGGCAAGAGAAACACCAACTCCCATACCACCTTGAACAATGGGTTTTTGCGCAATCAGGTGGCCTATCTGAAAGGTTGGAAAAGGCATGAAATCCTCCGATTTTGAAACTTTTTTATGCTAAAACTTTTTGTACAAAAAGTCACTTTGTCTTATTGCACAATACACTGTTTATTTATAAAACACCAGTGACAATGTGCACCTTTGTTAGGCACAAAATAAGGAAATGAAATCATATGGTTAAGGCAAAATCTGAAGAGAAGTGAGAGTTTTTTCGCAAAAAAAGATGTTTTTTCTCTATAAAACATTTCCTCCGCCTCTTCATCTGAAACAATTGAACATATTTTTGCACTATCGTGCAGGTCAACATAGCCGACATTTTTGAGGCAATTTGGCTCTTTGGCTTCATAAAGACAAGCATAAAGATAGAGCTGAATATCCGCAAAACGGGCACGCACAAGACCAAGTGACTCTAGCAGATCATCAAGATCTTTTTCAAGCATTTCTGGCTTAACTTGTATTGGATTCTCCAGTATTTTTGAATAGTTAGCAAACTTTTCCCAAAGATCACCGTCTTGCCAAATACTGGTGTCAAGTTTTGGCATTGTGCCTGTTTTGTAATCAAGGATATAATGTCCAGAAGCGTCTTTGTCAATGCGATCAAGCTTCCCATAAAAATGAATATTTTTAGACACATAGGGCAAAGGCTTCTTGATACTGTATTCAAGCTTATGGACCTGTCTGTCTTTTGGTGTTTTTTCAAAAGCGCTAGCCAATTTTTTTGGAAGGCTGACCTTTAGCATCGCGAGGTGCTCTGCTGGCATATTGTCAGCGAGTGGGCCTTCAAGCATGTGCTTATTTAAAAGAGCTCGAAAGAAAATTTCATCAAAATTTTCTGGAAAATCCTTGTCAATATAGGGAGTTAAAGCATCTTGCAACATGTCGTGAACAAGGTTGCCGATATTTTGCGACTCTCGCCCTTGGGGAATAGATGGAGGGCTTTTTAGGCCACACAGCTCTGAATAAAAAAATTGCAAAGGGCAGGTGATATACTTTTGCAACTTTGTTGCAGAAAGAGCATTTTTTTCTAAATACTTCAGCATTTGTCGAGCAATTTCTGGTGTCTTTAGAAGAAATTCTGTTGGCCTGTTCTTTGTTTCAATATGAAAATTGGCCATGCGTAAAGGTTTTTTTCCGCCTTCATAAAGAGTTTGATTTTCGAATTCTTTTTGCCAGATGCACTCTTCAATAAAACGCGATTTAATTTTTTTGTCATCAGAAAGAGGTGAGCTTTGTGTGCCTTCTTGCCAGTACAAAAAGACCTCATCGGCGCTTTTTAACAAACGTGTGAAGGTATAGGCAGACATTCGCTCGTGATGGCGTGAATCGGGCAAGCCCAAAAGGCTGTGCAAACTGTCGGGGAGCAAGGGATTATTGCTCATCTTACCAGGAAAGACGTCATCGCACAGATCAAGTAAAAACACACGGCGCAGGCGCAAAAAACGTGTTTCAGGTATTCCAAGCACTTGCGTGCCTGTAAGTGGATCGGCCTCAAATGGCACTCTTTCTTCTTGAATAAGGCGTACAAGAAGGGCGTGCAAAAAATTCCAAGAAAGAGATTCATGCGCCAAGCTATTGTCTTTTAGCGTTTTAATTATGCTGTTATTCATGCGATAGAGACATTCGGCGTCGAGAGGGTGCTTGTCCCACAAATGACTCCCAAATTTCAGCAAAATATTACAAAGCTCGTCTATGGCTTCGCCGAGCATAGCGGTCGTTTCGCTTTGACCAAGCTTGATAAGCGCTATGTCAAGAAAGAGTAAAAGCAGATTTTTTTCGTTTTTACTTGCTTCTTGATTATACGAAATAGTCTCAAAAAGCTCTTCGGTGGAGATAAAGGCTTTCCCTTCATTTGCAAGAGCAAAAAGCTTTTGCTCGGTAGCAGAAAGCAAGTTTTGCAAGCTTATTTCTTCGTCTGTTTGAAGGCTTTGCAAATAGGGATGGCGGAAAAGTGAAAGCAAAAGACTTGACTGTAAGTTTTTATTATTGTGAACTTTTAAGTGAATTTCTAGCAAAAGTTCAAAAAGGTGCATGATAAGAGATTGCTCAAGAGGGTAACCAAGAGAAATATTGCAATCCTCTTTTGGGAGCTTATGCAAAAGGTGCAAAAGAGGGAAAAGTGCTTTTGCTTGCCCCAAAACTATAGCATTTTCGGCTTGTGCACTGTCAAAAATCTTACTGTCACAGGTTTTTTCACCATTTTCAGCTAAAAAATCTTTTTTAAGAGCATCAAACTGTGAATGCAGGTCGTAGCCGCCAAAAAATTGTATTTTTGTCTCTCTTTTTTGAGGGATTCCTATTTTTTTCCCTTTTGCTTGCCATTTTTTCAGCCATTCTGCATGATGCTTTGCGCTATCATCAGCCATTTTTTCATCTGAGAGAATATGTACATCAGTATGCAGGCAAATACTTGAACCTTTTTCCCAAAAATAGCGACAAATTCGCTCTTCTGTGCCAGAAAGGTCATAATTTGCCACAAAAATACATTTTGTCTGCAAAATTTGTGGCAAATCTTCAAATTCGTGTTTATTTATTTCTTTAGAAACACAGAAATGCTCAAAAGCCGTGCTTGAAGAGGCATTGTCATCAAGTTCTTTGCGATATTGTGCAAAAATGTTGCGCAAAGAAGCTAAAAGGGCGACGGCAAAGCGTGGAAGTTCATCTTCTGAACTTTTAATGTCTTTTGGCTCAAGGCCCTGAAAAAAACAGCTTTCCATGAGGTCAGCAAGATAATAGCCCCAAGGCAAAAACTCTTCAAGTTCATGGAGGGGAAGCCTTGAAAGCTCGCTGTCTGGATTGTCTTTTGAACATTTTTTCACAGCTTTATACAACAAGGCGATTTGATCGAGTTTACACAATTTTTTAACAGACCTTGGCTCAAAATGCTTTTGCAAAAGTCCAACAAGCTCTTGAAAAGTAAGGATATTTGGCAGAAGGCAGGGCTTTTGTATGTCTTGCGAATTTCTTATGGCGTCGATAAAATAACGTCTTGGCCTGTCGTGCATAAAAATAAGGCAAATATCGTGAAAGTTTCTTCCTTCTTCACGCAGGCTAAGACAATGCTCAAGTAGGGCTTGGATAGGGTCATTTTCCCATGGAATGATAAGAAAGGGGGGCTTGCTCTTCATGCTTATAATATAACGAAAAAAGAGGCTTTTGTCTTCAAAAAAAAACAGGCTTTTTTTGCCAAGAAGATCAAATCCGCTCAATTTCTTCTTCTTGCCTTCTTGTGTTTTTTGAAGTATTTTGTTTGCACAATCGCTTAAAAAGAACTGCTTTATAAAGGTGAAAGAATGGAAATTTTGACAACTTTGCAACAAATGCCGCCTAGTTACTACGCTCTGGCTCTTGGGCTTATGGCTCTTTTGGCTCTTTTTTCTTTACCTATTGGGGCCGGCCTTGCTGCCTTGTACGGCGGACTCGCTCAAGCAGTGCTTGCACGGCGTTTTGCTCGTCACCTTTTGCATTTTGCTGGCTACTTACAAGTTATTTTGCTCATTGTTTCGGTAGCTTTTGTATATCTTTATTGGTCGCCCTATACACTTGTATGGCCTGGTCTTTTGCACAGTCCATTTGTTTATGTGCAGGGTGGCGGACTTGCGTTTTCACTGCTCTGCGCTCTTTTGGCTTTTTTTCTAGCTAAAAAGAAAACTTCCTCTATAGCCTTGTGTTCCTTATCTTTTTTGTGGTTTTTGGGCCTTGCCGTCTTTTGGCTTCTTTTCTTTTTTGGCGTCTATCATGAACAGGTTGCACAGTCTGTAGCCTTAACAAAAGAAGCTGTCGAAAGCGTCCTTCCCCCTTTACAAGAGATTTTGACCTTTCAAGATTTGTGGGCAGAGCTCTTGGCCTTTGTGCTTTTGTCTGCGAAAGAGCTCTTTACACTTTTTTACCTCATACGCGCCCTGCTCTTAGCCATGCTTTCAGGCTTTGTGCTGTCCTTGCTATGGCTTATTGTGCGCAGAAATCTTGACGATTTTGGCAGAGATTATTATGCCTTTGCGGCTCGTTTTGCAGCAAGGGGGGCTTTGTTTTTTGCTCTTCTTTTGTGCGCTTTTTTGGGTCATGTGATGTTTTGGTATCCTGAAATTGCGGCTTCTTTTACCTATGCTTTTTATGCCAGCTTTGGGGCTTTGGGGCTTTGTGCTATTTTTCTGTTTATTGTGCAATTTGCTTCACAGCCTATGCGACATAAGCTTTCGATGTTCCTTGCTTTTTTATGCTCTTATGCGACTTGTTTGACTTTGTTTTTATAGACGAGTAAAGCCCTTTTAGCTAATCCTAAAAGGGCTTTTTTAAAAGATAGACTAAAGTTCTTAAGCCGAAATATACAGACCTTTCACGTCTTTTTCTACTATTTTTTGCAAACATTCAGCATCATCAATCAAGACCTTTGCCTGCACTCCAGGGTGCAAAGTTTGTACT
>CAYJIB010000001.1:35376-43318 GCA_964370125.1 uncultured Desulfovibrionaceae bacterium
CTGCTATTTTCAAAAAATACAGCTTGTAAGTCAATGTCTTGCATTGAAGGCAGAAGGATACGAGCGGAAACACCGACTTGCCAAGGCTCTCTGGCTTGAACCAAAAGACCACCATCAAACACATCAAGAATACGAGCAACAATTCGAAATGCGCTCGCACCCTTGCGCTCTTGCACATCAATTCGCTTATTTGCAAAGAAAAAACCTGTAGAAAGAGGGCGAGATGCATTGGCCTTTAAGTGCTCAAGGGCAAGGGATCTGTTGTCAATGCCTTGCGAAAGACCGTCGAGTATCGCACGATAAGCCATAACCGTCTGCACTACATATGAAGCCCCCTTTGTGCGCCCTTCAATTTTGAGCGTGTGCATTCCCACAAGATAAAACCAAGGAATATAGCGGGCTAAGCACAAATCGTCTGCCGCCAAGATGCTGCTGTACTTCTCATCTTTTTCTGTGTAATGCTCTTCAACAGTCCACAAAGCTCTGTCTGGGCGGCTTTGCTCTTCAAGCTGTAATTGCCCTTTATATACAAAGCGGCAAGGCTGCGAGCATTTCCCTAAATTTGCCGGGCGTTTATTGACCCAAGAAGAAAGCAGGCAATGCCCAGAATAAGCCATACACATAGCCCCGTGCACAAAAGCCTCATATTCCATGTCGGGCACGGCTCGCATAATGGCCTTCATTGAGCGGTGATCAAGCTCTCGTGAAAAATTGATCCGTGAAACACCGGCTTCCTTCCAAAAAAGGACAGAATCGGCATTGCAGGTGTTTGCTTGAGTCGAAAGGTGTACGGGGATTTCTGGGCAAATGCGCTTGACCATTCGCAAGACACCGGGGTCAGCAACAATAAAAGCGTCAGGCCTGTGTGGCTGCATACTCGCGAGTTCTTCGATTTGAGATTCAAGCGCGGCCATGTGCTGTGGGTGCGGCATGGCATTTAGGCAATAAAAAAGTTCTGCGCCTTTTTCTTTTGTTTTTTCAAGGGCTTTGTGGAGGTCTTCCTGTGCAAAACCGTGAGAAGCAGCACGTAAATTAAAGGCCCCTCCGCCAAGATAGACGGCGTTTGCACCATATAAAAGAGCGGCCTCAAGTTGTTCAAGGCCGCCTGCTGGTGCGAGTAATTGTGGAAGAGGCAGGGCCTCTTTGTTTTTTTCCTTCATAGTTCCTCTGTAAGGCATTTTGTGTGAAAAGACATCTGTGTCATCGATATAGCTAGTGTTGGCACAAGATGGATTTTTGAATTATTTCAAAGAAGATGAGCGGGCTTTGAGGAGTTTATAAAGACATAAATGACCGAAAAAGCCCGTGAAATCTGATGCAGAAAGAAGCAAAAAGACACTTGTGACACTAGCTAGCCTCCAAGATAGGCTTTCTGGATAGCAGGATTGCTAAGCAAATCCTTTGCATTGTCTTCCATAGTGATGCGTCCATTTTCCATTACATAGGCACGAGTCGCAATGCTCAAGGCTTGATTGGCGTTTTGTTCAATAAGGAAGACCGTCGTACCGTCAAGATTGATTTTTTGGATAATCGAAAAAATTTGTTGAATGATAATAGGGGCTAAGCCGAGTGAAGGTTCATCAAGCAAGAGAAGTTTTGGCTTTGCCATAAGGGCACGAGAAATAGCGAGCATTTGCTGTTCTCCACCAGAAAGCGTACCGCCAGCTTGATGAATACGCTGGGCAAGCACAGGGAAAAGGCCAAAGACAAATTCGATGTCTTTCTTAATGCCTTGCGCGTCTTTGCGCAAAAAAGCCCCAAGCTCGAGATTTTCAAGCACGGTCATATCGGGAAAAATCAGGCGCCCTTCAGGCACTTGTGAGATACCAAGGGCAACAATATCGTGCGGAGAGGTCTTGTGAATAGGCTTATTTTGAAAAAAGATTTCTCCGCTTCTTGCGGGGCTTCCGCCACAAATAGTCATAAGCGTGGTGCTTTTTCCAGCGCCATTTGCTCCAATAAGTGTAACAATTTCGCCTTCTTCTACTCGAAGAGACACATCATAAAGAGCCTGTATTTTACCATAAAAGGTATTGACATTCTCAAGCCTAAGCATGACTTTCTCCTAGATAGGCCTTGATAACGGCAGGATTGTTGCGGATTTCTTCTGGACTCCCCTCTGCAATGCGTGAACCGTATTCCATAACCGTTATGCGATCTGACAGGCTCATTACCATAGACATATCGTGTTCAATCAGCAAAATCGACAAATTGTACTCTTCTCTAATGTCAAGGATAAGACCTTGCAAGCTCTTGGTTTCATGTGGGTTCATTCCCGCTGCAGGTTCATCGAGCAAGAGAATAAAAGGCTCTGTTGCAAGGGCTCTTGCGATTTCAAGACGTCTTTGCGCTCCATAAGGCAAGTTTCTCGCTTCTTCGTGGGCGCTGCCTTCAAGATTGACCGTTTTTAAGAGCTGATAAGCCCTATCGACGGTTTTTTGCTCTTCTTCACAGACAGATTTTTGCCTGAAAATCGCCCCAAAAATTCCCGCATTTGTACGGCAATGCTGACCAATCATCACATTTTCAAGCACAGTCATCGTGGGAAAGAGACGGATATTTTGAAAGGTACGGGCCATGCCGAGTTTGGTGATTTGAAAGGGCTTTTTTTCATGAATAACAAGGCTTTTTGGCTTATCCCCTTTATGCCTTTGGCAATGAATGGTTACATTACCTAGCGTCGGCTTGTATATCCCCGTAATACAATTAAAAAAGGTCGTTTTTCCTGCACCGTTTGGCCCAATAAGGGCAACAATTTCTTGCTCATGAACGGTGAGATCAACACCATCAAGGGCACGAAGACCCTGAAAGTTTTTTGACAAATTGCGCACTTCAAGAACGGGCTTTTTCATTATTGCGCTCCTAAGTTTTGCGTTTTTTCGTCATCGTTTTCACCTGTATTTATGCGGTATTTCCTTTTTTCACCGCTAACAAGGCCTTGCGGGCGGAAAATCATCATAAGCACCATGGCTCCACCAAAAATAAGCATACGGTATTCTGAAAAAGTACGGAGATATTCGGGCAAAAGAATAAGAATACAGGCTGCAATCGTCACACCTAAGGTCGAGCCCATGCCGCCCATGACCACCATCGACAAAACCATGGCCGATTCCATAAAGGTGAAGCTGGCAGGATTGATATAGGTGGTTTTTGCGGCAAAGATAACACCCGCAAAACCCGCCCAACAAGAGCCCAGAGCAAAGGCCGACAATTTCACCTTGGTGATGTCAATGCCCATAGCCTCACAAGCGATTTCATCTTCTCGCAAAGCCTGCAAAGCAAGACCAATACGAGAATATTTAATGCGATTGACAACAATAATCGTAACAATCACAGCAACAAGCATAATATAATAGGTATAATTTGTTGCCTCAGTAACATTCATTTCCATACCAAAGAAAGAAGGTCTTGGAATATTTGCCACACCCGCAGGACCATTTGTCACATCGCTCCAATTCTCAAGAATCAAGCGAACAATCTCGCCAAAACCAAGGGTCACAATGGCCAAATAGTCGCCCTTTAAACGCAAAACAGGAAAGCCAAGCACAAGGCCAAAAATCACAGCCATAAGTCCACCAATAGGGAGGGCTGCCCAAAAACCAAAGTCAAAATACATAAACAAAAGGCCATAGGTGTATGCACCAACAGCATAAAAGGCTGCATAACCCAAGACAAGTTGCCCAGCAAGGCCCACAACAATATTGAGTCCAAGACCCAGCATGATATAGAGCAAGGCGGAAATCATGATATTTATCTGGTATATGGACGAAATAAAGGGCATGGCAACAAGAAAAAGCAAAAGAACGCCAAGGGCTGGTTTTCGCAAAGAAGGATTGGCAAGGGCCTTCAAAAGCGCATTTGTTTTGTGCTTTTTTTGACTTTCTTCTCTTTTAACAGTCTGTTTTATTTCGTTTTTTTGCGCACGTGCCCTAAAAAAATTATATATGCAGGCTATGAAAAATACCGAAACAATGGTATAGGCCAAATTGTGCCAGCGAAAAATAATGCTGTCTTCAAGGGGATTGACCTTCAAAACAAGAATAGGCAGGGTCAAAAGACCGAACCAAAGGCTCGTGAGCAGGGCTTTAAATACTATTTGCATAACAAACTCTTATACTTTTTGTACCTTGGCTTTACCAAGAATTCCTGATGGACGAAAAATCAAAATAAGAATGAGCAAGGCAAAGGCGAGAGCGTCTTCATAGGCGCTTGAAATATAACCAGTAGCATAACTCTCACAAAGGCCAAGCACAAGGCCGCCAAGCATTGCCCCGGGGATAGAACCGATTCCCCCAAGAACAGCCGCCGTAAAAGCCTTGATCCCCGCAAGATAGCCAATACTCATGTTGATTTGGCCGACATGCGAAGCAATAAGCACCCCGCCAATAGCGGCAAGCGAAGAACCAATTATAAAGGTAAGAGAAATAATGCGATTGGTATTGATGCCGAGCAGCATGGCCATTTTTTGATTTTGGGCTGTTGCGCGCATGGCTTTGCCCATTTTCGTGTATTTAATAAAGAGGGTCAAAATAGTCATGGTGATAAGGCTGACAACAATAATAAGAAAGTCCGTATTGCCAACATAGATGCTTTCGATATTGGCAAGAAATTCAAATTCGGGGACAAGACGAGGGAAAGGGGTAAAATCTGGGCTTTGGGCAAGACTGACATAGTTTTGCAAAAAAACTGACATACCGATAGCAGAGATAAGTGGCGAAAGACGCCCCGCCTTACGCAAGGGGCGATAAGCAATTTTTTCTACGGTAAAGCCATAAGCCGCACACCATAAAATGGCCGTAAGACTTGCCAAAACAAGGATAGCAAGGGCAGGAAAACCCAAAAAACCTAAGGCAGAAGCCACAAGCAAAGCCGTAAAAGCACCAAGCATGTAGATTTCGCCATGCGCAAAATTGATAAGCTCAATAATGCCATACACCATAGTATAACCAAGGGCTATAAGAGCGTAGATACTGCCACGGGTAAGGCCGCCAAGGAAAAGTTCGATAAAGTACAATGAATCCATAACTTGCAGTCAAATAGGTGTCAAAGTGTTTTTTAAAGCTTGGCAAAGGCTTTGCCAATTTTATTAGACAAGCAAGACCTACGGCATAAAAAGGTTAATTTCTATGCCGTAAGCGCTTTTGTATATTTTTATTTGGTTACAGGAACGTATTTGCCGTTTTGCACTTGGAAGACGCTAAAACCAATGCCTTCAGCTTCGCCGTTTTTGGCGAATTTGATCGGGCCAAGTGGTGTTTCAACGAGATTTTCTTGCAAGTTGTTAACAATGTCTTCGGGCTTTGTTGAATTGCCTTTTTCAATAGCGGCCAAGAGGGCAACAGTTGCGGCATAAGCATTGTCATAGAAAGCGCCGGGGGCTTTGCCGTGGGCTTTTGTGTGCTTTGAGCGAGCCTGAATGTTAGCTGGCAAGCTAGAAACGTCTCTTGGGCCTGTGGCGTATACACCTTCAGAATCAGGACCGGCCACTTGAATAAAGGTATCGTCACGAACGCCATCATCAGAGATGAAAGGCAAGTCCATGCGACGTTTTTTCATTTGTTGAACAAGCTTAGAGGCTTCTGGGTGATAGCCACCATAAAGAACAGCATCGGCCTTTGTTTGGCGGACTTTGTTGATGACTGCACCGTAATCGATAGCGCCGGCAGTAATGCCTTCATACAAAACGACTTCAACACCTTTCTCTTTAAGAGCGGCCATTGCGCTGTCGGCAAAGCCTTTACCATAGTCAGCTCTGTCGTGCAAGACAGCGACTCTTTTGGCTTTAAGGCTGTCTGCAAGGAAGCTTGCTGCAAGCAGGCCTTGCTCGTTGTCAGAAGCGATTGTACGGAAGAAGTAAGGATTTTCACCATTTGTAAGGTCTGGTGTTGTTGCAGAAGGGGAAATAGAAACAATTTTTGATTCGGTATAGATGGGAAGAGCAGACTTTGTGGAACCTGAGCAGATACCACCAATAACCGCTACGGCGCCATCAGAAACAAGCTTTGTGGCAGCATTTGTTGCGAGCTCAGGCTTGCACTGGGTGTCTTGCGCAAGCACTTCAACTTGTTTCCCAAGAAGGCCGCCATTTTTGTTGATGTCTTGAACAACCAAGCGAACTGCGCTAAGAGTGGGAAGGCCATAAGAAGCCAAGTCTCCCGTGTGGGAGCCCATAACACCGATTTTAAGGGTTTCAGCAGCCAAGCTTAGTGGGCTACACAAAGCAAGGAAGAGGGCCAAGCAAGTCGCTTTTTTGAAAGACGATTTGAACATAATGTACCATCCTATTGAGTAATTTTTTGTGTCAAAGACAAAAAAAAATCTATATATAGCCTTCAACACACTTCTACTTATATGCCACACACACCGCTATGTTGTCAAATAAACTCACAATTTTAAACAAAGACCGCTTTTGTAAAAGAATTGGCATAGTTATTGTATTTTAGAATAAGGCAATATGCCCTGTCTTCCATTTTTTTGGAAAAAATGTTAGATTTTTTTACTCGCTACACACTTTTATCTTTGTGGAAAATAAAGGAAAAGCTTATGAACGCCTTGTTTCAAAAAAAATGGATTGTCCTCTTGATTTGTATTTGCTTCACCCTTGGCCTGTGGCTTTTTGGGGCATCTGTCACGATAAAATCGGCAAAAATTGTTGCAATACAAGACAATGTTCTTTCGCCTTGGTCTGGCGAGGTGGCAGAAATTTTTGTAAAAGAAGGCGATTTTGTCCAAAAAGACAAGCCTCTTTTTCGCATGGACACTGCAAGCGAAAAGCGTTACTTAGACGTAGCAAGGGCCTTGCTTCAAAACCTTTCAAAAGAGCAAGAAGCCTTTGGTCAAGGCTCGCTTGAAGGAATGAAAAAAAATATTGACGCCTTATCAGAAACCCTTTTATCGACAAGAAAGGCCGAAGATCATGCAAGAGAAAGCTTTACAGCACAAAACATTGCGCACACACAAAAGCTTTTGGCCTTGCGTGCAATAGACGCCAAACAATATGAATATTCAAACCAAAAAGATTTTTTAGCCCTACGTGAAGGGGCGCAAAAAGAAGAGCGTGCTGCTTTTTTGGCTATGGAAGAAGCACAAAAAAAACTGACAGAACAGCATGACGCCCGAGCAGAAGCCTCTGTTTCACTTCAAAAAGCACAAAAACTCTATGAAAAAGCACTACAATGGCAAAATTCTCCACAAAAACAAGTTTTTTTCTTAGAAGCTTTTGAAGCTTTAAGGCAGCAAGAAGCTTTTGCAAGAAAGGCTGTGCAAGACACTGAAAAAAAATTGGCACAAGCTCTTGTGCTTGCGCCCTTTGACGGCAGGATAGAAGGTCTTTTTATTAAGCCCGCAATGTACGCTGAAGGCGAGCAATTCCTTGTATCTATACAGGCTGTTTTACCGCCAAATATTTGGATAGAGGCGACATGCTCTCCTGAAATTGCCAAAAAATTGGCAGAAGATGGAAAAGCCATTATACGCTTTTTAGATGAAAAAAAACAAACAAAAGGCGGACAAATAACAAAGATTGACATCGGGCCAAATACGGCAACAGTCCGAGTGGATTTTGTTGACTTTGGTCTTGAAGATATTGGCCTTTTGCAGCATACAGGCGAAATCGAATTGTTGCTTTCGACTTTTGCATTGAAATTGTAAGGCAATTCAATATAAAAATTCCACCAAAGCTCCACTTGTCTAAAAGAACAAGTCGTGATAGCTTTTCCAAATGAGAACAAATCCACTGCTTATTTATTGCACAAGCCCCACAAGAGCCATAGCTGAAGAACTCGCCAAAGAGCTTGTAGAAAAAAGACTTGTAGCGGGTGTGAGTATTTTGCCAGGGGTTATGTCGATTTATCATTGGCAAGGAAAGATTGAACAGCACGAGGAAAGTCTGCTCTTTATGCACAGCACAAAAGAACACTTTTCACACATAGAAACATTTTTG
>CAYJIB010000001.1:43328-67422 GCA_964370125.1 uncultured Desulfovibrionaceae bacterium
TGCAAGACAAACACCCCTACAAAACGCCTTGCCTCATTGCTCTTCCTTTAGAAGCTGGCTTGCCTGACTTTCTAGCCTGGGTAAACAATGAAACACAAAGTATTGAAAAATAAAACATTCATCACAATTTGGAGAATACACAATGACAAGCTATCTTGTTGGCTCTATAGCTTTTGACCGCATCATGACCTTTTCTGGTTATTTTAAAGAGCATTTCATTCAAGAAAATATTAACAATCTGAGCCTGTCCTTTCTTGTGGACAGCCTCGACATACGACGCGGCGGAACAGGCGGCAATATCGCTTATTCACTTGGCCTTATGAAAGAAAAACCCACACTCATCGCCGCCGTTGGAAGCGATTTTGCTGAATACGCAAAGGTCTTGGAGGGCCTTGGCCTTGACCTTAGCAGCTTGCAAAAATGTGAAGATCTCTTTACGGCCACGTGTTCGCTCATCACCGACAAAGACAACAACCAGCTGGTCTCTTTTTACCCGGGTGCAGCCTTTCATCACACAGCCATTGACCTTTCAAAAGCCGATCCTGCAAGCGATTTTGGCATTATTTGCGCAACAAATCCTGACGACATGCGCATTTACCCTGGACTTTTTGCCAAACAAGGCATTCGCTATATTTATGACCCAAGCCAACAACTTCCTATCCTTAGCGGCGAAGAGCTTTTAAGCGGTATTGACGGCGCCTTTGCTTTTACAGGCAATGAATATGAACTTGGTATGATTTGCAACAAGACACAGAAAAGCGCAGAAGAACTCAGTCAGCTGACCAACTGCCTTATCATCACCCTTGGCGAAAAAGGATCACGCATTGTCCAACACGGCAAAGAAGATGTGTATATCAAAGCCTGTGAACAGTTGACGATTGCCGATCCAACAGGCGCAGGCGACGCCTTTCGTGCTGGCCTCTTAAAGGGCTTACAGCATAAACAAAGCATTGAAGATTGTGTGCGACTTGGCACAGTTTCTGCCTCTTTTTCATTAGAATGCAATGGTCCACAAGAGCACACTTTTGACCATGAGGCCTTTGCCAAGCGTTATCTTGCGACTTTTGGCCAAACTTGCCCCCTTTCTTGGTAAAAACCTTAAAAAAGCTTTTTGCTTCACTTTTGGATTATACGATGAGCAGACCCTTTTCAGAAAATAGCTATATTTCAAAGCCGCAAAAACCCACCTTGCTGGGGAAAAGCTTTCCTTCAGCCGTTTTTATCTTGTCCTTGGTGCATGTTGTGATCAAGGCCGCCGCAAAATGCCGAGAAAAGACCTACACTGGTGAGCAATGGGTCAAAGACAGCCTTTATGTCATTGATGTTCTTGAAAAAATCGGCGGAACTATCGAAGCAAACAATATTGACATCGTACGCAATATTGAAGGCCCTTGTGTTTTTGTCAGCAATCACATGAGCACCTTAGAAACCCTTATCCTGCCTGCCATTATTCAGCCAATAAAAAATCTGAATATCGTCGTCAAAAGAAGCTTGGCGACCTACCCTATTTTTGGCAATATCATTCGTGACAGAGGTTCAATTATTATTGACCGCAAAAATCCTCGTGACGATTTTACAACCATCATGAATGAAGGAGCGCAAAGCCTTGCAAAGGGAAATTCTGTCTTAGTCTTTCCGCAAAGCACCAGAAATACAGAATTTGTTCCTGCAGAATTTAATAGCATCGGCGTAAAACTTGCCAGAAAGGCAAAGGTCCCCCTTGTGCCTATTGCTATCCACACAGCCACAATGGGGCAAGGAAAATGGATGAAGGATTATGGTACATTGTATCCGCATATTCCTGCACGTTTCAATTTTGGCGAGCCAATAACAATCGAAGGCAATGGGAAAGAAGCCCATGCGGCCTGCATTGATTTTATTCAAGAAAACCTCACAAAGTGGAAAGCCGCCAATGCGCTTTTATAAAAGGGCATGAGCAAAGAGCCTAGCAAATTTTTTTGGAGTAAACATGCCTTTACCAAATAAACTCATAGGCCCTTTGTGGATTTTGCTTGCGAGCCTTATTTTTAGCACCCTAGGTACAGCACAAGCCTTAGCACCCGCAGAGGCCGCACCGCAAATTATTGGCTTTGTTCGTTTGCTTGGTGGGGGCTTGGTCTTATTTTTTTGGTGTGCTCTAAGCAAAATTCTTCCTACATTTTCAGTTATTTGGCGTATTGAGACCTTGATTTCTGTTGTGGGGATTGTCGGCTTTCAACTCTGTTTTTTCTTAAGCCTCAAAGAAATCGGTGTCGCCATTGGTTCGGTGACTTCTCTTGGCATAACGCCCATTGCGGCCGGCCTTATGTGCCGTATTTTTTTTAAAGAGAGCCTTGGCTACCGCTGGCTTTTTTGTACCTTGCTGGCTATTTTTGGCCTTGTTTTGCTGAGCCTTGGTGGTGAAAGTCACGCAACAAGTCTTTGGGGCATTTCTCTTGCGGTTCTTGCGGGTTGTTTTTATGCTTGTTATATTGTTGCTGGAAAAAACCTCGTCCCTCTTTTTCCAAAGCCAGAAAGCCTCAGCATGACTTTGTCTTTGTTAAGCGGTTTGTGCCTTTTTCCAGCGATTTTCTTTTATCCGACAGAATGGATTTTTACTTTGCACGGCTCGCTCATTGCCTTGCATTATTCTGTCCTGACCATCGCTGTGGCTTTTACGCTTTTGCTTCGTGGCTTGCGCGATACACCAGGGCCAATAGGGGCGACTTTGACCCTTGCCGAACCTCTTTGTGCGGCCTTGCTTGGGATATTTTTCTTGCAAGAAAGTGTGAGCAAATGGTCGCTACTTGGAATCGCTTGTATGTTTGCGGCCCTTGTATGGCTTATGTGGCCAAGTGCAGAAAAAAATGAACTTGTGTGATTTTTGAAATGGGAGCTTTACATGGAGAAAATTGTAGACAAATGCGGGCAAGATAACAGCTTGTCCAAAGACGCTGATATATTGGCAAGAGGCAAGGAAGTTTTACAAAACGAGATTGAAGGTCTTTGTGCCTTAAAAGATCGTTTGGACCATTCTTTTGTGAAAGCCGTCCACTTGCTTTGCTCTTGCACTGGGCGGGTTGTTGTTATGGGCATTGGCAAATCGGGCCTTGTTGGGCGTAAAATTGCGGCGACTTTGTCTTCTACAGGCACACCCGCTTTTTTTGTGCACCCTGTTGAAGGTGCGCATGGCGATATGGGGGCTTTGCGCAAAGAAGATTGCGTCCTTGCCCTTTCAAATTCTGGCGCAACAGCAGAACTCATGAGCCTTGTGCCCTCAATTACCGCCCTTGGCGTACCAATTATCGCTATGACTGGCGGCCTTTCTTCACCTCTTGCACAAGCCTCATGCATCACACTTGACACTTCTGTCGCCAAGGAAGCTTGCGCTCTTGGCCTTGCCCCCACAAGCTCCACAACTGTCACCTTGGCTCTTGGGGACGCCTTAGCTGTTTGTCTTATGGAAGCAAAAAAGCTTAATGCACAAGACTTTCACCGCAATCACCCAGGCGGTGTTTTGGGTCAGCGCTTAAGACTGCCTATTTCTTCAATAATGCGCAAAGATTTCCCCTTTGTCTATGAAGACACTTTGCAAGCTGCCGCTTTGCAAGTCTTACATGAAGGCAAGCTTGGGGCCTTGCTTGTCTTATCAAAAAGCGAAAAACTTGTGGGTATTGTCACAGACGGCGACGTAAGACAAGCCTTGGTTCAAGGACTTTTTCTTGCCGATGCACCAATTTCAGCTATTATGACCTGTCAGCCTTTAGTGGGAACACTCAAAGATTCGGGCGCACAGCTCTTAAACAATATGGAAGAAAAGCTTATTACGGTTTTGCCCATTGTCGACGACGAAGCTCGTGTTTTGGGCATAGTGCATATGCACGATTTGCTTGGACGTGGTTCAATACGTTTTCCATAAACTCTAAAAAAGGACAGATAGATGCGTATTCAAGGAAAAAACAGTCGCACGATTTGGAATGAAAATGACGAGCTGTATATTATTGACCAAACAACTTTGCCGCACAATTATGTCACTGTGCGCTTAGAGGGTCTCTCAGATGTGTGTCACGCCATCTCCGCCATGCTTGTGCGTGGGGCTGGTCTTATCGGTGTGACAGCGGGTTTTGGTATGTGGCAAGCCGCTCGAGAAGGTCTTGAGCGTTTTGGCGCAAATGGCGATTTGGCTCTTTTTGAAGACTTTATGAAAGAGGCCGCAACATCGCTTATCGCCACAAGGCCAACGGCCAGCAATTTGGAGCGTGCTGTGCGCTTGCAATGCGAGGCCTTAGCTGCAGGCATAGCCAGCAAAAAAAGTATCGCCGAACTCTGTGCGCTTACGAAAGAAAAAGCCATAGAACTTGCCGATGAAGACGCTTCTTTTTGTGAGCGTATCGGCCAGCACGGCAAGGCCGTTATCGAGGCCATCTATGAAAGAAAGAAGGCCGAAGGGAAAAGTGGCGATGAGCTTTGTGTTAACGTTTTGACACATTGCAATGCGGGCAGTTTGGCTTTTGTCGATTTTGGCTCGGCTCTTGCGCCTATTTATGCAGCGCACGATGCGGGCATTCCTGTGCATGTTTGGGTTGATGAAACACGCCCTCGCCAGCAGGGTTCAAAGCTTACCGCTTGGGAACTCTCAGAACACGGCCTTGCGCATACCCTTATTTCTGACGGTGCGGCGGGTTATTGTATGCAAAAGGGCAAGGTCGATATGGCTATTGTCGGAGCGGACTGCGTAACCGCCATAGGCGATGTTGCCAATAAGCTTGGCACCTATCATGTTGCCCTTGCAGCAAAAGATGCCGGCCTTCCTTTTTATGTAGCTTTTCCTTCTTCGACTTTTGAATTGTCAAAACGTGAAGGCTTTGTTGATGTGCCGATTGAAGTGCGCAGTGAAGATGAAGTGCGCTATGTGACAGGCATGACAGACAAAGGCGAGCTGCACGATGTGCGCATTTGCCCAGAAAAGACAAAGGCCTTTAATCCTGCTTTTGACATAACGCCTGCTCGTTTAATCGCTGGCCTTATCACTGAAAGAGGCATCTGCCCTGCCAGTGAAGAAGGGATTAAGTCTTTGTTTGATTAGGGATTGGAGTTTGGGAGAGGGGATTTCTTTGAATGGGTGTTACCATTCGAAGAAATTCCTCAATTTAAAATCTCAAAGTTTCGCAAAGTTAAAATCTCAAAAACTCCCCTACTGTCCCTCAAAAGCAAAAACTACCAAACCCTTTTCATTAGCCAGCTCCAGTGCTTTTTCCCTATCAAAAAACAGCGTATTGTGCGCCTCAATAGCAAGGCAAGCGTAGTTATTCTCAATAAGTAAGCGTACAGTCTCAAGACCAACAGAAGGCAAGTCGATCCTCTTGTCTTGCCCCTGCTTGCACATCTTCACAGCCACACAAGCCTTGCCCCCAAGCTCTGCCCCGCGCTTGATTGTTGCATCTGTCCCCTCAAGACATTCTATAGCCATGACCATGCCCTCACGGACAATAAGGCATTGCCCAATATCGTGCGCTCCAAGACTTTTCCCAATAGGCAGAGCATAGGCAATGTCTTTCATTATTTGCTCGCTGGCCTCTTTTTTTGTTAATAAACCCGCAGGGCAACGCAAAGAAGGCACCATATCTGCTACAGCGCAAACCGAAATACCCTCTTGCGAAAGTTCTTGGATAAGGCCACGAAAAATAGCGTCATCGCCTTTATTTTTTAAGGAAAAAAGAAGTTTTACTGCACGAAAATCAGGTCGCAAATCAAGAGCCTTGGGCTTACTGATAGCACCTGCAAAACACAAATCACGCACATCGTGATCTTTAAAAAAAGAAATGGTCTTTGAAAGTTGACCTAAATGAACCATTTTAAAGACGTCAACAGTCTGTAAAGAACGAAATGTGGCTTCATCGGTATGCCCATAAAAACCACAGACAATAACCCTTAAACCTTGCTTCTTGGCCTCTTCAGCCACCAAGAGCGGAAATTGCCCAGAACCCGCTATAATGCCGATACTTTTTTGCTCATTCATTGTGGATTGTCTTCTGCGCCCATAGCCTCAAGCAAGGCTTGAATTTCTTCACGTAAAATAGAAGCGGCAGCTGCGGCAGCTGCTTTCTCTATGGGTTTTTGCAAACGCTCTAAAAGCTCATTGCACAAGGCTTCTTGGTCAAAAGCTGGTGTTTCTTGCCCTTCTTTGGCCTCTGCTTGTTGTCCCTCTACAAGACTTAGACGATTTTCTATATCGCTAAAAATATTGTCTATTGAGTCAAAACGATCTTCAAGGGCGGCAAAACGTTTTTCATATTGCTCAAAACGGGCCTCAAAAGCTTCAAGATTTTCAACTGGACGAAGCTTCTCGTCTGCTAAATTTTCCTGCACGGCCTTGAGCTGATCTTGCAGGCTTTCATTTTTTTCTTGTAGGCCATCGAGGCACGTTTCAAAACCGCCAACACTTGCCTGAAAAGCGTCTAAATCAGCCTGCACTGTTGACAGCTTTTCTTGAACAGCTTCAAGCTCTCTAAGGGTGTCTTCTTGGGGCTTTGCTTCAGCCGCAGGCTTTACTGATTGCGAGCTACGAATCTTTGGACCTTTACTAGGTCTCACTTCAGCTTGAGGTGACTTTACAGCGTCTTCAACAGCATTTACGCGTTTTTCAACAAAATCAATACGTTCTTGCAGGTCATCGAGGCTGTGTCGGTATTTAATAAATTCACCCTCAACATCAAGGGAGTGCGCTTGGCCTGATTTTATAACGCCACCAGCTTCTTGAAGCAATATTGAAATCTCATCAATATCAGCGACTTCCGGCTCAAATTCAGCTGGAATTTCAAAGTCATGTTCATTTTTTTGTGTTTGATCAATATTTTCAGGAGAATGTGAAGAAGATGTTTCAAAAAAACCATTGATATGCTCACCAAGGCACACACCCTTTCTTTCTTGATTTTCGTCTGATTCTACATTCTTTTCGAGTAAATCGTCAAAAAGAGCGTCAAAATCCTCAGACAAGGTGCCTGCCGAAGAATCTTGCTCATGAGGAGGTGTTAAGGTGTCGATAAAATCTTCAAGAGCTTGGTTTGTTGGCTCTGCAAAGTCATCATCACTGCCTTGATTTGCAGAAGCATAAGCGTCATGGCCGGCCTTTTTGCTCACACCAGCAAAAAGATCTTCAAGGTCTGATAAATCCGTATCAGGCTTAGACTCACTTGGGCTGTTTGCCTTTGATTGATCCAAGTCTTTCGCTTTATTATCGCCCTCAGAAACAATTTCTGTCAGTTCAAAGATATCGTCAATATCCAAGGAATCTGTACTTTTTTCTGTCATAATTATACCCCAAATTTGCCAGACTGACAAAGAGACAGTCTACGTTCGTTCGAAGTATACTGTAAGACAGGCTAAAAAAGCAAGCAGTATATTGAGCTTATTTTTGCAATTGTTCTTTCTTTTTTTATAAGTTTTCTCATTTTTCTACACAATTTTGAAAAAAATTTATACAGCAAACACTTGCAAGAAAAAGCAAAAAAGCGTAAACTGCTCTGTAAATGACACAGCAACGTATACTTTTTTTGATGCCAGCCCATGTTGTAACGCGCATCTTCCCCATGCTTCGAGATGCGGGTTTTGAAGTGGGTTTGGCAGAAAATGTAAAGGGTGCTTCGGCCTTTATTCGCAAAGCCCGCCCCAATATCATCTTTTCCCGCCCCGCTCTTTCGGGTTATCGGGTAGAAGATCTCTTTGCTATTGGCGAAATGGATCCAAATTTCCCAAGCATCGTTATTGTCACCGACACAGCAAAAGCCAAAGAAGCCGAATATTTTCTCTCTCTCGGCGCAAAAGATTATTGGTCAGAGCCGCTTGACCCAGAAAAAGTTATGGCTCTTGTCAAAAGCAAAAAAGCGCTCTCTTCTCTTCCTGCAAATTCCACCCTTGGCGAAAAAAAAACAAGCACCGCCAACAAAGGCCACCCGCTTGCGCCAAAAATTATAGGAAAACACCCTGCAATCCAACGTGTTTTAGCCCTCTGTAGGCAGGTTGCGCCTTCAAAAGCTTCTGTACTTATTTCTGGTGAATCAGGTACAGGTAAAGAACTTTTTGCCAGAACCCTGCACGTTTGGAGTGACCGTGCAAGCGGGCCCTTTGTCGCCGTAAACTGTGCCGCCCTCCCCGAACATTTACTTGAAAGCGAGCTTTTTGGTCACGAAAAAGGCGCCTTTACTGGGGCTATAGGCAGAAAACTTGGCAAATTTGAACTCGCAAATAAAGGCACTATTCTGCTTGATGAAATTTCTGAAATGGAGCTTGCCCTACAAGCCAAGCTTTTGCGTGTCTTGCAAGAAGGCGAGATTGATCGTGTTGGTGGGCAAGATTCTGTCAATGTTGATGTGCGTGTGCTTGCCACAACCAACAGAGACTTGGCAAAATACGCCGAAGAAGGACATTTCCGTCAAGATTTATTTTTCCGCTTAAATGTCATCCCGCTTCGCCTTCCTGCCTTGCGAGAAAGAGCCGATGACTTGCTTGAACTTGCCAATTTCTTTATCAATATGTATGTCGCAGAATACCGCTTGCCGCCAACAGATCTTTCAAAAGAAGCCATCACTTGGTTGAAACAACACGATTGGCCAGGAAATGTACGTGAACTCCAAAACCTTATGGAGCGTGCTACCCTGCTTGCTGCTGGAAGCTCAATAAGCCCTAAACATTTCTTGCTTGAAAATGAAGATTGGCCGCTTTTTATTGACGAAGCCCCAGAAGAAACAAGTGACAGCACGCAAAAAAACACTGAAAATCAGGCGCTTACACACATAGAGAAGCAAGCACAAGAAAATGAAGAATTTGCGACTTTACAAAATGCCCAATCTTCTGTAAAAGCTATGCCTGAAACAAAGGACGATTTCTTTGCTGGAGCTGTTATGCCTTTGCATGAGGTTGAAAGACTTATGATTTTAAAGGGTCTTGAAGCCACCTCAGGCAACAGAACACAAGCAGCTGAAATACTTGGCATTTCCGTAAGGACATTACGAAACAAATTAAATGAATACAGAGATTTAGGAATAGACCTTTCATAAACAATCCCTGTTTATAAGACCTATTTATTGGGGCGAATGTTACGCCCTTTTTGGCTGATAAATTCCTTTTTTGTTTAGTCTGTGCCATAAGGCACAAATTTTTCGCCCAAAATAGTAGATTTTGCGCACAATGGAGCTTTTATGTTAGACGGTATTCGTGGAAAATCACAATCTTTATTTGTCAAATTGGCCTTTGCCATTATCATTCTTGTCTTTGTCTTTTGGGGCGTTGGCGGACTTGGCGGCCCAGTCGTTTCTTATATCTTAACAGTCAACGACACACCCATCACCGAACAAGACTTTGCCAGACAATATCAACAAAGCGTAAATGCCATGAGCGCCAGAGCGCCAGAGCTCGCCGAAGAATTGGCAAAAAGCCCACAATTTCGCCAGCAAGTATTGCAACAGCTCGTCTTGCAGACGGTTTTGCTTCAAGAAGCAGAACGTGTTGGCCTTGTTGTAACGCCTTTTGAATTGCGCAAAGCGATTGAAACTTTTCCTGTTTTTCAAAATAGCGAAGGAAAATTTGATGCCGATCTTTATATAAGTATCATCGAAGCGCAAGGACAATCTTTGTCTGAATTTGAAGACATGCTAAAGCGCGACATGCTTTTACATAAACTCCAAAACCTCGTCACTGCTGGGGCCTATTTGTCACCAGAAACCATCAAGAACCTCTACAATTACAATGCAGAAAAACGCGAGATTGAATATGTGTTTTTCTCAGCAAAAGACCAGCTCGCAAAGGCCAAGATCAGCGATGAAGCCGTTCAAGAATACTATGATGCAGAAAAACACAGCCTCTTTGCTATCCCAGCACAAATGGAACTTGATTCTGTCCTTTTAAGCGCAAGCCTTCTTGCCAAAAGCCTGACCATAGATGAAGCTGCACTCAAAGCTGCCTATGAGGCAAATATAGCTAACTACGCCACTCCCGAACAAGTACAAGCTCGCCATATTATCTTGCTTGTTGATGAAAATGTGACAGGAAAGCAAGCTGCTGAGGTTGAGAAAAAAATCAACGACTTGTCAAAAAGACTTGAAAAAGGTGAGTCCTTTGAGGCCTTGGCCAAAGAATTTTCAGAAGATGGCACAGCCGCAAAAGGCGGAGATTTAGGCTTTTTTACTCGTGAACAAATGGTCAAACCCTTTTCAGACGCAGCCTTTGCTCTGAAAGACGGTGAGATTTCAAAGCCTCTTCGCACACAATTTGGTTATCACTTGATCAAGCGTGAAGCCCACAAGTCAGCCGGTACACAAAGCTTTGAAGAGGTAAAGTCCGCCTTACACAATCAGCTTGCCTTAAAAGAAGCTGAGGCCAAACTTCAAGAAAAACTTGACGCTTTCTTGCTCACACTCATTGGCGGAAAAACTTTGCAAGAGGCCGCAAAAGAACACAATTTGACGGTTGACAGTACAAAGAAAAGTCCGCTTGAAGAGATTGCTGCTAAGTGGCAATTAAACGAAGAGCAAATGGCAAGCATCACAAAGGCTCCAATTGGTACGGTGCTTGAAAGCCCCTTGACAACAGCTCAGGGCTATTTGCTTGTTTTGCCAAAATCCTTTACCCCAGCTGCGGTTAAAGAACTGAAAGACGTAAAAGACACCATTGTCGAAACCTTGCGCCAAGACGAAGCCATCTTGCTTGCTTCAAATGCTGCAAAAGCCGAACTTGAAGCCATGGAAAAAGCCGCAATGCCTAAAGAAACTGCGGAAAAAGAAGGCGAAGAAGCGCAAAAAACCGAAGCCAGCCCCCTTGTTTTGCCTAAGGCTTTAAATACAAAAATTCAAAAACTCAGCATCGGGCGTGACGGCATGATTGGCGAAATGGGAAGCAATTTGCAGCTCAGCCAAGCCGTATTTTCTTCTGAGCTTGGCAAGTGGATTCCTGAAAGCTTTATGCTTGAGGGCGGAACTGTGCTTGTGCGAGTTGTTTCAAAAAGCTATCCCACAGAAGCTGAATGGCAAGCTGTGCGCTTTAACTTAGAAAATTCTGTCACAAAAGCACAAAAAGACCAACTCTTTCAACTTTTTGCCAACATGTTGTCTTCAAAAGCAAAACTTGAAATGCACAATGACAGACTTTTACGTGTAGAATAATTGTATATAGCTTAATATAAGACATGCCGTGTTCACTGTGTGGGCACGGCATTTTGCTGTCATAAATTCTTGTTTTCTTGTATAAATATTGGGGCATTTCTTGACATTCTCTAGTAAACAAGCTAGAATCCATTGTGAAATAAAATGACAGCAAAACCCTTTTTTTTCAATTTGTTACGTTTTTTTAATAACCTAAGCGCCATGGATATTTATGGAACGCAATTTTCAACAAAGCAATCAAAGAGGCAAAGAAGGCCTTTTTGGAAGCAACATCAACGAGCAGCACCTCTCTTGGCAAAAATTGCCCTGGATCAGTTTGCGACTCAAACTCGTCTTTGGGGCCATTCTCGCGACTCTTTTAGCTATAGTTCCTACGGTTATTGTCATCAATCAAAAGGCCACCGCCATGGCCAATCATGCAGAAAGTCGCCTCGTTGAAGACTTGGCTCTTTCTCTGCGTAATCGAGTCAATTTTGAATTGCAACAAGCCACTAAAGACATTGTGTTGATCAGTGCTTTGCCTACGGTCTTGCAAAGTGTTGAACTCTCAAGCGTAAATAAGCCCAATCCACAAGACGCCGCACAAAGGCTTTCTACCTTAAATATGCTTGAAAAAGCCAAAAGTGCCTATTCTTTTTATGATTCTTTATGGATAATGAACACAGACGGCGAGCTTTTAGTCGGAGCTTTCACCCTTGCAGACATCTATTACACGCCACCTTCAAAAGAACTCTTGTCAAAGATTTTAGAAAAGAACACCATCACAAGGCTCACTCCCATCAAAGATATTCTTTCAAATCAGCTGCTTTTGCCTGTTTTTTTGAAAATCGTCTACAATGGACAAAGAGCCATCATAGGCGCAACCATTGAAATTGTTAAAATTATGCGACAAGCCTTGGCAGAAATTCATAAAGACAATATCACCGCCATGCTTGTTGACGCTGATGGCACCATCATTACAACACACGATGAGCAAATTTTTAACACAAAGACCATAGCCAATACACCTTGGTTTCAAAAAGCAAAAGGTAAAATTTCTGGAACCACACAAGAAGATCTTGATGGACTTACACGAAATATCGCCTATCATAAGATTCCACAAACCGAACTTTACGCCATTGTCATCGCTGAGCCAGAACACAGTGCAGAATATCACAAGGCTATAAGTGATATCACTTGGCTTATCAGTATCGGAGCAGCAGCCTTGCTTATTGGCGGGATATGGATATTTATGTATCCTCTTGTCCGAGACATCAAAAATTTGAGCCTTTTTTCAAACAGTATTGGTGCCAATGATGATGAAGAAGCACCCGAAATCGTCATAAAACGCAATGATGAACTTGGCGATCTTGCCAACGACTTGACCGCAATGGTTTCAAGCCTTGTCGACAAAACAAAACAAGCCAAAGAGGCGACTAAAGCAAAAAGTGAATTTTTGGCACAAATGAGCCACGAAATTCGCACCCCCATGAACGCCATCATCAGCATGACCTACCTTGCCCTGCAAAGCAAGCCGAGCGATGAGCAAAAACATTTCCTTAACCGCATTGACCGTGCTGCGAAAAATCTTTTGGGCATTTTGAACGACATCTTAAACTTCTCAAAACTTGAAGCCAATAAAATGGATATGGAATCGCACACCTTCAACCTGCAAGGAATGCTACAATCTATCTATGAGCTGCTTGAAGTAAAGGCCGAAGAAAAAGGTCTCGATTTCCGCATTCATTGCGAAGAAGACGTGCCAAATCTGATTGTTGGAGACCCCTTACGCCTCTCTCAAATCTGCATTAACTTGGCCTCAAATGCCATTAAGTTTACTAGCCAAGGCTGTGTCAGCATCAACATTTCCCTGCAAGCAAAAGAAGAAGACTCTCTTACCCTGCTCTTTGCTATTTCTGACACAGGCATAGGAATTAGCGAAGAAGCTCAAGCACGTATTTTTGAGTCTTTCTCTCAAGCAGACAATTCTATTACAAGAAAATACGAAGGTACTGGCCTTGGTCTTGCCATAAGCCAAGCCCTTGTCAAACTTATGCAGGGCAATATTTGGGTGGAAAGCACTCTGGGCATGGGGAGCACCTTCTTCTTTACCATTCAAACAACAGAAGGCTTACCCGAAGACATTCAAGAAAGCTCAGTCCCAGCGACAAGCGAAATCCCTGTTAAGCTTGAAGATGTAAGCATTCTTTTGGCAGAAGACAATGTTGTCAACCAAGAGATAGCCTTAGCCATTCTTGCTGACGACTTGGGAGCAAAAGTGTGTATTGCCAATAATGGCGCTGAGGCCTTGCAACTTTGGAACGGCCTTGAATATTATGACCTCATTCTTATGGACATTCAAATGCCCGTTATGGATGGACTTTCTGCGGCAAGAGCTATTAGAGAATCCTGCAAAGAGCGCTCAACAAGCGTGCCCATTATCGCCATAACCGCAAACGCCATGAGCGGCGACAGAGAAAAAAGCCTTAATGCCGGCATGAATGACCACGTTACAAAGCCATTTGATATTCTGGATCTCAAAAAAAGTGTGGCTTATTGGGCAGAAGAAAGTAAGAAAGATGCCCAAGCAAATCAAAAAAGCATGTAAGTTCAACATTTTCAAAAATAAAGAGTACGCATCATGATTTCAAAAATAAAAAAGACCCTTCGTATAAGTTTTCTGCTCGTTTGCACGCTTGCCCTTCTTGCCTGTGGAAATGAAAAAAAAGAAGAAAAACAAGAGATGAGCAAAGCAAACGACAAGCCAAACATCGGGCTATTGATTTATAGCGACAAAGATCCCTACATTCAGATTGTCACCAAGTATATGAAAGAATATATAGGCGATAGAGCCAATCTTATTATTCAAAACGCCAACAATGATCAATTTACACAAAATCAACAGTTTAATACCTTGCTTGCTGATAAAGTCGACGTGCTTGCAATCAACTTGGTCGTACCTGCAGAGGTGCATTATATGCTTGATCAAGGCGAAAAAACCGACACACCACTTGTATTTTTTAACAGAGAGCCAGACGTTGAAGCCTTAAAACCCTATAACAATGCTGCCTTTGTTGGCACTAAAGCAGAGCACGCCGGTATATTGCAAGGCAATCTTATCAACAAATTGTGGAAAAGCGGAAAATACGACACAAACAAAGACGGTGTTTTTCAATATATTATGATTCAAGCAAATACCGACAATGCAGAGTCCCTTGCCCGCACCGAACACAGCATCTATCAAGCACAAAAAAAACACAAGATCAAACTTAAGCAAGTAGGCGATACTCTTTTGGCTGATTGGAACGAACAAGAAGCCTATAAAGACATAAAACAAATTTGGCCAGCTTTCGGCGATCAAATTGAACTAATCGTTTCCAATAATGACTCTATGGCACTTGGCGCCATCAAAGCCCTGAATGAACACGGCTACAACTTAGGAAATAACAAGGAAGGGAGCAAATTTATCCCTGTTATTGGCGTTGATGCTATCCCAGAAGCCATTAAGGCTATAGAAGAAGGCCGCATGAGCGCAACAGTGCGTCAAGACGGAAAAATGCTTGCCAAAGCCACAGTCGACTTGCTCTTTAATGCCCTAGAAAACAAAGACTTTCTCGAAGGCACACATTGGCAATGGGACAATAGTCAAAAAGCCCTGCGCATTCCTTATGCTGTCTATGAAGCGCAGGAAGAAGACGCAAAAAAAGAAAATCAATAAAAGGAAATATATCAATCGTTTCAGGTGTCCAAATCCTTTGGAATAATTGGGAAGTTCGTAAAAACCGACGCTGACCCGCAACCGTGAAAGGCGATGAATTCGAACAAAGCCACTGTGATCCATAAAGAAATCATGGGAAGGCACGAAATTCAGCAGAAAAAAAGCTTTAGCTCTTTTCTACAACCTTGAGCCGGGAAACCAGCCTGAAATAATATACCTGCTGACTTTATAAGAACAAAGGTCTGCACGCCCCACGATGATTGGGGAAAAGGAGTTCTTATGAAAAGAATAGCGATATTCTTCTTTGTCTTGTGCCTTTTTCTTGTCGCATTTCGAGGCCAAGCCTTTGCTAAAGAAGGCACTTTACTTGTTTTTTTTGGCACTTCCTACCCTTCGGCAAAAAAATCCATTGATGCCCTTGAGGCTGTCTATCAAAAGGCCTATGCAGAAAAAGGCCCTGTGCTCATCGCCTATACCTCTGACATTATTCGCAAAAAACTTGCCAAAGAACAAAGGCCAGTCTTGTCAGTCGCAAAGGCTATGGACACACTTGCCAAAAAAGGGGTCACAAAGCTCACTGTGCAGTCCTTCCATATTGCACCCGCTCAAGAATACGCTCAATTAGAACGCATGGTCATTAAAAATTTAACAAAATATCCCGAACGCTTTAAAGAAGTAAAGGTCGGCAATCCCCTGCTTGTCTCAAAAAAAGATCTTGATGAAACGGTACATGCCACACTTTCTGCCATTCCCAAGGAGCGCAAAAAAGATGAAGCCGTCCTCTTTATGGGGCATGGTAACAATCACGGGCATGGTGACATTGCTCTTTGGGCTCTTGCCAAATCCCTGAAAAAACATGATAAAAATGTCTGGCTTGCCTGTGTTGAAGGCGCGCTTGATTTTGACACTGTCCTCGCCAAGCTGAAAAAAAACAAGGTCAAGACCGTTTGGCTTTTGCCCTTTATGATCACAGCTGGTGACCACGCCATGAACGACTTGGCGGGCAAAGAGGACGATTCTTGGGCATCACAGCTAGAGGCCGCTGGCATAAAGACCAAGGCGCACCTTATTGGCCTTGGAGAAAATGCGCACATTCAGGCCATTTTCTTGCGCCACACGGAAGAAGCCACAACTGACCTTGCAAGTACAGGAAAGTCTGACGACTAAATTCTTGCAAAAGAAAGTCAAGCGCTTTTCTTGGCCTTCTTTTCTCATTTATAAAGACCACTGCACAATTGTTTTTTTAGCAAAATTTGTTGCAAAATGTGCACTGTCTTATTTTTTAGAGCCTTATCGTGCAGTGGAAAAGGCACAAAAATCATTCACTTAAAGGCGAAGCAAAGCTCCGTCCATCCTAGATTTTTGGTCGTTTTAGCTCGCGCAAAAGCTCCGTAAGACTCCGCACAATGAATTGTGCAAGAGCCTTACATAACTTTTAATTTGTAAGGTAAACTCGTGAAACTTGGCACATTCTATGGTGTGGGCATAGGCCCTGGTGACCCAAAATACCTGACTTTGCGGGCTGTTGAAGTCTTGCGGTCAGTTGACAAAATCTTTACGGTCATTTCAAAAAATAGCCGTGAAAGTATTTCGCAATCGGTTGTTAATTCTGTAAAAACAGAAGCTGAAATCTGCCTGCAAGTCTTTTCTATGTCAAAAAATGCAGAAGAAAGACAAGCCAAAGTTGAGGCCAATGCCAAGGAAATTATTGCGGCTCTAGAGCAAGGGAAGAATTGCGCCTTTGCAAGCCTTGGCGATGTTATGACCTATAGCACCTTTGGCTATATTCTTAAAATTATTAAAGAAAAATTACCAAACCTCGACATTGAAATTGTCCCAGGCATTACTTCTTTTGCCTGCCTAGCCGCCAAGTCACAAAGGGTGCTTGCAGAAAATGATGAAAGCCTGCATATTGTTCCAAGCTTTACAGAAGAACAAGCAAAAGACCTGGTCTTTCCAAAAAAATCAACAAGTATTGTATTAAAGAGCTATCGAAGCAAAAAAGCCTTATGTGAGCGCTTGCAAAATGAAGACAATATAGAAATCATTTATGGCGAACAGCTTGGCCTTAAAAATGAGCAAATCCTTTGCAACCTTAACGATATAGCCGCCCTGCCTGAAAAATATTTTTCACTGATGATGATCAAAAAAGGCTAAAAAAACGATGAGCACAAAAGCCCTGCCACAAGTCTTGCAAATAAAGCCAGACGAGCCACAAGATAAGTCAAAAAGGCCCAAAAAACTTCCTCCATGGAAGAGGCCAAGCCGATTTTTATGGTTTTGTGTTTCTTTATGCATTGCGGCTTATTTAATTTTACATATGCCAGAAAAAAATAGCTCAAAAGAAGATAATTTACCGCAAAATGTTACACAATCTATACATGAAGACAACATTTTACAAAAAACTTTGCCATCTCACGCTTATACTGATCAAGAAACAAAAAAAAACGAGCAAAACGACAAAAAAAAACTCACCGAAGCAAGTTTTAACAGAAATTTTGACAAAATCCTCACAAAAAGCCGTACTTTTGCCAGGCTCTTTACCTTTGTCGGCCTTGCCGCCTTTCTTGGCGCCTTGATTGAAGCCCGCTCTTGGCACAGATTTTTCATTCGTTTCAGTGCCTATGTCAGCCGCTTTGCTCGCTTGCCGCTCATTATCGGCATAGCCATGCCCACTGCCCTTGTATCGAGCTCTGCTGCCAATTCTCTGCTTGTAGCTTCACATGAAGAAGGCGAAATCCCCACCTTTTCTCTTATTGCTGGCGGAATGGCTAACAGCTATTTGTCTTATATCTCGCATTCTTTGCGGGTAGTGTATCCTGTTATCGGCGCTATTGGCCTACCCGGGCTTTTGTATTTTATTATCCAATTTTCTGGCGGATTTCTTCTGATTTTTGGTCTTTTTTGTTGGAACCGTTGGCAAGTTGGAAAAAAACAAGACAGCGACAATCCAAGGAGTGCTTTTTCACATTTATCTGAAAACATTGAAGAAAAAAAATATGAAACTCTTAGCTGGCCAAATGCTTTTGAAAAAGCCCTTGTGCGTTCCCTCACTTTGCTTTTTCGCCTTGTTTGTATTACAGTTCCTTTAATGCTCGGCATTGAATGGCTGCTCAAAAACGGTACCTTTGATATGTGGGACGAGCTTGTTCCCGCACAAATTTCTCGCTTCTTTCCCTTAGAGGCCATTTCAATTGTCGCCACACAGCTTGGAGGCCTTGTGCAATCTTCTGCTGTTTCATCAAATTTGCGTGCTGAAGGCCTTATCAACAATGCGCAAATCCTCTTAGCCATGCTCATTGGCAGCACAGTCGGCAATCCCATTCGCACCTTGCGAAGAAATTTGCCCTCAGCTCTTGCTATTTTCCCCGCACGTGTTGCCTGCATCATCGTCTTCACCATGCAGACCTCACGCCTCATCATCACCCTAACAGGCATTGTCGCCACTGTCTTTTTCATGGAGTATGTCCTTTATGTATGAGAAAAATTTTAATCTTCCTCCGCAAAATTTTCAAGACTTTGGCGTGCGTTGGGACATGAAACCTACTGAAATAGAAGAAGAAAGTTTTTTGCGCATCGAAAAAGCCTGTCCTTGGTATAAAGATTGGCCTCTTGAAAAATGGCGAGTCGCCAGACGCCTTATCCACAGCTCTGCCGACATTCACATAGCCGACTCTTTGTGCTTTTATAATAATCCCATTGAAGCCGGGCTAGAGGCCTTACAAAAAAAAGCGCAAATTTATTGTGATTCTAACATGATACGCTCTGGCCTTTCCTTGCCACGCCTGCAAAGCGTCAATGCCTCTTACACAAAAGACGACATTCACTGCCCCATTGCTGACCCAGACATTATCGAACAAGCAAAAAAAGAAGGGCGCACAAGGGCTCTTTGCAGTGTTGAAAAGGCCCGCCCCCTGCTTGAAGGCAGTATCGTCCTTATCGGCAATGCGCCACTGGCCCTTGCTCGAATTGCCCTTTATATTTTAGAAGAAGACCTTAAACCCGCCCTTGTTGTGGCCATGCCCGTTGGCTTTGTTAATGTTGTTGAGGCCAAAAGCATGATGAAACACTGCCCTGTACCGCAAATTGTGCTTGAAGGCAATCGTGGAGGGTCGGCTCTTGCGCTCACAACATTACACGCCATCATCGAAAGTTTTTAATTTTATAGTTCAAAAAATACTGGATACTTGAGAAAAAAGCCATATAAAATTGTTTTTTTACTTTAGCAAGTCACAAAATATAACACGCTTGAGAAACAAAAACTATGAAAAGCCAAAAGCCAAAACAAGACACAAAAACACGCAAGAAGCCCTTGCGTTGGGGCTTTTCTACTGGGGCTTGCATGGTCGCACTTGCCAAGGCCGCTTATCTTTCAGTGCAAAATCCAAGTGAGGCCCTAGACAAAGTTGCCCTACGCTTTCTTGACGGGCGAACACGTTTTTTGCCTCTTTTGCCACCCTTAGCAAATAAGCAGCAAGATGCTGAAATATCCAATATTTTTCGCATTCTAAAAGACGGCGGTGACGATCCCGATTGTACACATGGCGCCATTTTTTACGCCTTTTTGCGCAAGGCAAAGCTGTCTGAAGCAAAGGACGAAGACTATATTCTGCACATCGATAAGGCCACGCTCATCTTGCACAGCGAAGAAGGGATAGGTCTGTGCACCCGCCTTGGCCTTGATTGCGAGCAAGGAAAATGGGCCATCAATAAAGGGCCAAGAGAGATGCTTATCAACAACTTGCAAGAAGCCGGTCTTTGCCAAGGCACATGGCTTTTTGTCTGCAATATTGCACAAGGCGAGAAGCTGGCAAGACACAGTTTGAACGCTCATTTGGGCATAGTTGGCGGCCTTTCTGTTCTTGGCACAAGCGGTCTTGTTCGCCCCTACAGCCATGAGGCCTATGTCGAGGCCATCAGCCTTTCTATCCGTGCGCACCAAAGGGCAAAGGGCAAAAGTATTGTTCTTTGCACTGGTGGGCGCACGATGAAGGGAGCGAAAAAGTATTTTGCAAAATTTCCTGAAAGCGCTTTCGTCGCCATCGGTGACTTCATTAAAAAAAGTCTGCACATGGTCTGTGAGAACAACATGGAAAGCGTCAGCATAGCCTGTATGCCCGGAAAACTTTGCAAATACGCCGGCGGTCTTTCTAATACGCACGCACACAAGAACAAACAAGACCTCGTTTTTTTGCAAGAAGCCATACTAAAGGCCTTTCCAAAAAATATAGAACTCCACAATATTACAGACTCTTGCGCAAGTGTGCGAGAGGCTCTTGCCTTGATCCCCAAAGTAAAACACAAGGCTATTTTGCATAATTTAGCGCAAAAAGCCTTAGAAGAATTAGCAAAGTTCTGCACAAAGTCTGTGCAGCTTTCTGTTTTGCTCTTTGATTTTGAGGGAGTTTTTTTGCTTGAAGAAAGTCGCTTTATCGAAAAAAAAGCAGGTGAAAAAACACCTTTTGAATGTACACAAAAGCCTGTTCACCCTGACAACAATACAGATAAAATCCTCACAGAGGCCGATATTGGCCTTAACTATTTTTTGGAAGGAAGCCATGAAAGATAATTCTACAATAAAGCCTGAGAAATCTGGCAAAATATTGGTCTATTCTTGCGGTCTTGATTTTCCAAAAGAAGCTGTTTTTCCAGACCTTTATGAAAACCTACAAAGGGCTGACGCCGTCTTTGCCTCTAAAAATTTGCTCAAGGCCGCTCCCTTCCCCCTGTCTTGCACTCACCCAATAGACGCAAAAGCCAAGGAACAAGCCCGCCTTGCCCTTCACTTGAGCCAAGAGGGAAAAAACATTGTCGTCTTGTGTTCTGGTGACGCGCTCTATCACGGCTTTGGCGCAAGCCTTTCGGCCCTAAAAAACGAAACGCAAAATGAAAAAGACAAGGAAGAAAAGATCATTTTCTATCCAAATATTACAATATTTCAATCACTTATGCACCGCCTTGGCCTGCCTTGGCAAGACTGCGCCTTCTTTAGTGTCCACGCTGGCAAGGACCTTCCTCTTTATGCAATCAAAAAAGCTCCCTTTGCCCTCATCTATTGCGGAAAAAACTGTCCAGCAGACAAAGTTGCGACCTTACTTTCTTCCTCTACTGCATTACATTCTTTGCAAAATGAAGATTTTATCGACAATCGCCCTGCCCTTATCGCTGAAAGGCTTGCGACAAAGGACGAAAAAATTCTTGCCGCTCCCCTGCATAAAATCGCCTCTTCCTTTGAAGAAAAATATGCAGCTGAGCCTTGCCACCCTACATCGATTTTACTTATTTTACCACATAAATACGCCAACTATCTCAAGCCTTTTGGCTATTCTCAGGCAGAAGAACATCCAAAGGAATATGCAGGGCCGATTTTGCCCCTTGGGCTTGATAATGAACACTATCAATACGACATCATCAGCAGCCCCGATGTGCGTGCTTTGGCTCTTGCTCGCTTGCGCCTGCCCGCTTGGGGAAGGCTTTGGGATCTTGGTGCGGGGAGCGGTTCTATCGGGCTTGAAGCCGCCGCCCTCTGCCCGCATTTGCAGGTCATTGCCGTAGAAAAAAATCCCAAGCGTTGCAAAGACATTGCTTCTAATCAAAAAAGCCTTGGCCTTGTCAATCACTCTGTGCATTTAGCCGAAATTCTTGACTTTTTAGCAAATACACAAGAAGCAAGTCCACAGCGCATAATCCTCGGCGGAGGCGGAAAAGACCTAAGCGCCATTGTGCAGGCTTCGATGAAAAGGCTCGCACCAGCAGGCCTCTTGCTGGTCATTGCCGTAAGCTTAGAGAGCTTTGCCACCCTGCTCGACACTCTGCCCGAACATCGCAAAAACCTGTCCAGCGTAAACATCGCTCATGAACAAGGCCTTGCAAAGCAGTATCGTCACCTAAAACCGCAAAATTCCGTCTATTTTTTCACCTTTTCCAAAGAGCCACAAACATGAAAAGCCAATTAAACAGCGAAAAAGCCTTAGTCACCTTTGTCGGCGCTGGCCCTGGCGCAGAAGATCTCATCACCCTGCGAGGACAAAAAGCCTTGCAAGAGGCCGATCTTGTCCTTTATGCGGGTTCTTTGGTCAATCCCGCCCTGCTCAAAAATTGCCAAGAAAATTGCAGCATTTTTGATACAGCAACGATGAACCTTGAAGAACAAGTCGCTTGCATGGCAGAGGCCGCTCTTGTGGGCAAGAAAGTTGTGCGTCTGCATACGGGCGACCCTTCTGTTTATGGGGCAATTAACGAACAAATTCATGCCCTTGCAAGCCATAAAGTCGAAGCCCGCATAGTGCCAGGTGTCAGCTCGGTCTTTGCCGCCGCCGCAAGCCTTGGCACAGAACTCACCTGCCCCAATGTCGCTCAATCCATCGTTTTGAGCCGTACACCGGGAAAGACACCCATGCCAAAGAGTGAAGACGCCGCCCACTTTGCACAGACAGGGGCGACCCTTGTTTACTTTTTAAGTACACAAAATATCAGAACTCTTTGTGAAAATGTCGTGCAAGATGGCGGACTGGCCAAGGACACAGCCGCCGCCGTGGTTTACCGTGCTTCTTGGCCCGATGAAAAAATCATTTGGGGAACAGTAGAAGACATTGCCGACAAGGTTGAAGAGGCTGGCCTTGGCCGCCAAGCCCTGATCCTGATTGGCCGTGCGCTTACAGAAAGAGGTACAAGTTCGCACCTTTATGACAAAAAATTTTCGCATGGCTACAGAAACACCTTAAACAAAGAGGCCTTTAGTGGGCATTGTGCTGTGTACGCTTTTACAGAGGCGGGCTTTGTTCGTGCAAAGGAAATCGCTTCTGGGCTTGGTTTGCCTGTGCGCATCTATCTGTGCGGATCTGTGGGAAATGCTTTTGATGAAAATTCAAAAGGCCTTGAAAACTTTGATATTTTCACACTTCCTCAAGGGGGCTTGCGCAAACACCTTAGTAAGCATTGGCGGCATTTTTCAGGCCATATCTTTGTCGGTGCAACGGGTATCGCTGTTCGTTCTTGTGCGCCCTTGCTCTCAAACAAGGGGGCCGACCCCGCCCTTGTTGTCTGCCTTGAAAATGGAAGCCACGTCATCAGCCTGTGTTCTGGACATCTTGGAGGCGCAAATCGCCTAAGCCACCGAATAGCAAGACTTTGTGGGGGCAAGGCCATCATCAGCACAGCAAGCGATAGCCAAGGCCTTATGGCCTTTGATGAATTGGTGGCCATTGAGGGCGCTCGCCTCCAGAATGCCGAAAACATTGCCCCGCTCAATGCCGCTCTTTTGGCAGGAAAGGACATCACTTTTTGTAGCAATTTTGGGCATAAAAAAGCTCTTTATGATAACTATTTTAAGCATTTAACAAATGTGCATTATGCGCAAAAGCTCGAAGACATTTCCACGCAATACGCCCTTTGTTGGGATTTTGAACTGCCTGAGTTTTTTTTAGAAAAAAACTTAGAAAAAAAATGGCTTTTTGCTCATTCTAAAGCCTATGTACTTGGTCTTGGTTGCCGCCGCAAGTATGATCCAAAAAAACTTGAAGAAGAAGTCCTCTCTGCACTCAAAAAACTTGGTATCAATAAAGAAAGCATTGCTTCCTTAGCCACTTGTGACATAAAAAAAGACGAAGAAGCCATCACCAAACTTAGCAAAAAATGGAACATTCCCCTTGCTTTTTATTCGGCTGAAACATTAAGCACTGTGCCTGTTCCAAATCCTTCACAAAGGGTTTTTGAAAAGCTTGCTACGTCTTCCGTATGTGAGGCGGCAAGCCTGCTTTGTGCAAAGGAATTGAGCTCTCAAGAAGGCCTTTTGCACAGCCACAAAATACGCCTTGACGGACTGACACTTGCCCTAAGCCGCCTTGCTCACGGCCCTTCACTCTTTACGCAAGAGACGGAAAACAATAGAGTTTTTACAAACAAAGGCAGAATACTTGTCGTCGGTCTGGGCTCGGGTCAGGCAAGGCACATAAGCCCCGAAGTCAGCAAAGCCATAGAACAAAGCGATACCATTGTTGGCTATAGCAAATATATGGATTTTATTCGAGAAAATATAAGTGATAAAATTTGCATCGAGAGCGGAATGCGTGGAGAAGTCGAACGCTGCACAAAGGCTCTTTTAGCGGCGGCAGAGGGGCGGCAAGTCTGTGTGCTAAGTTCTGGTGATTCAGGCGTGCTTGCGATGGCCGGGCTTTTGTTTGAGCTTCGTGCCAATAAAGCAGAATTTGCACACATTACAATACATGTTTTGCCAGGGATAACAGCAGCAAATCTCGCGGCG
>CAYJIB010000001.1:67432-79095 GCA_964370125.1 uncultured Desulfovibrionaceae bacterium
GTCTGACTTGCTTATCCCAAAAGAAGAAATCATACAAAATCTCAAAGCCCTAGCAAGCTCGGCACTGGCCGCCGTTTTGTACAATCCAGCAGGCAAAAAAAGGCGTGAACTCTTACACAAAGCCATTGAAATATTTACAGAAAAAAGAGGAAAAGACATTTTGTGCGCTCTTGTCCGTCATGCGGGTAGGCCAAATGAAGAAAAATGGATTGGGAAATTAGAAGATTTCCCCGAAGAAAAAGTCGATATGTCGAGCCTTGTCATTTTAGGCAATGCCCGTACACGCTTTGACGGAGAAAATCTTTATGAAATTCGTGGCTATGCCGATAAGTACGACCTTTAACTTGGTAAATTATTGATTATGAACAAAGATTACAGTACTCAAGATTTCCACGCTTTTTGCCTTGCCGCTCCACGTTCTGGCGAAGGTAAGACCAGCTTAACAATCGCTCTTTTGCGTCTTTTTGCAAATAAAGGCCTGCAAGTTCAGGGTTTTAAGTGCGGGCCCGACTATATCGACACAGAATTTCATAAAAGAGCCAGCAAGAAAAAAGCTTACAATCTCGACACTTGGATGCTGGGCATTGATGGCGTAAAGAGGCTTTGGCAAAGGCACAATCAAGGCACAGACCTGGCCATTTGTGAAGGGGTCATGGGACTTTTTGATGGGCGTGACATTGAAAGCCTTGAAGGAAGCTCTGCCCATGTTGCACAAAATCTTGAAATTCCAGTTGTTTTAGTCTTTAATGCTCGTGGCATGGCGGGATCAATCGTCGCTCTTGTGCGTGGCTTTCATGAAGAATGCACACGGCACAATATCCGTCTTGCTGGCGTCATTGCCAACTATGTTGGAAGCCCCCGCCACAAAGACATTCTACAAAAAGCCCTGGAGCGGGCAAAACTCCCCCCTCTACTTGGGGCTATACCAAGAGATCCAGCTTGGATTATGCCAGAGCGGCATTTGGGACTTCTTCCGCCCGAAGAATTTTTTGGTGATTCTTCTAATGAAAAATCTTCAGAAAAAGAAAAGGCTGAAAAATGGTTTGATGCCCTTGCTCAAAGCGCTGAAAAGCACATTGACATCGACAAGCTTTTGTCAGCCTGCAGGGTGCAAAGACCTCAAAAGATAGAAGAAATTACAAACAAAAATCAGCAAACTATGCCCAATAAAGGCCGCATCGCCATAGCCAAAGACAAGGCTTTTTGCCTCTATTATGAAGAAAATGAAAGGGTCTTAAAAGAAGCGGGCTTTGAGCTTGTAACCTTCTCGCCACTTCACGATAAAGAGCTGCCAAAAGATGCGCAAGCCCTCTATATCGGCGGTGGCTATCCAGAAGTCTTTGCCAAAGAACTTGCTGAAAATGCGGCCATGCGGCAAGCAATTTTTGACTTTGCAGAGCAAGGCGGTCATGTTTATGCCGAAGATGCAGGCCTTGTTTATCTGTGCAAAAACATCGAAATTACAGACAAAATCAACAATGATAGCAAAAAAAGCTATCCTTTGTGCGCCGTCTTTGACGCCACAGCCACAATGGGAGACAAGGTGCAATCGCTGGGCTACCGTGAGGTGGAACTTTTTGAAAAACTGCCCTTCGGCTTTGAAAATCAAGAAGCAAAGAGCGAAGAAGCTGCAACTGGTGAGGGCTTTCGCAAACACTTCAGAGGCCATGAATTTCATTGGACAAACATCAAAGTTCACAAAGACTATCCCTCCTTGTATAAGGTACAGTCAAAATACGGCACAAGCCAAGAAGGCCTTGTTTATAAAAATGTCAAGGCTGGCTATGTGCGCCTCTATTGGGGAAATATTTTAGCTGAAAACAACAATCTAAACATTCAAAATTACTTAACTTTTACTCAAGAAGACGACAAAGAGCAAGGTCTTGTTATCTTAATTAACGGCCCTTCAAGTGCGGGAAAAAGCTCTTTGGCAAAAGCCCTGCAAAAAAAATTGCAAGGCTCTCTCAAAAAGACTTGCTTTTCCTTAGACATAGATTCTACCCTTAGGCAATGCGCGCCCGATTTTGACAAAGTGCTCCTGGCTGTAAAGGAAACGAAACTGCCCATCATCGAAATATTTCACGCAAGTATTGCCGAAGCAACAAGATCACAAAGCCTCGTAATTGTTGACCATGTTATTGGTGAAGACAAAAGTTGGATAGCCGATTTGCTTGGTCGACTTCAAGATATTGATGTCCTCTCTGTACAGCTTACTTGCGATTTAAAAACTTTAAAAAAACGTGAAGAAGGGCGAAAAGATCGCAAGACCGACTGGCAACACGCCAAAAGCCAAGCAGAAAACATTCATAAAGAACTGCCAAATCAAGTCTTTATCGACAATAGCAAGAAAAGCCCACAAGCTTGTGCAGAAGAGCTTTTTGCGCTCATACAAAAAAAGTCTCCACACATTTTTATACAAAGTGAAGGTCAACAATGAATACCTACGAACACGGCGGCAATCTCTTGGCCTTATCTGAACAAAGTGGAAAAAGCCCTGAAAGCTTGCTCGATTTTAGCGTCAATATCCACCCAGAAGGCGTGCCAGATTTTATTCGTGCAGCTCTAAACCTCGCTACAACAAAGCTTCACGCCTATCCTTCGCCCCATGCCGAAGAAGCCATGCAGGCCGCAAGCCTCTATTATCAACTGCCCAAGGACTTTTTTGTCTTTGGCAATGGGAGCAATGAGCTTATTCACGCTCTGCCCCGCCTGCTCAAGAAAAAAGGCGTCAAAGAGGCGGTCATTATCGAGCCCGCCTTTAGTGAATACGCTCTTGCCTGTCATCATGCGGATTTGCCCATTAAGCCTATTTGGGGTGGCCTTAAAGAGCAAACAAAGAAAAACGAAGACAAAGACATTCTCGAAAATACACTGAAAGACATTGCGCCTCATTCAGCGATATTTCTAGCAAATCCTGAAAATCCTTCTGGTCACGCATACGATACTCTTGCGCTCTTTGCCCTCATCAAAAAAAGACCAGACCTTGTGTGGATTATCGATGAAGCCTTTATCGACTATGTTGGCGATGAGAACACACACTCGCTCATCTCGCTTTTTGCTAAGGAAGAACACAAAGAATTTTTGCAAAATACCTTTGTTTTACGCTCACTTACTAAATTTTATGGTCTGCCTGGCTTGCGAGTGGGCTTCTTGGTGGCACAGCCTTCTTGGGCAAATGCCCTAAGGCAAAGCCTGCCCTCTTGGTCGGTCAATGCCTTTGCAATACAGGCCGCAATCGCTCTTTTTTCAAAGGCAGGCGATTTTGCCAAAAATACGCGAGAGAAAAACACAAAGAATCGCAAAGATTTAGTGGATCGTCTGTCGACACTTCCAAAGGTACACCTGTATCCTTCATCGGCAAATTATGTCTTGTTTAGCCTAAATGACGCTCCAAAAGACTTGCCTTTTCGCCTCGTAAAAGAATACGGCATTGTCATTCGTGATTGCGCAAATTATTATGGCCTCGAAAAAAAAGAGAACGATAACAAAACCTTTTACCGTGTCGCTGTGCGCCTCCCTCATGAGCATCAAATCCTTCTTGAAGCTTTGCAAGAACTTTTGGGCAATAAAGCAAGCCAAGAAACACGTATTCGTCAAACAACAAAGAAACAAAAAATCCCAGCCCTCATGCTGCAAGGCACAGGCTCAAGCACAGGAAAGAGCGTCCTGACCGCCGCCTTTTGCCGCATTTTTCAACAAGACGGCTACAACATTGCCCCTTTTAAAGCACAAAATATGTCATCAAATTCAGCTATTTTGCCAAATAAAGAAGAAATGGGGCACGCCCAAATCATCCAAGCAAGGGCCGCCCACCTTGACGCAGATAGCCGCATGAATCCCATCTTGCTCAAACCCTCATCAGATACAGGTTCTGAAATCATTTGTCTTGGAAAAAGCCTTGGGCACATGCAGGCACGCGACTACTTTAACAAAAAACATAAATTATGGCAGACAGTTACCGATGCCTATGACAGCCTTAGCGAAGGAAAGGACATCATGGTGCTTGAAGGTGCGGGAAGCCCGGCCGAGGTTAATTTACGTTCGCACGATATCGTCAATATGCGCATGGCGCTTTATGCGAAGGCCAAGGTCATTCTCATTGGAGACATTGACCGTGGCGGCGTTTATGCTTCATTTTTAGGCACTTGGATGACTTTTTCAAAGGCTGAACGCGACCTTATGCTTGGCTTTCTTGTTAACCGTTTTCGGGGTGATCAAAGCTTTCTAAAAGGGGCGCATACTTATATACAAGGACATACGGCCCTGCCTGTGCTTGGCGTCATACCTTATGTTCATGATATTGGCCTGCCAGAAGAAGACAGCTTTACTTTAGGGAAAAAAGGCCCTAAGTTTGATGAAACTGCCCTTCATGAAGTAGACAAGGCATTAGACCGCCTTGCAGCTATCGTGCGAGAAGCTGTTGACCTTAAAAAACTCTATAATCATTTGGGATTTTGATGTTGAGTCTGCTTTTTTTACCCTTTGCCAGCCTCATTGACCGCTTGCTTGGTGATCCAAAAACGATTTATCACCCTGTATCTTGCATAGGCTTTTTGGCAAAAAAAGTTGAAACCTTTTTGTATGAAAAGGAAATTCCTCTTTGCCTCAAGCAAAAGGGCTTGCTCGCCTGCTTTCTTGTGCTTTTGCCATGCGCTCTGCTGGCCTTGTCCTTGGTGGAATTTGCGCATTTGATCGGAGGCAGTTTCCTTGCCTTTGCTCTCTCTGCCCTCATTGTCGCTTTTTGCATGGCACCAAAAAGCCTTTCAGAACACGCCTTTGAAGTCTATGCGCCCCTTGTGCAAAAAAATTATGAGCAAGCTCGCTTGGCTCTTGCTCTTATTGTTGGGCGAGAGGTTGATAAGCTTGATGAAGAAGGTATTGCTCGTGCCGCTATAGAAAGTGTTGCCGAGAACTTGGTTGATGGGGTGCTTGCGACTTTTTTTTGGGCCGGTCTTGGTCTTCTCTTTTTTGGTTTTTCGGGTGCTGCTTTTTTTGCGGTCTTTCACAGGGCCGCCAATGTGCTTGACGCCATGTGGGGCAAGAAAGACGAGCGCTATTTTGATTTTGGAATGCCTTGCGCTCGTCTTGATGATGCTTTAAACTTTGTTCCAGCTCGACTGTCTTTGCCCTGCATTGCCTTAGCGAGCCTCGCTTCACCTTACTTTTTGCCAAAAGAAAGTTTGCGTATTGGCTTTACATATCGCTCTGCCCACAGAAGCCCAAATTCTGCTTGGCCAGAGGCCGCCTTTGCCGGTGCGCTTAATATTCAACTTGGTGGCCCTGCTTTTTATCAAGGAAAAATTGTCGAGCACCCTCTCATCGGCGAAGGCAAGCAAAAAATTTTGCCACAGCATATCGCCTTGAGCGTGCAACTTATGTGGCGATCATGCTTTGTTTGGCTTTCTTTTTCCACACTTTTTACACTCATTTTTTAAGGTAAATTATGCACAAAATCAACATTCCTCCCTTTGACATTGATGCTGCAAAGGCTTGTGAAAATCGACTTTTAAGCCTAGCTAAAATCCCAAAAAGCCTTGGAAAAATAGAAGATTTAGCCATTCTTTTAGCTGGTGTTAGCGGAAAAGCTTTACCAAGTTTTACAAAGAAAGAGCTTGTGCTTTTTGCTGGCGATCACGACATTGCTTTGCATGGGATAAGCGGCACAAGGCAAGAGGTCACCGCTATGCAGGTGCGCAATTTCTTGCGTGGCGGCGGCGCCATCAATGCCTATTGCCGCACGGCTGGTGCAAATTTGACAGTCGTAGATGTGGGCATTAAGGCCGATATGTCAGACGCTCTTGGCCTTGTCCATAAAAAGGTCGTTCATGGTACAAAAGATTTTAGCGAAGGCCCTGCCATGACGAGGAAAGAAGCCGAAAAATGCCTACAGGTGGGCATTGATATGGCCAGAGAAAAGATAGCAAGTGGGGCTGATCTCTTACTTGTTGGCGAAATGGGCATTGGCAATACAAGCCCTTCATCGGCCATTGCTGCCGTATTTAGCGACCTTCCTGTGCGTAGCCTTACAAGTATTGGCTCGGGCATTAACAGTATTCAACTTGAGAAAAAAATCGCCCTTATCGAGCAGGGACTCGAACTCAATAAGCCTGACCCAAAAGACCCTCTTGATGTTTTGGCAAAGATTGGTGGCTCAGAAATTGGGGCTATGGCTGGCTTTATTCTTGGAGGACTTTCAAAAAAAATTCCTGTGATTTTAGATGGTTTTATTGCAGTAGCAGCGGCCAGCATTGCGGCGGAGCTTTTCCCACAAGTTAAAGGCTTGCTTATTGGCTCGCACATTTCTTTTGAATGCGGCCATAAATTCCTCTTACAAAGATATTCCATCCCGACTTATTTGGATTTGGGTTTTCGTCTTGGCGAGGGCACAGGTGCGGCCCTGCTGTGTCCTATTATTGATACATCAACGCGCATTTTAACTGAAATGGCGACATTAGAAGAACTGGGTATTTGGCATCCACAGGCGACAAAGGGGAGCTAGTGGGGATTTTTTACTGTTAATTGATTTGAATAAACCTTTGCCTTTCCCCCTCAAGCTTCTTTGTCATGAAAATGTCATGCAAAGAAGCTTTTTTTGTCATCTTGGTGGCGTATAAAGCCCAAAAAAAGCCTAAAAGGCTAGCAACATATTCTGTGACACAATCTTAAAAAGTGTCAAATTTTCTCTATCTAGCTGACACAATCTTGCCACATTCCCTCGTTATTTTCCATCATCATACATTGAATGATTGAAAGACTTTGTTTTATTGGAGAATATATGCAAGACACAGTCAACAAAGAAATGCCTCGCCAGCGTTGGATGCGGGCTTTTGCTCTTTCTGACACAAAGACACTTGAAGAGGCTTTGCGGAACATTTCACCGCTCCCACACTATTCTTATTTGCGCAAGCCAGAAAGCGGCATGATCATGCTTGAAGGCAAGGCAGGAAGCACAGGGCAGCGCTTTAATCTTGGCGAAATGCTCGTCACTCGCTGTGCCATCGCTTTAAGCATTGAAGGCGAGACAGAAAAAAGCCCTGCAAAGTATGAAGGCCATGCCTATGTCATGGGCAATAATCCCCGTCATGCCGCCATGGCCGCCGTCCTCGATGCCCTCATGCAAGACCCTAAATTTACTGACCATCTTGAAGAAAGTCTCGTTTCTGTAATTGTAGAAAAGCACAACAAAAAGCAAGAAGCAAAGGCTGCCACAACAGCCGCAAGCAAGGTGGACTTTTTGACCATGGTGCGTGGAGAAGACGAATGAGCTTAACGACAAAAGTTATCGCAGAGCCTGGCTTTAGCGATCAGGTAAGCGAAGCACAAAATTGCTTTCGTGTGATCTTAGACGCCTTTTCTCGCCCAGGAATTGTTAAGGAAATGAATGCCTTGCCACCAAACATTAACCATTCATGCCCCCTAAGCAAAGAAGCCATGCAAGGCTTTTTGGCCATAGCTTTAAGCCTTTGCGATGCCGACACTCCTGTCTGGCTTGACGGCAATTTACAATGCCAAAAGCTCAAACAGCATTTGCGCTTTCATTGCGCAAGCCCCTTGGTCGACTTGCCTGAAAAAGCCGCCTTTGCCTTTATCAGCAATCTCAAGCAAATGCCCGAACTTGCTCGCTTTTGCCAAGGAAGCCCCGCCTATCCAGACAGCTCAACAACAATGATTATCGCTGCCCCTTTTGCCTGTGAAGACAGTGAAAAAGCGCCCTATATTCTGACAGGTCCGGGCATCAAAAAAGACGAAGCGCCCTTGCGTCTCCCCCTTGTCGCAGAGGTTTTTAGCTCTTCTTTTTGGGCGCAATTACAAGAAAATCATGCAGGCTACCCCTTGGGCGTGGACATCATTTTTGTCAATACGGCCAAATCTTCAAGAGGAATGGTGCAGATTTTTGCCCTGCCTCGTTCGGTAAGCCTCAAAGATATATAAGGATATTCTATCATGTATGTAGCAGTAAAAGGCGGCCATGAGGCCATCGCCAATGCGCACAAACTCTTGGCCAAAGAGCGTCGTGGTTCGACTGAAGTGCCAGAGCTCGGCATTGATCAAATAAAAGAACAACTCTCGCTCGCCGTTGACCGTGTCATGCAAGAAGGTTCGCTCTACCACCCAGAAAGCGCTGCCCTTGCTATCAAGCAAGCCCGTGGCGACTTAGTCGAGGCTATCTTCCTCTTGCGGGCCTTTCGCACGACCTTGCCCCGTTTTGCTTCGTCCCTCCCCTTGCAAACAGAAAATATGCGCATAAGACGCCTTATTTCTGCAACCTACAAAGACATTCCCGGGGGGCAACTGCTTGGCCCGACTTTTGACTATACCCACAGACTGCTCGACAATAGCCTTGCAAAAAATGCCAAAGAATTACAAGGCAAAGAAGAAAAGACTTTGGACAATCTTTTGGAAGAGGCCGATCTGTCTTTAGCTGAAAAAATCACTTTTCCCTGCCCAAAAGTCCTTTCCTTCTTAGAAAAAGAAGGTCTTTTGCCAGAAGAAGTCGAACACCCGCACACAAGCCCGGGCGATCTGAGCCGCCAAGCCTTACAGCTCCCTGCAAGCCGTGATATTCGTTTGCAAAATCTTGCAAGGGGCGATGAAGGCTTGATCCTCGCTTTAGCCTATTCAAGCCAGCGTGGCTTTGGCTCTACGCACCCTTTTGCTGGAGAAATCCGCATGGGCGAAGTAGAAGTCAGCTTTGTCCCCGAAGAGCTTGGCTTTCCTATCACCGTCGGAGAAATCACCCTTACCGAATGCGAAATGATCAACAAATTTCATGGCGGCGGCGACAGGCCTGCCTGCTTTACCCGTGGTTATGGGCTCGCCTTTGGCGAAGGCGAGCGAAAGGCTATGAGCATGGCCCTTGTTGACCGTTCTTTGCGTTCAAAAGAATTGGGCGAGGCCTTAGTCGGCCCAGCGCAAGACGAAGAATTTGTCCTCTATCACAGCGACAATGTTGAAGCTTCTGGCTTTGTACAGCATTTAAAACTCCCCCATTATGTCGACTTCCAAGCCGAGCTTGAGCTTTTGCGTTCTTTGCAAAAAGCCCATGCCAAGCGTGAAGAAAAGAGCACGCAAAAGGAACTTTCACAATGAACGAACACGATATTTTTTCCATAGAAAGTGAAGCCCTTTCCTATAATTATGCCTATCTTGATGAGCAAAGCAAAAGAATGCTTCGTCGCACCATCTTAAAGGCTGTGGCTATTCCTGGCTATCAAGTGCCCTTTGGCGGGCGTGAAATGCCCATGCCCTATGGCTGGGGGACGGGCGGCATTCAGCTGAGTGCGGCCATTCTTGGCAAGGACGATGTCTTTAAGGTTATCGACCAAGGTTCTGACGACACAACTAATGCCGTTTCTATTCGGGCTTTTTTTGAAAAAGTGGCAGAAGTGCAGGTCACAACCGTCACAACAGAGGCCAGCATCATTCAAACAAGACACCGTATTCCCGAAGCCCCTCTGCAAGAAGGGCAAATCATGGTGTATCAAGTGCCCATTCCTGAGCCTTTGCGTTGGATGGAGCCAAGCGAAGTAGAGACCCGCACTATGCACGCCCTTGAAGAATACGGTGTGATGCATGTCAAGCTCTATGAAGACATTGCCAAGCACGGCGAAATCGCCACAAGCTATGACTATCCTGTCTTGGTACACAATCGCTATGTGATGAGCCCTTCGCCCATTCCAAAATTTGACAATCCAAAGATGCACCAATGTCCGGCCTTGCAGCTTCTTGGTGCAGGGCGTGAGAAGCGCATTTACGCCATTCCGCCTTATACTGACGTGCAAAGCCTTGATTTTGAAGACTATCCTTTCTCTGTACAGGCTTGGGACAAGCCTTGTGAAATTTGCGGCGCAAGAGAGAGCTATTTGGACGAAATCATTGCCGACGACCAAGGCAGCCGCATCTATGTTTGTTCTGATTCAGACTATTGCGAAAAAAATCTTTCCCGATTCAATTGCCATACAGAGAGTTAAACAATGCTTAAAACACACATTCAAGACACACGCCAGCCTCAAGCTTTGCTCCCGCAAAGTGTATTGCAAGTGAATGAAATTACAAAATATTATGGACAGCGTATCGGCTGTAAGGACATTTCCTTTGAGCTTTGGCCTGGGGAGGTTCTCGCCATTGTTGGGGAATCTGGTTCAGGGAAGAGCACGCTCTTAAACCTTCTTTCTGGGCGCATGACGCCAAGCTCTGGTTCTGTGAACTATCGCAGCATTGACGACAAGGGGCAAGAAAGGCTCTTAGATATTCATAATCTGCCAGAAGCCGTGCGCCGTCGTCTTTTGCGCACCGAATGGGGCTTTGTTCATCAGCACCCAAGAGACGGCTTGCGTATGCGCGTTTCAGCTGGCGGCAATATAGGCGAAAGGCTGATGGCTTGTGGCTTGCGTCATTATGGCAATATCCGTGAGACCGGTCTTGAATGGCTTGAACGTGTTGAGATAGCTAGCGATCGCATTGACGATATTCCCGCTTCCTATTCTGGCGGTATGCAGCAGCGTTTGCAAATTGCCCGCAATCTTGTCTCTTCGCCTCGCCTTGTTTTTATGGATGAGCCAACTGGCGGCCTTGATGTTTCTGTGCAGGCAAAGCTTCTTGACCTTATCCGCACCTTGGTGCGAGAGCTTGGCCTTTCTATTGTGCTTGTGACGCATGACCTCGCTGTAGCAAGGCTTTTGGCGCACCGCATTGTCGTTATGCGCAAAGGCCATGTTGTTGAAGCTGGCCTGACAGACCAAGTGCTTGACGACCCGCATCACCCCTATACACAATTGCTTGTATCTTCTATTTTACAAGGTTAAAAAGGATTGTTCCATGTCTCTTATTCCTCAAGTTGCCGTTCGTGACCTTTGCAAAAACTTTGTGCTTCATGCCCAAGAAGGGGCGATTATTGAAGCTTTTGAGCATTTGAATTTAGACGCCTATGCGGGGCAATGCCTTGCTCTGCACGGCCCTTCTGGCTCGGGAAAGTCTACACTTTTGCGCTCTTTATACGCCAATTACAAGCCCACATCGGGTGCTATTCTTGTGCGTCATCAAGGGCAAGAGGTGGACATGGTGCAAGCCCTGCCACGCACCATAGTTGAAGTGCGCAGTCATACCCTTGGCTATGTCAGCCAATTTTTGCGTGTTATTCCTCGTGTTTCTTGCCTTGATATTGTGGCAGAAAGGCTTATGGAAAAAGGCACAAGCCAAGAAGAGGCCCGCAGAAGAGCTGGTGATTTGCTTGATCGCTTGCGCATTCCCAAAAGACTTTGGAATCTTGCCCCCGCAACTTTTTCTGGTGGCGAGCAACAAAGAGTGAATATCGCTCGTGGCTTTATTTGGGAATATCCTATTCTTTTGCTTGACGAACCGACAGCCTCGCTTGACGGCAAAAACAGGCAAACAGTCGTAGAACTCATTAACGAAGCTAAAAGCCGTGGGGCGACAGTTATCGGTATTTTCCATGACAGCGAAGTGCGTGAGGCTGTGGCAGAGCGCACCTATTCCTTTATTGAAAAGAAAATGCTGGAAGCAAAGGCTTCCTAGTTCTTTTATGAACAGTCAGTACACAGGGCGCCTCATCTATCTTATGGGGCCTTCTGGCAGTGGAAAAGACAGCTTGCTCAACGCTGTCAGAGAAAAGCAAGATGATTACGCAAAGCAAGACCAATACG
>CAYJIB010000002.1:0-14440 GCA_964370125.1 uncultured Desulfovibrionaceae bacterium
GCCGCCGGAGGCATTGCCTTTCACATATTTTTAAAGCCTTGGTGGTAGTGTGCGGTGGCTTTTTTTAGAGTGTTTTCGTTTCCGCCGTATCCTAGCCAGGTATCGTGTCCGAGTGTGGCGAAGTTTTTGTTATTTTCGTTACCGTAGGGTGTGGTTGTTTCTAGGCCTCCGAGGCAGAGGGCTTTTGCTTGATTTGGGAGCAATTTGATTGTGACAAAGTAGTTTACGATTTTTCTATTATAGTGTTTTATGAGTGTATGGAGTTTTTGTGCGAGGGTGTTTTTTGGAAGGAAGGTATAAAAAGTTTGGAGGTCGACATCGTAGATTTCGATTTCAAAGCTGTCTTCATAGCAGGGGACATGTGTGCCTATGGTGCTGTCTTCGCCAAGGCTTGCCGAGCTTTCGCCGAGGCAGAGGATTTGGTCTTTTGGGATTTTTGCCATGCGTTTTTTGTTTTGGTGCAGGCGTATTTTTTGCCAATTTGCGACATTATTTAAGATATTGATAAGGCCTGATGCTGGTCTTGCTTGTTGGAAGAAGAGGCCTGCGTTTTGTAAAAAGAGGCTATTGTCAAAAAGCTTGTCATAGAGGCTTTTGCTGCCAAAGCTTGCAAGGGACATGAGCATATGGTGTTGTCTGCCGAGTGGGTGACACCAGCTGTGCCAAGGGTTTATGCTATTTTGCAAGAGGGCGTGGAGCATGTAGAATTGGTTATTGAAGATATCTAAGAAGTCACGATTTGATGAGCTGTCGTGGCTTTGTTCATCAAAGAGTCTTTCTGTGTAAAATTTGGGAAGGGGTGAAGATGTGCCATAGAGTCCAAGAAAGGTGGCGGTTATGTGGGCTTTTCCCCAATCATTTTGTTCATCGGGGAGTTTGCATACAGGGTCATCTTGTGTTTTTTGTGGGGATTTTTTTTGTTCGGTGTTTTTTTGAATTTTGATATTGTGAATATCAGAGACGGCAAAAGACAGGCTAAGGTCAGGGCGAAAGCGCAAGGATTTTTGTAAGAAAGCAAAGAGGCTTTCGTTTTCGTGTGAGCGCTTCCAGAGATAGAGAAGGCTTATGACCTGTTCAAAGGAATATTGCTGCGGTTTTTGCAGCATGTCTTTGATTACAGGAGGGAGGGATTTGTCTTGTGCTTTTGCCATTGAAAACTTCTTGTGTTTAAGGAGTCTGAAACGATAACTCGCATAAAATTGTTTATGGGGGCGTATTCGTGGAGGAAACGGGCTAAAATCATACCGAAGAGATAGAAGTAGCCTGAATTACTAAAGGCATTTGTGTCGAGAACGATGTTAATATCGGCGCTATGGTGTGGACGTCCTTTCCAGAGAATGTCTGTGCTTGTTTGCTCGACAGAGAGAATAGATTCGATGTGCTTTGTAATGGATTTAATATAGATAGCGTCAAATTGCGTGGGCAAATAGGTAAGGAGTATGGCTTTTAAGCTTTTTGCATCGGTGAGGGGCAGGTAGTTGAGGTGGAGGTGGGCGAGCATGGACCAGAGGACATGACCTTCTGCTGGGGCTTTCATGCTTTTTGTTGGGGGTGTAAGATTTGTAAAGTTTGCGAGGGCTGGCGAGGTGGAGAGGGGGACTTTGATGTCACCAATTTGTAAGGCGCATGGATAGTCGCCGTTTGAGTAAAGGGCGTCAACAGAGAGTACAGCTCTTTCTGGGACATTTTTACTGTTTGAATGAATTAAGAAAATGTGCATATTTCTTTGTTCGTCGGCATTTTTTTTGTGAATGACGGTGTAGGTGGGTTTTTCTTCATTGTGGCTTGCGGCCAGCATGTAGCTGTATTCTTGTTCTTCACCTTGTGCGTTTATTGCTGTGAGGGCATTGATTTTATAGGGGATATAGGCTTTATACTGTGTGGCATTTGCGCGAACAAGATAGCTTGATTCTTTGAGGTTTGCCTTTATGGGCATGGTTTCAAAGGGAAATATATTGATTGCGGGTGTGGCAAATAGGGCAAAGTTGTCCAGTTCAAATTCTGGGAAATCGTTTGGGAGATTTGCTTTAAGTATGAAGCGACACGCAAGGTTTTTTGCATTTCCTGTGTGAAAATCTTTTGGTAGCATGATGTCAAGAAAAAGAAATTTTTCTTGAAAAGCGTAATATTCTTGAATAATCCTAAAGCCTGTCCAGGCGTTTTTTGGATAGGGGAAGAGCTCTTCATCGGGGTAGAAGCCGACAGTTTGTAAGGCTTCATCTCCAAGTTTCCATTCTTTTTCATCACATTGTAAAGAGAGGCTTTTTGTGTGAAACAAGAGGTCATAGAAGCGATGGACGGCGTTTGCTTGCCTTCCTGGGAAATACAGGCGCAAGCGGTCAACACCTTGAAAAGCGTCTGGGGCGTGTAGGTTAAAGACAAGTTCAAGGCTTGGGGCTGAGCCAGCTTGGGTTTTTTGGTTGAGGGCTGAGAGGGAGATGGGCAAAAGTTCGACTTTTGAGGTGGTTGAGAAGGTACAGGACACGCCATTTGTTTCGACAGAGCCCACTCGGCTTCCTGCGGGGATAGTTAAGGGGGCATTGATGTTTTTTGTGGGGAAAAATTGCATAAGGGTGCAGCTTGGCACATCACAAAGAAGCTGAGGCAAGAGAAGTGAGCAGAGGTTTTCGGCGATTTGATCGTAGCTTTCAGTAAATTTTTTTGAGAGCTGTGCTGTAAGAAAGGCTGTACCTTCAAGAAGGCGTTCGACATCTGGATCGGAAGAGGATTCTGCTAAGAGGGGTGCAAGATCTGGGTGTTTTTTTGAGAATTCTGCCGCCAAAACACGCAAATTGTGCAATTCTTGTTGATAATAAGCGTTTATATCCATTGTTTTTTAAGCTCCCTTTGATAAATAGGCGACATTTGATGCGTCAAAGAGGGTTTCAAATTGTAAAAGGTGCTGGCCTTCTCTTCCTTCAATCGTGGCTGAAATTGTGGCTTCAATGAGAAAGACGACAAAAAGAGGACTGTTTGCTTTTGGACTGTGTTTGATGCTTATTCCGCTAAGGCGTGGTTCATAAAGCAAAATCACTCTTTCAAGCTCGCTTTTAAAGTCTTCAAGGCTTTCATCTGTAAAACTTCGTCCAAGATCGGTGATGTCAGCAATGCCAAAGTCTGGTGCAATGGGCACAGAGCCTTTTCTTGTGTTTAAGATAGCGTTTAAGTGACGGATAACTGAGGCTTCAAGTTTTTGGAGAGGGGATTTTTTTGTAAAATCCTCTCCGCCTTTTTTTTGTGAAAGGTTTTCAAGTTCGGTCAGGCGTTCTAATAGTGTGAGCGATTGCATAGGGCTTACCTTGTACATTCAGCGGCAATAAAGGGAATTTGCCCTGGGCTAAAGGTATAGCTTTCAAGCATAGAGGCAGCGTCTTGGATATTGTAGCGCACTGTTATGCTGTCAACGCCCATTTTTTTAAGCTGTTCTTCTTGATAGGGGAAGTCGCTGGCCGAAAAAGTTTTGCTGCCAAATTGGAAATCGTTTAAGAAATTGATAAAGCCATTTTGCCCCATATAATTGACCTTGAGTTCTGTAGTTTTAAAGCGGATTGTCAAGCTTGTATCGCCACAGCTGTTTGCCTTCCAGGCAAAAAGCTTGCTTGCGGGACTGTTGTAATTTTCAAGACTTTGCTTTTCTTCGGTGCATTGTAGGCTTAAAGAAACAGATTGCGGGAGTTCAAAGGCGTCTTCGTTGACATTGACAGGCAGGGCTTCAATGGTGATGCCGTATTCGCTTGAGACGGGCTTGTAGTCGGCAAGTCCGACATTGATAAAGGCAAGGAAATCGTCTGTAAAACTCATCGGATAGGCTTTATGCAAAGTTTCTGGGGCATAGCCATTGATTGTGTGGTCAAAGAAATTCCCAAGGCTTTTGTTGATAAAATTGCGCACAAGTCCGCTTTGTTCATTAAAAAGGCTTTGCTGAAGCTGGCTGGTAGACAAACGCCCTGCACTGGCAAGAACATCGCCTTCCCACATAGATTGAATATGACAAGAAGACTCATTGACAAGACGTCTTGTAAAGAAATCAAGAGAGCCAAACATGAGCTGATAAAGGGGCGAGGCGGGATTGATTGCTGGGTCAAGAGCGACATTCATGCTGGTAAAGGCTGTAAAGGCCAAATTTATTGGAGCTTCATTGTGTTTTGGATTGCTTTCTGAGGGCAAGGCGTCTTTAACGGCTGTAAAAGCAAGAGCCTCATCTTGACCAGCAGGGACAAGGTCCGCAAGAGCTTTAAGATAGGCTTGTACATCTTTAGCCAGGCTTTCAGCCTTTAAGTTGTGCAGGCGCATCTTTGTGTCTAAGTTGCTAGAAACATCGCTGATAAGGCTTTGTGTTTTGATTTTTAATTCTTCTAAGATACCGAGTTCTTGTTTTCTTGGGCTTTCTTTTCGAACAACATAGATAGCACGAGCCATGACATCCAAATTTTCCATCCATGTTGGCACTTCATGAAGATAGGGGCGAATGGCCTCAAGTTCTGTGTGCATATACAAAATCAGTTCAAAAAAAGGATTGTCGTCTGTGCCCATGTGCGAAAGGCTGTTGCTTGTTTGTGGTCTTGTTGCAAGTTTTTTTGCCTCTTGGCTCATTGCCAAGGCAAAATGCCTCCAAGCATTGAGGTAGCTTTCAAGATACCAGTCGAGAAATTCGTTAAAAGCTTCATTGTCGCTTTCAGCAGAGAGGATTAGGCGCAGATTTTCAAGATAGCCAAGGGTCTTTTTAAAGCCTTCTATGGTATAGATGGGGTTGAGCTTGATACTTTGCATGGGGATTTTATTGGCATCAAACCAAAATCTGCTGGCATTTACAGCAGAGAGCGAAGAGAGTTCGCCCGCACGTTGAACCACCCATTCTAAAGACTGATTTTTGATTTTTGGGAGATTTTTGATCAGATTTTGGACATTGCGCAAAGAACGGTCAACTTCTTCAGTATCATCAAGGCTATAAATGCTTCGGACTATACAATAGGCCATCGCGCTTCTTGTTATCGGGGTATTGCCAATGCCCAGTGCCTCGATAATGGCTTGTGGCATAGCGGGGATTTTGAGCATTTCTTCAAAGGATTTGCCCTGTTTTTTTGCAGAATAAAGGTCATAATACCAAATAAGATTGGCGGTATACAAAAAGAATTCTTTGTCGTCGCTTTCTTCATTAAGCTTTGCACGGAGCTTGCTAAGCCCAGGCACAGAAGGGATAATGATTTCTTGGACAAAGACATTGTTTAGCGATTCAGAAAGGGTTTCAAAGGCTTTTTGTGCATAGCCATAGCTCAAAGCCCCAAATAGCTTTATAATAGGATTTTTGTTTAAGGCTTTTTCAATAAGGACTTCTTCGTGGTAAAGTCTTTCATAATCAATAAGACGCTGTGTGAGTACGGCAGGATCGCTTGGAGCGATATGCAGGCTGCCTTGATCATCATAGAGGCGATCAAGCCTTTCTTTTGTTGTTTTGATGTTTAATGAAGAGTCACTGTTTATGAGGTCATCAATCATACGAAGGATTTGAACATCGTGCTGATAGGTATAGTTAAACAGAATACCAAAACACAGAGCTAAAGCCAAAAAGCCCCCATAGGCAAGATTGCGCATCGATGATTTCCAGCGCAAATACTCAGCGATGGGGCGATTGAGATTTCTGTCTTGTGGAAGGACTTTATTATAAAAATCGTGCAAAAATATGCCGCCAAGTCTTTCTTTTGTGCGGAATATTTTTTGTATGAGCTTTGCCAATTTTGAAAAAGAACACAAGGCTTTTTGCGGACCACGCAAGGCGCTAGAGAAGAAGATACCGCGCAAATCAGGTGTTTCTTGATAGGGATTGTCGGCAAAAATTTCATTTGTATAGGCGGCAAGAGCTGGTAAAATAGCCTTAAATTCTTCAAAGGCTAAGACACGATAATGGCTTGTCTCTTTGTTTTTTGCAAGGGTCTCGGGATCGGCAAAAAGAAAGAATTGTTGCCATTTTCTGCAAAGATTTTGTAAAGCTTCATTTATTTGCACATCCATAGGGACAAGATGTTTATTTTCAGGATTTTGTATCAATTCACCCATGCAGACTTTGCGCAAATCGTCAGGAAGGTTTTCAAGCACTTTGCCGACTCCGCTCAGCAGGTCAAACTTGGTCACCATAAGGTAGACAGGAAATTTTGCCCCTAAAATACGCATGATTTCGTCAATGCGGCGGCGTATGCAACGGGCATCGGCTAAAAGATGTGAGCCGTTACCGTATAAGGTGTCGGCAGAACAGGCAATAACAAGGCCGTTTAGGGCTTCATTGCGACGGTATTTGGCAAGCCTTGTCAAAAATTCTTGCCATTCAGCGGCGTCTTCTTCTTCATTAAGCGGCACAGTATAGCGCCCAGCTGTATCCATCACAAGGGCTTCACGAAAGAAAAACCAATTACAATTTAAGGTGCTTGTGTGTGTATTTTCAGAACCTATATCGGTCTTCATGCTGCTTAGGCCTGAATGTTCAATAGAGGAAGACTTGCCCGCACCGGTCTTTCCCATGACCATATACCAAGGCAGGGCATAAATGGGATTTCCGCTGCGTCCAAGGTAGGACTCGCGCATAATCGATATGGCCCTATTCCAGCGATTTTCGATAATTTGATTGCTTTGTGAATGTATGGGCAGGGCTTCGCTGTCGAGGCTGACGATATGTTGAATTTGCTTGCGCCTTTTACGCAAGGTGAGCCTTCTTTTAATATACACAGACAAGAGAATGAGCGCAATAAGGCCAAGGCTTGCAGCCCCCAGCACCATTGGCGAAATATCAAAAGCACTATGAAGAATATAGAGGCCAAGCAGGACAAGGGCAATAAGCACAATCCACAGTACAAGAGTAAGAAGTGTTTTCAAAAAAGACTTCATGGCAAAGGAAGCTCCGGTAATAAGGATTGAAAAAAGGCTGCTATTTGTGAGCTATAGGCTGTGTATAAGGCTATAAGTACAAGAGGAGGAAGGCTCCAAAGAGCGATGTCTAAAAAGTCAAAACGGCGAAAAAAATGGGCAAAAAAAGTGTTTTGTGGCTTTTGAAGGCCTTTTTCTTCGAGATGTAAAAAGAAAGGGCTATTTCTATGGCCTACAAGAGGAATGAGCTCACCGATTTCATCAAGTTTTTGTCGGATTTTTTGTGGTTCATCATAATATTTGCCTGTAAAGCCTTGTGCAAGACAGAGAGCAAAGAGGCTTAGGCATGACAAAAGAGATTGCAAATGCATAAGACTGTCTTGAGAGATAAGGGGATCGACTTCTTTTTCTACGAGTTTTTCTTGTTCGACTGCCAGCTCTTTGTACTTTTCTATAAGAGAATCAAGAAGCTCATAGAAGGTTTCGCCGGCTGTCGCACAATGGTGACGTACAAATTGCAAAGGCCTCTTCATCCATTCAGTCTTCCCCTGCCATAGGGGTGAAGAAAGCAAGACCTCATCAATAAGAGCGCAGACTGCAAAGTCAGAAATTTCAATCATTTCAGGGTGTAAGCCAGAAAGTGCAGCGTTTTTTTCTGCTCTATCCAAAAGGGCGACAAGCTCGTGCAAGAGTATATCAGCCTGTGTGATGTCGGCTTCGTCGGCTTCTGTTTGCGTATTGTGCAATTCAGAAGAATACGAAGCGGCAAGCATGGCCGTTATGATGGCTTCATTGTACAGGCTCGTTTGCATAGCTTATTGTCCTGTGACCACAAGTTTGACTTCGGCGTCTTCGGGTGCGCCTTCCCAGAAAAGATAGGCTCTTTTTTGTGTTATGAGCTGTTGCCAGAGGCTGTGGCTTGTGTCAATGCGGTACCAGGCAGTGTCTTTGCGACGTAAAAAACCTGGAGGCGGGGCGACCTTTGTGAGTTCAACACCAGAAATAGCCTTGGCAATGATGGTATTGAGCTTGTCTTTTGAGCCAATTTTGACAAAACGAGGTATGTCGTCAGCGAGACCTTCTGTCATTTCATCAAGGCGCACACAAAGCCAGACCTGTCCGCTTGCACTGATGAAATTGTCTGGAATATCCGCTGCAAAATACGGAGCTTCAGGGAGAAGAAGTAAGCTTTTTGATTCTTCTGCGCCAAGACTTGCCATGAGTTTGATAAGCATTTTACACAAAGAGACAAAGCAAGTATTTGGATTTTCGTGGCAATAATTGGGGATACCTTCGCTGTTTTGCGTGCTTCGTCCAAGACAGTCTATATCATTAAAAAAGCTTGAAAGTTCGCCTGCAAGAGTACGAAGTAGTCCATAAATGTGCCAAGGGTGAATGTGGCTTCCGCTTTGAAGGTGTACAAGCAGGGGAATATAGTGATTGAGCACCCCAAGAATTGAAAAATTGATAACAAAACGCATATCGGGCGCGTCGGTACTGACTGTGCTTTTATAACCATAAAGACGCCCCGCACAAGAAAGCGCAGCGTCAAGGACTTCTTGCACCAGGTTTTTTGAATAGCTGTGTGCATGGATAGAGAGCAGGGGAGGCAAAAAATGCGGGTCTAATTCAACATGTTCGCCTATGCGACGCAAAAGAGCGATGGGCATACATTCAAAATTGGTGTAATGCTCAAGGTCAATATCACGAATAAGAAGAGGTGCAAATTTTAGCCTTTGCACAGGTGCTGGCGGTGCTTTTCCAAACATATCGGGCACCATGTCGGGATCTTCGGTATAGGTAAAGCGTGTTTTTGCAAAAGTAGCTTCGCCTTCCATCGTGGCATTTGGCTCTCCATTTTTTAAGAGCGATAAGCCAAGGTAGAGCGTGCTGTCTTTGTCAGGATAGGGCCATTCTGCCGTAAAGGCGAGGGGGGCTAGGTTGGCATCAAAGGGTACATTGACAGCTGCACCGCTAGGGAAGATGGCTTCTAAGCTTTCAACAGAAAGGGCATTGTTGATATTTGTGAGATTAAAGCTCAGTTTGTGTATGCCCCAAAAGTAAGGAAGGCCATAATTTCGCAAAAGGTTGACCTGATTGTTTGTGACATCGTCGGCAATTTGAAAATGCTGGGGATGTAAAAAAAGCCCTTGGCTCCAAAAAATGGGTCTGTGTCCTTTCAAAACAGCTACTCCCTCGTGCGAATGTATAAAATTTTGGAACAAATCATCACATCAATAGTATGTTAGTGTATCCGAGTATAGAAAAAATAGACCTTCTTGTAAACATGTAAAAGGTAAAATATTTTCGCTTCATTGTCCCTGGTTATCGGTTTTTTCGGCTTGCTCTTGGTTTTGAAGTTGATTATTTTCGGGCTTTGTGTCTTCTTTTATTTCTAAAGGCTCATCGTTTTGTATTTGATCAAGATTTTGAGACGAACCGCCTTGTTTTTTGGCTAAAAGCAAGGCATTTGTGTCCATTTCTGAAAGAGCATTGGAGCTTAAATGCAAAGAAAGGTCTATAGTTCCAGCAGAATAGATTTTTGTTGTAAAAAATGTACCTTCTTCGTGAACAGAGGGTTGAATTTCCCAAATACCGCTTGAATGTTTAGGGCTAGAATCAAAAAAACCGGCAACAATCCCTATATATTTGGCATTTTCAGCACGGTCAAAGACAAGGGCTGTGCTTTCAAGGGGTTGCATAAAAACACGCACCACATTTTTTACAGAATCGTCAAAAGCCTTGGCTTTGAGCAAGGTCTTTATGCCGTCTTGGTCTTGGCTCAAATTTAAAAAAGCCTCATTTGATGATAGCTGATAGATGCAGAGCTGCACACTGTGGGGGCGTGAGTCAAAGAGGTTAAGATTTCTGTCGGCTGTAATAGACAAGCGCACACCGCCAACAGCACGGGGCCAAAGGACGAGGGCTGGGTCTTCTGATTCTAAGCTTGGTTTTGGTGGAGGTGAAGTGCCACCACAAGCAACAAGCAGCAGGCAAAGAGCAAGAGAAAATGTATAAAAAGTAAGGCAAATCAGTTGAGTGAAGGGCTTGTGCCCTTTTTTTGGGTAGTCTTTTGACAATGTATTCATAAGTGTATATATTCCCCTGTATGAAGACCTATAGATGTATTTCACTGTTTGAAAAGTTGACTTTTTTGGCACAAAATCGCTTGAAATGGCCAGCTTTTTTGAGCTTTTTTCTTGCCTTAGCCCTTTTGCTCTATGGCGGGGTCCTTGGGCACGCAAGACTTGTCAAAGACCTTCCCCTGGCTGAAACAAAGGCTTGGAAAGAACGTGTTGCCTTGCTTGAAAAAGGGCGTAATGTAAACAATGTCAGCCCTTTGTCGGCAGATTCTTTTTCTAGCACCGCCATTTCTTTTGTAGAAAACTATGACTCAATGGCCGAGGCCTTTTATCAGGGGCAATCTGCAAAAAGTTATTCAGACTATTTTGAAGCTCTGTACAGTGGAGATAGCACCTATCGTTCTATCCCTTCTAATTGGCAAAGTTTTATCAAGCAGGCCAGTAAAAAACACGGTGTTCCACCAGAACTTTTGGCGGCAGTTATTCAGGTTGAGTCAAACTTTAACGCTCGAGCCGTTTCGCCAAGGGGGGCAAAGGGCGCAATGCAAATCATGCCTATAACGGGTCGCCATCTTGGCTTAACAAACTTTTTTGACCCAAAGAAAAATATCGACGCGGGTGCTCGTTATCTTGCTGAATTATTAGAAGAATTTCCAAGCACCAGCCTGGCTCTTGCCGCCTATAATGCCGGTCCGACAAGGGTACGCAAAGCAAATGGCATTCCGCCTTATAAAGAGACCCAAGACTATGTTCGCCGTGTGACAAAAGTGTACAGAAACTATATGAAAAAAATGCCTTTCCGTCAATAAAGAAGCTGTAAAGACTTTATGCAAAAGAAATGAATTGTGATCGTAAAAGAGATAAATACCTGAAAAAATAGAGGAAAGCACAGTATGAGCGATTTTTATGAAGCATTGGGCGCCTCTTCGGTACAAGGCGATACCGAGGCTGGGATAGATTCTCGATATGAGCCAGAGTATTCTGCCATCCTTGAAGAAATCGACAAATTGAGTTTTTCAGCAGGCGGAGCAACAATATCTTGGGAAGCCGTTGAAAAGAATGCCATTCTTTTACTGTCTGAGAAGACAAAAGACTTGCAGGTTGTCTGCCATCTTGGTGTGGCTTTATGCCATACAAAGGGCCTTTTGGGTGTGTCTTATGGCCTTTCAGTGCTTATCTCTTTTATGGAAAACTTTTGGGAAAATGGCTGGCCTGCTAAGAAGAGATTACGTGGGCGTATAAACGCTGTGGATTGGTGGCATGAAAGAGTGGTCACTTTTTTACAAAACTCAAGCAGCACAGAGCCCTCTCTCACTGAAGAAGAACAAAATGAAATGTTAAATAAGCTCGCTCGCTTTGAAGAGCTTGTAGAAGAGTACATGCCCGATGCTTCGGCCTTTTATGATATCAAGGCCGAAATAAAAAGATTGCCAGTCATTGCCCCTGTGGGTACAGAGATTGAGCCAGCAGTAGAAATAGTTCAAGGCGATGAAAAGCAAGTGCTTGGAGCAAGGCCAGATTCAGAAATACAGGGAACAGAGGCACAGCCAGATGCCCAAACAGAAGAAGCAAAAAAGCCTGTGGAAAAAACTGTGGAAAAAGCCGAAGAATCCATAGAAACAAAGGGTGAAATCAGTGAAAAAAAAGAATCAGAAGATGCACGAACAAAACAGAAGTCTCAAGTATCACTTGAAGAAAAGTCTCGAGTGGTACTTGAAGAAATTGCAGAGCCTTCGATAAGCATCTCTGCTGAACAAAAAAAAGTTCTTAGCGAACTTTATCAACAATTTTCTGCATCGACCTTTGCTTATTGCGAAAATGCGAGACAATTAGAACCACAAAAGGCCTTTGTATGGAAAATTTTCCGCCTGGCTTTGTGGTCTCACATTACTGAACTTCCCCCTATTGACACGAGTATAGAAGAAAGAAAGGCAGAAAGCTTTTTGCCAGAACCTGACCTTTCTGCCTTGCAAAGAGTCGAAGAAAGTCTTACGGCTACCTCTTTTGAGGCCAAATCGCTCTTGCCACTCGCCTTTATGCTTGAAAATCTCTGTGTTATCGCGCCTTTTTGTCTTGATATTCATAAGACAATTTATGATATTTTGCTAAAACTTGGCTCGTCATATAAAGACGCAGCTGATAGCGTGCTTGATGAAAGTGCCGCTTTTTTTACGCGTATGCCCACTATGCAAGATTATACTTTTAGCGGTGGAAGGCCATTTATTTCACAAACCACACTGGCTTGGCTGCAAAGTGGAACAACACATTCAAAGGCTCTTTCACATAAAAACACAAGAGGAAAATCTTTTAAAAGCCCTGTTATTGTTAATAATTCTTTTGCAGGAACCCAATCTTTTTCTAGCGAAATTCTTCAAGAGGCACAAGCCCAAGCTCAAGAAGCCCTTGCACTTGGCGATATTCAGCTCGCTTTGCAGGCCTTTGAGAGCAAAAAATGTGCCTCACCACGTACAAATTTATTAGTAAAGATCAAGCAACTTGAACTTTTGTGCCAAGTGGCTTATGATAATGAAGCTTTTGTACAAGTGGCCTTGGCCTTAGCAGAGCATATTCTGCACAAAGTGGCAGAGCAAAGCTTGGAATATTGGGATCCAGAACTTGCCCTAGAGGCCTTAACTGTCGCCTATTCTGCCTTCACTCTTGATACTGAGAAGTATGAACAAGAAATCAAGCAAGTCTACAAGAGCCTTGTTGGCCTTTGCCCCCAAGCTCTTTTGGAGTAAGAATGCACGTAAGTTCAGACGAATACAAGAAAAAAAGCTTGTGTACAGAGCAGGGCATACTCGCCGACATCTTGTCTGCTGTTCCTGCTCACGAAAGACAAAGCATAGCTGAACATTTGCGCTCTTTTTTCCTTGTTGCAAAAGAAAATCGTCAAATATCTTTTGCGATTTTGGATTTTTATATTTCAGCAATCGATGAAAAATTGTCAAATCAAGTCAATGCCATCATGCACAATCACTGCTTTAAAAGGCTTGAAAGTGTGTGGGGCAATGTCAATTTCTTGATTCAAAGGGTTGATTTTACACAAAATATTTTAGTTGAAATCATTAATATCTCTAAGGAAGATTTGCTTAGAGATTTTGAAGATTCAGTAGAAGTTACAAAATCTGGACTTTTTTATCACATCTATATATCTGAATTTGGTCAATTTGGTGGTCAGCCTGTAGCTGCCATTATTGCGGATTATTCTTTTTCACACTCTCCACAAGATGTTCAACTATTGCAATATGTTTCTTCTGTGGCTGCCATGGCACACGCGCCTTTTTTTGCAGGTGCTGACAAAGATTTTTTTGGTATTCCATCTTGGTCAGAATTTGCCGAACTTATTGACTTACGTGGTATTTTTGATTCACCAACATACGACAGATGGAAGGCTTTTCGTGAAAACCCCAATGCTCGTTATGTTGGTTTGATTTTGCCGAGTTTTCTTTTGCGAAGGCCTTATAGCAGTGGGGGGCAGCCTTCTGCGGCGAGCTTTAATTTTGATGAAGATTTGCACCATGAAGGGCTTTTTTCATGGGGCAATTCTGCTTTTGCCTTTGCGGTTTGCCTTGCGGACAGCTTTGCTCGTTATCGTTGGTGTGTCAATATTATTGGGCCTGACGGCGGTGGTATGGTTAAGGACTTACCCTATGTGTATCACACCACTTTGCAAGGTATTCAAAAGAAAATCTCCACTCGAACAATTGTTACAGAAAAACGCGAGTTTGAGTTGAGCGGACTGGGTTTTATTTCTTTATGCATTTCACAAAGCGACAATGTGGCAATTTTCAATTCTGCAAATGCTGTTTTAAAGGCCAAGACCTTTCCAAAAACACCAGAGGGCGCTGAGGCAGAACTTGGTTTTCGCCTTTCTACGCAATTTCCTTATATGATGCTCATGAATAGGCTAGCGCATTATATTAAGGTTTTACAGAGAGAAAATATGGGTTCTTGGCGAGAGAAAAACGAGCTTTCAAAAGAACTCAATGCTTGGTTAAGTCAATATGTTACAGCTATGGATACGCCTGATGCCTATACAAGAAGCCGCCGTCCTCTGCGTATGGCAGAGGTGCATGTAAAAGAGCTTGATACGACCATTGGTTGGTATTCTGTTACAATTTTGGCCAAGCCGCATTTTAAATATATGGGTGTGAATTTTACTTTGTCCTTAGAGGGCAAGCTAGAGCGCCAAGCCGTCGTAGGCGGCTGAAAAAGCAGTGTCTGCGGCGTTAAATTCTTTTTTTGCTCCATGTCGAATACCAATTCGTATACTCATTCCGCAAAAAAAGAATTTGCCTTGCATCCACTACTTTTTCAGCCGCCTAGGGCTGTGTTTGTATCAGCCTGTAAAAAACTTTTTTAAGCCGCCTACGGCAGTGTGGGAGCCTTTTAAAAATTTTTTTCAGCCACCTAGGGCAGTGTTGGTGTCAGTCTATTAAAAACTTTTTTCAGCCGCCTAGGGCTGTGTTTGTATCAGCCTGTAAAAAACTTTTTTAAGC
>CAYJIB010000002.1:14540-51791 GCA_964370125.1 uncultured Desulfovibrionaceae bacterium
CTGCTAGGGCTGTGTTGGTCTTATTCTGATATTTGAAAAATTTTTGCTCTTGATGAAAAATATACATTAAGCCAAGGAAACACCATGATTTTTATTTATTCAAGAAAAATACAATGCCTGCTTTTGTTTTGCTGGCTGGCTATTATGGCTATACTCTATCTCAATTTGCGAGAAAGCTTTGATTTTCAAGACGATTTTGCCGAAGCGCCAATAGAAGAAGCTGTTGTAGGAAAAATACCTGAACAAGAGCCCAAAAAAACTTCGCCTCTTCTCCCAGCACCTGCCTTTGCGCCCTTGCCAATACAAGCCCCTTCTTCTGAACAGACTCAACCCATTCAAAAAACGCAAACAAAGTCGCAAATTGACCGAAAAAAAACAGCCAATAATCGTTTTTTGGGAATGGAGCTTGCTCAAAGTGAAGTCAGTCCGCAAGACACCCTTTCCCTTGATATTGACTATGTTCCCGCAAAAAATAAGCCTTTCTCGCTTGATACGATCAAGACTTATCACTTTGCAGATCAGCCTGTTTTTGTCATAGAATTTGGAGAACCCTGGGTTTTTGAGGCAAAATCAGAAAATTATGAAAATATCTTACCACAAGTTGAAAAAATTCAGCTTCTTGTCTCGAAATCCAAGTATATGCGACTGCTTGTCTATACAGAGACCATGGAAATGGCGAAAAATACACAATTTCATGCAGAACTTACAGAAAATGGCCTAAAAGGCGAGATAATTGTCTCTCAATACTGATTTTTACTGTTTTTTTTGTTAAATTACAAAAAATTAATACGGAGGCTCTTTGATGGAAGGGCAAGAAGATAAAGATTTAGCGATGTTTTTTGAATACGGTGAAAAAGAACTCAATCATTTACGCAAAAAAGACAAAGCACTTGCCAAAGCCATTGAGGCTATTGGCTACATACAAAGGCCCGTAAATACAGATGTTTTTGCTTCACTTGTTAAGCATATCATCGGCCAACAAATTTCAACAGCCGCACAAAAGACCATTTGGCAACGCCTTTGTGACAAGTTGGGCACAGTTTGTGCCAAAGAAATTCTTGACCTTGACGATGAAAATTTGAAATCCTGTGGCCTCAGCTTCAGAAAGGTCGATTATATCAAAAATATTGCGCAAAAAGTCCACAATTCGCACATAAATCTCGAAAATCTGCACAATTTGCCCGATAAAGAAATTATTGAGCTTTTGTCGTCTTTAAATGGTATAGGTGTCTGGACAGCCGAAATGCTCTTGATTTTTTCATTGCAACGCCCTGATATTGTCAGCTATGGCGATTTGGCGATCGTTCGCGGAATGCGAATGCTTTATCGAAAAAAAGTCATAGATATAGAGAGTTTTCAAAGATACGCGAAACGCTATAGCCCCTATGGTACAGTCGCAAGCCTTTATCTGTGGGCGATTGCCGGCGGTGCTTTGCCGCATTTAACAGACCCTGCACCAAAAAAACTTGCAAAAACAAAAAAATAATTGTATTATCAGCGCAAAATAGTAGGTTGAAGTGTTAAAACCGTTTGGATTCAAAAAAATTGCAATTTTTTGAAAATTTTTAGCATGAATTGCCCCAAAGGACTGCTTGAATCAAATTTTAAAGGATATTGCTATGAAAACTGTGTACAAAAGCCTTGTTAAAAGCTTGCGAATGCAAAAAGCGGTTGCCTTGATCACCTTGATTGAAGATGGCGGTATTGATTATCGTACTGCCGGCACAAAGATGCTTGTATGGGCCGATGGCTCAAGCTTTGGAAGTGTTGGCGGCGGTTTTCAAGAAGCTCAAGCTGTTGAAAAAGCACAAGAATTTTTAAGAAAAAAACTTGAAGAAAAAAGGGTCAAAACAGCTATTTTTTCTATAGAAGTCTTTCAAGACGATGCTTTGGCTAAAGAGGATGAAGCCAAAATTTCTATAGGCGCTTTGCGCTTTTTGATTGAATGTATCCCTTTTAGTGATGAACACCTTGCTCTCTACGAAAGTATTGTCCGAGCTGAAAGGGCAGGGCAGCTTGGCACTCTTGTTACTTGCATAGATCTTAAAAGCGGTGAGGCACAGAAGTCTTGTGTCTCAAAAAAACACCTCTTTATTATCCTTGAAAATGAAGCCACAAGCATTTTGCCTCAAAAAGTTATTGAATATGCGAGTTGTTTAAAGAAAACTCGTCCGCACAGCCTTGTTTTGGACGATTTTGAATATATTATTGAACCTCTTGCAAGGCCGCACAGTGTACATATTGTTGGATCTGGCCATGTCGCTTGTGAGCTTGCTAGGGTATTGTATTATTTAGGTTTCTACAATGTTGTCCTTGATGATAGGCCACAATTTGCCAATGAAGAACGCTTTCCAAAGGCAGAAATTGTCCTTTTGCCTTCTCTTGAATGTGAATCTTTTGCGGATTATTTTGCTTCAAAAGAGCTTTGCCTCTACGACGCTGTTGTCATAGTGAGCCGTGGCTTTGATGAAGACAAACAAGCTCTTGAAGCTTCTTTAAAAACAAAAGCTTCCTTCATCGGTATGATAGGCAATGTGGCAAAAAAAGAAAACATTTGCAGCTACTTAGCTCTTCAAGGATTTACACAAAGAGATTTTGATAGAGTTCATACACCTATTGGTCTGTCTATTGAAGCGCAAAGTCCAGAAGAAGTTGCTCTTAGCATTGGTGCACAGATGATTGAATGGCGAGTCAAAAGCCTTTCTGGAAACAAGTTATCAAACTAAAAAATCTATGGTGTAAGCAGCTTACGTACACCTTTTTAGGTTAAAAAAGTCTTCTTGCCTTGTGTCTTTTTTTGTGAAACAATAACTGTATTCAACCTTTATTTTTCATTTGGAGCAAATATGAACTTAGCTAAATTTCCTCGTAGGGCTTATGTAACATGCCCTACGCCTATTGAAGCAATGCCCAATTTGTCAAAAGCACTTGGCGGCGATGTTGAGCTTTTTGTCAAGCGTGACGATCTTTTACCTGGTGCTGCAGGCGGAAACAAAACTCGTAAGCTCGACTTTTCTATTGCCGATGCCTTGCTTCAAGGCGCCGATACCCTTATCACTTGTGGTGCTATTCAGTCAAACCATTGTCGTTTAACGCTTTCTTGGGCAAATAAAGAAGGCCTTGACTGTCATTTGGTGCTTGAAGAGCGTGTGCCAGGCACATACAATCCAGACGCTTCTGGCAACAATTTTCTCTTCAAGCTTCTTGGTGCAAAGTCAATTAAGCTTGTCCCTGGCGGAAGCCCCATGCTTGATGAGATGGAAAAAGTGGCCGAAGAACTCCGCAAGCAAGGCAAGAAGCCCTATATCATTCCTGGTGGTGCTTCCAATAAAATCGGTGCATTAGGCTATGTTTCTTGTGCGCAAGAGACCATGCAACAGCTCTATGACATGCAGCTAGACATTAGCCATGTTGTCGTGCCAAGCGGAAGTTCAGGCACACATGCTGGAATGCTCGCTGGTTTTTATGGCAATAACTACAATGTGCCGGTCGTCGGTATCAATGTTGGCCGCCCTAATGAGACCCAAAAGCCCGTGGTTGAAAAATTGGCGAAGGAAACCTTAGAATATATCGGCAGCGGCTATACCCTTCCTGATGGGGCTGTTGTGTGTTTTGATGAGTATTTTGTGCCTGGTTATTCTTTGCCAAATGATGGCATGATCGAAGCGGTGAAGCTTCTTGCACAAACTGAAAGCATCTTGCTTGACCCGGTATATTCTGGCAAGTCAATGGCTGGCCTTATCGGCCTTGTGCGTGCTGGCTATTTCCCGAAGGGCAGTAAAGTTTTGTTCTTGCACACTGGTGGCTCGCCTGTTCTTTCTGTGTATGAGGGAATTTTGGTTGATTAAGTCCCTCAGTTTGTAAAAGGTGTGAAGTTGCCTTTTACAGTTTCGACTCAATTTTTGACACTGAAAAGGGGAAATGTCTCTCTTTTTCAGTGTCTTTCTTTAATGTATTGAGTTTATTGCTTTTTATCTTTGTTCGTCAGGATATATAAAAAGCCTAGAGTTTCTCTAGTGATTTTTGAGAGAAATATAAGCTTTTTTTGCAGATAGTTTATTTTTTTGTTTTTGTTTGTAATTTTAGTAGCTTATGCTAAGCCCTTGCTGTGATCCAACAAATTTATCTATTTTGCTGAATAAAGTGCTTGACAAAGACGCCTAATAGGCGCATTATCTTCTGAGTGACGCGGGGTGGAGCAGTTCGGTAGCTCGTCGGGCTCATAACCCGAAGGTCGTAGGTTCAAATCCTGCCCCCGCAACCAAGTTAAATTGACGGCCTTACGGTGAAAACTGTGAGGTCTTTTTTTTAGGTGTTTTTTGTAAAGTAATCCTAAAAAATAGCTTTATCTAAAGGAGTTAATCATGTCAAAACAAGTCTTTACTTGCTGTCTCCGCACTTTTGGACTCGCTTTGTTCGGGGCTATTTTTTTGCTGCCCCCTACTATTTGTTATGCTTTTGTTAATGCGACAACAAACAAGAATGGCTTCGCTCAAGTCTACATGGTCGACTATTTCCACTCGAATTTCTCTTTTGGTGCTTATAGCTCCACTAACCCTTCCGCAAATAGACAGTATAAACTCAGTGAGATGAGTGGCGTGTATCTGACTTTTGACCCCAGTGAGATATATGAGGCCTTGAAAGCGGGCAAGGACGTAAGCATTGAGATTACTGGCGATGGTATTGCTTTAGCAGACCTTATTCCCGAAAAACTTGCGGCAGAATACTTAGCCACCCTATTGGGCACGACCACTATCACCGAAGACAAAATAAGCATCATCTTTGACTTCAGCGTCATCAAAGCCAATATCCTAGCCGCCATTAAAGCCGTCCTAGAAAACAAAGTCCCTGCCAATGATTCCCCTGAATTTAAGTTTTATAATGTTATTAAATCAAAAGACAGGCAAACTCTCGAAGATGCTTTTGATAGCAAGTCCTTCGAAGATTTTCTCAATCTTCTCCCTGTGAACTCATCCAGCTCAAAATATCTGGTTCTAGGTAAGCTAACGCGTCCTAGCGGCACATTTAATGTTGAAACAAGTTTTAGCAACATCACCGACACTAATCATGACGTGATTATAGAACGCTCGGCGGAGAACATCGGTGTGGTAGAGCCTCAATTCTCTTTAGGTCAGGCTACCTTTGACATCACCTTACCCACCTTTGTCAAAAACCCCACAGGCACAGATGACACCGCTAGCAACACCATTCTCACCGATGCCTATCCTTTGGCTCCTTGGATCTTAGATATGGATTCCAACCACCATGACGCTTACCTCGAGTTCTTCGACGCCAACAACTTATCAACGAACCCCAATAATCTCGGCATCGCCCTTAATGAGGCGATAGAACTTGCGCCTATAGCATTGTCCGGCGGCACTTTTTCTACTATTCCTACTGATGATGGTGTTTTGGCCTCGGGCAACTATTCCCTTGGCACGCTGAACCCAAATACAGGTGTCATAAGCGGGGCTTCTATGACTGGGCTTTCAAGTGAAACGAGTTTCTTTGGAGTAAATGCCATAAATGGCAGTGGAACAATGAAGGACGGGATTTTTACGATTGATGCTGCTGATGGAAATGTGGGAAATTTAACTACTCCAGAAAGCACAAGTCTCACCATTGAAAGTTGGCAGATGTCAGGTGAGGCAACAAGTGGACGATTTATAATACATCCAACACAGATTGAAGGGGGAGACCTTAACGATCCTTTGAGTGGCACGCTCACACCTCAGTAGAAATAGTTGGTATATTTGTATGTTAAATCACTAATAAGGAAAAGTATTGTGTGTAAAAAATTTATTTTCATATTGGCGATTTTTTGCTGCATTTTCAGCGGCTTGGCACAAGCCGAAATGCCACAAGGCGCAAAGAGTCCAGCGGCCTTAAACGCCTTTGAACAAGCTTCAGCCGAAGGCTATACCTTGTTAGAGCAAAAAAAATTCAATCAGGCTTACGAACTCTTTAGCCGCCTCTTGCGTGACAAGCCTCAAGACGCCGCTATAGGTTTGGGGCTTGCTCGTGCGGCAGTAATGTCTGGACGTGCAGCAGAAGCCGAGCGCATTTATAAAGCCCTGATAATCGCTTTCCCTAAAGATGCTGGGCTTTTGCATGAACTGGCCTTTGCCCGCCACAAACAAGAAGACGCCCAAGGTGCTCAAGCAATCTTGGCTCGAGACACCAAGCTCTCAGAACCAAAGCGTGAAGCCCTTTTGGCACTTTGGGGAGGAAATAAAAGCGAGCGATTCGTAGTTTCTGGCGAATTGCGCACAGGTCTGCTCTATGACAGCAATGTCAATGGCGGCCCTGCTTCAAATGAAGTTCTCTTGGGCTCTTGGAGCTTGAACCTCACCGATGCTAAGGCTGTGGAAACAGCGGCCTTTTATTTTGGCAGCAAAGTCGACATGGGCTATCGCTTGGGCGAGAAAAGCCCTTGGTGGCTGGTGGGCGATCTCTCTTTCTTTGCCCGCTATAATACCAACAATGACCTTGACGAACTCAATCTACGTTCTTCTGAATGGGGCACGAGCAGTGTGGGCTTTAGACATGTTGGCTCAAAGACCATGCTTGATTTGCGCATCAAAGGCGAAATTTTTGATTATGATTTTGACCAAAATATCGCTGCCTATGGCCCTAAAGCCACCTTTCTTTTTGCGCCCACATCTCAAATTCACTTGATCACGCAAGCGAGCTATGATCGTCGCAACTATTCTAAGAACGACGCCTATGACGGCTCTTACCTTAGCGCCGAGCAATATGCCCGTTTCTTCTTTGGCGATGGCCACAATGCCACCATTGGCGGCCGCTATTTTACAAATACAGCCGATAATGAAAACTACTCTTATGATGGCTATGAGGCCTCATTGTCTTTGTCTTTTGACATCCCTCAAAGTATTAGCTCTAGCAAAAAACCTATCAACATCGCCCCTTCTATTAGCTATTTAAGCCAAGAATACGATGGGCCAGCCACTGTCTTTGAGGCTATCAAGCGAGAAGATGAGCGCTTGCGTGTTGGACTTGGCTTTACCTTGCCGATCACTGATGACTGGGATTTTGAGCTGAAGTATCAATATTCAAAAAACAATTCAAATAGCGAACTCTATGACTATGATCAACACAGCCTTATGACAGGCTTTGCCTATCATTTTTGATACGAAGCGCAAAAGGCAAGGGTAGAGTAGATTTCTATTGTCAGCGTGCTTTTTGAGAAGAAGCGAGAAATGGCTTTTGCTTTGAAAATACGCGCTACACTTGAGCCAAGACCTTTGCGGCATATTGGTTAAGGCTCATATTGTGTATTTGTGCTTTTGTGGCAAGTTTTGCGTGCAGGCAGGGATCAATGCGCAAAAGGAATTTTCCGCTATACGTTTTTTGTGGTTCTTTCCCCACTTCTTGGCAATGAAGAAGATAATCTTCCACTGCTTCCTCAAAAGCTTGGCGCAATTCTTTAACGCTTTCACCCTCAAAAGTGATTAGGTCATTTATACCAAGAATGCGCCCAAAGAGGCATTCATCGTCCTGGCTATATTCTACACTGCCCACATAGTCTTTATATGTCATGGCGTTATTGTTCATGTTGTATACCTATTTTTTGTAAAAATTCTCGTAGCAAAGGAATTTGATACGATCTTGTTGTTTTGGGCTTGTGCGGTCGGTGTAAAGCCAAAGTTACGCCGTCTTTATCAAATTTTACACGGCTCCCTTTTCCCTCAGTGATTGTAGCGCCTATGGCGCATAAAAGGCTTACAATGTCGTCCCAAGGCATTTCCTTTGGGCTTGGTGTGGCAAATAGCTGTTTGAGTGTTTTCTGTTGTTTTGAATTCATAGTTGATAGTATCTATTTTTAGTATCATTGTCAATAAAAATTTTTATCAAAAAAAGACTTGCAAAGTGAAGAGACTTTTGGTAGTGTCTTCACAGCTTGTATGAAGATGTTTTGAATTTTCTTTAATCTTAACAACTTATACTAGCATATCAAGATTTTGCGAGATTAATTTTAGTTTTGGCTAAGAAAAATCGTAAAAAAACGAAAGAAGCATGAAAAAAGAAATTGCACATAGACAAGCCAAGTCATTTGGCTTTCAAACTGCCTCGGTAGCACTCATTGCTATTGTGGTGGCTTTCTTTGTGTGCTTTGCTTTTCAAGTCTCTTTTGTCAATAATGCCAATACCTTGGCTTTTCATGTTGCCATTTCATCTATGATGATTGGCCTTGGCTATACCTTTTTTACTCTTCCAAAGCGTAACGCATCTTTCCTACGCAGCCTACTTCTACTTAACAACTAGCTTTGTGCGTAGGCTCTTAATATATTTCAGTTTTCAATTTGTTTTGGAGAAAAGAGCTTACCACAAGCTCTTTTTTTGTATGGTATGGTCAAGAAGTCTGTAAAAAGGTAGTGTTAATACACCTTAAAAGAAAGGAAACACTATGAGCAACCGCATTTACTTTTTCGACACAACCTTGCGGGATGGCGAGCAGTCGCCTGGCGCTACCATGAACTTGGCTGAAAAATTGCGCTTGGCAAGGCAGCTTGAGATTGTGGGCGTAGACATTATGGAAGCGGGCTTTCCAGCGGCAAGCCAGGGCGATTTTGAAGCTGTGCAAGCCATTGCCGCTCAAACGCGCAATGTCGAAGTCGCAGGACTTTGCCGTGCGCTTCCAAACGATATTGACCGTTGTTGGGAGGCCATTAAAGGCGCAGAAATGCCCAGAATCCATACCTTTGTTTCGACTTCGCCCCTTCACATGCAACACAAATTGCGCAAAGATCCACAAGCCGTCCTCGAGATGGCGGTAAATGGCGTAAAGCGTGCCGCTTCATACACTTCAAATGTGGAATTTTCTGCTGAAGACGCTTCACGTTCTGATAGAGATTTCCTCTGCCGAGTGACCGAAGCCGTCATCAAGGCAGGCGCTCGAGTCATCAATTTGCCAGACACTGTAGGCTATGCGCAACCAGAAGAATATGCTGAGCTTGTTCGTTATGTTATTGAAAATACACCCAATAGCGACAAAGCCATCTTCAGCGTTCACGCCCACAACGATTTGGGCATGGCTGTTTCAAGCACCCTTGCCGCCTTGCGTGCTGGCGCTCGTCAGGCAGAGGTTACCCTTGGCGGGATAGGCGAGCGAGCGGGCAATGCTTCACTTGAAGAAGTGGTCATGGCCTTGCGTGTCCGTCAAGATTATTATAAATTTCAACACAATATCAATACTGAACAGCTCTATCCTGCTTGTCGCCTTTTGTCTATGACCATTGGTGTGCCCATTGCGCCGACAAAGGCCATTGTTGGCGCAAATGCCTTTGCGCATGAATCGGGCATTCATCAAGACGGAATGCTCAAGCACCGTGAAACCTATGAAATCATGACGCCAGAATCTGTCGGCCGCACGACAAGCGACTTGGTGCTTGGCAAGCATTCTGGACGTAATGCTGTAAAATCAAAGCTTGAAGCTCTGGGCTATGAACTTGACGAAGAGCAAATAAATCAAGTCTTTACAGCCGTAAAGAACTTGGCTGACATGAAAAAAACCATTCAAGATGAAGACTTAGTCGCCCTTGTTTTGGAAGAAATTTACCGTATCCCTGATCGTTTCCGCCTCTGTCATGCCTCTATCACAAGCTCTTCGACTCAAGACATTCCGCCTACTGCGGCCATTGTCATGGAGATTGACGGCGAAGAAAGGCGTGGGGCTGGTTTTGGTGTCGGTCCTATTGATGCTTTGTTCAATACGATCAGCGAACTTGTTGGCATCAAGCCAAAGCTTGAACATTTTGCCGTCAATGCGATAACCGACGGAACAGACGCTCAAGGTGAGGTGACTGTGCGTGTTTACAATGGTCAGACCCGCTCTGTAGGCCGTGGCACACACCCAGATATTACAGTTGCTTCTGCTCGTGCCTATGTAAACGCCTTAAATCGCATGGCAAAAAAAGAACGTGACAATAAAAAGGTTTAATGGAGAATATCATGACTCACACACTTGCACAAAAAATATTGCAAAAACACACAGATCAAGAAATCACAAGCGCTGGACAAATTGTTCGCTGCAAGCTTTCCTTGGTGCTGGCAAACGACATCACGGCTCCACTGGCCATTAAGTCTTTTCAAAAAATGGGCGCAACAAAGGTCTTTGACAAAGACAAAGTCGTTTTTGTTATGGATCATTTTACACCGCCAAAAGACATTGATTCTGCCAATCAAATCCTGATTTCACGAAGATTTGCCGAAGAGCAGGGCCTCACACATTATTATGAAGGCGGTGACAGCGGTGTCGAGCACGCCCTTTTACCCGAGCTTGGCCTCGTTGGGGCAGGGGACATAGTCATCGGAGCAGACAGCCATACTTGCACTTATGGGGGCATTGGCGCTTTTGCGACTGGCCTAGGTTCAACAGATATTGCTGGCGGTATGGCTCTTGGCGAGACCTGGTTTAAGGTGCCGCCTTCTATTCGTGTTACATTTAACGGAACTATGCCCAAAAATATACGAGCCAAAGACCTGATCCTCTTGCTTATCGGTAAAATCGGTGTTGACGGAGCTTTGTATCGTGCTCTTGAGTTTGACGGTGAAACAATAGATAATTTACACATTGAAGGCCGTCTCACCATGGCCAATATGGCTATCGAAGCTGGCGGAAAAGTAGGGCTTTTTGCTGTTGATGAAAAAACCATAGCTTATGGCAATGCAAACAATCGTCCAAATCAAGAAAAGCTTACAGCAGACGAAGGGGCAGAATATGAAAGGCATGTGAGCTTTGATGTGACAGATCTCACACCCCTCGTCGCCTGCCCGCATATTCCTGACAATGTCAAACCCGTATCAGAAGTAAAGAATGTTTCAATAAATCAAGTAATTATTGGTTCTTGTACCAATGGGCGTATTTCAGATATGCGTGATGCCGCAGAAATTCTTAAAGGTCGCAAGGTCGACAAGTCTGTGCGTTGCATCATCATTCCTGCAACACCTGCCGTGTGGAAACAGAGTATGAATGAAGGTCTCTTTGACATCTTTGCGGATGCGGGTTGTATCATAAGTCCGCCGACTTGTGGCCCTTGTCTTGGCGGTTATATGGGTATTCTTGGTGACGGCGAGCGTGCTGTTGCCACGACAAATCGCAATTTTAAAGGACGTATGGGCAGTTTACAATCAGAAGTTTATTTGGCAAGCCCTCTTGTTGCCGCTGCTTCTGCCATTACAGGCGAAGTGTCTGATCCCAGCGCAGTATAATTCTTGTATCATTATAAAGGAAGCAATATGAAATTTCATGGAAAAGTACATAAAGTTGGGGAGCATATCGACACAGACGCCATTATCCCCGCACGTTTTCTCATCACAGCAGACCCAATAATATTAGGCGAAAATTGTATGGAAGGCCTCGAGCCAAATTGGGTTTCTCGAGTAACAGCTGGTGATATTTTGGTGGCAGAACGCAATTTTGGTTGCGGTTCTTCTCGTGAGCACGCCCCTCTTGCAATCCTTGGGGCTGGAATAAAGGTAGTGGTCGGTCACAGTTTTGCCCGCATTTTTTATCGAAATGCCTTCAATATGGGCCTTATGCTCATGGAAATTGGAGATGAAGTCGAAAAAATTAGCGAGGGTGATGTCCTTGACATCGATGCAAGCTCTGGCACAATATTCAACATCAATACAAAAGAAAGCATCCAATGCCCGCCCTTAGCGTCCTCTATGGCAGAGCTTGTACAAAAAGGCGGCTTGGTAAACTACGTAAAGGAAAAAATATGAAAAAGACCATTTGTATGTTGCCCGGTGATGGCATCGGCGCAGAAATCTTGCCAGAAGCCCAAAAAGTTTTGGAAAAAATAGCCCAAAAATTTGGCCATGAATTCACCTTTGAAGAAGCCCTCATCGGCGGCGTGGCCATCGATGAAAAGGGCGACCCTTTCCCACAAGAAAGCCTAGAAGCCTGCAAAAGATCAGACGCCGTCTTTCTTGGCGCCGTCGGCGGTCCAAAATGGGACAATATGTGCAACAATACTCGCCCCGAAAAAGGCCTCTTAGCCATTCGTAAAGAGCTCAAATTGTTTGCCAATATCCGTCCTGCAAAGCTCTTTCCACCACTCGCAAAAGCCTGCTTGTTGCGCCCAGACATAGCTGCAAAAGGCCTTGACCTCGTTATCGTTCGCGAACTCACAGGTGGTGTCTACTTTGGCGAACCACGTGGCATAGAAGAACGAAACGGCCAAAGAGTCGGCTTCAATACCATGATTTACACCGAAGAAGAAGTACGCCGCATCGCCCACGTAGCCTTTCAAACTGCCAGAAAACGTCGCTCAAAAGTTTGCTCTTGCGATAAATCCAATGTTATCGAAGTCTCAAGATTTTGGCGTGATATTGTTGATGAAGTGCATAAAGAATATCAAGATGTTGAGCTTAGCCACATGCTGGCCGACAATACCGCCATGCAGCTCGTGCGTGACCCCTCACAATTTGACGTCATCGTCACAAGCAACCTTTTTGGCGATATGTTGTCAGACGAAGCCGCCGTTATTACAGGCTCACTAGGCATGTTGCCCTCAGCTTCCATGGGCGATAGCGCACCAGCACTCTTTGAGCCAATTCACGGTTCTGCACCCGACATCGCTGGAAAAGGCATAGCAAACCCACTAGCGACTATCCTCTCTGCAGCCATGATGCTCCGACTCGCCTTTAACGCAACTGAAGAAGCAGATACAGTTGAAAATGCCGTTCTCAAAGTGCTTGAAGCAGGCTACCGCACCGGTGACATCATGGAAGAAGGCGCAAAACTCATCGGCACAAAAGAAATGGGTGACTTAGTAACAGCAGAATGTTAAAAGGCAAAGGCAATGCCTTCGGCGACCAAAGGGACTGAGTCCCTTTGGAAACCCCAATAGGGCATACACTAAGGTTCGCTGAATTGGTGAAAGCTTCTCTTCGAGCGAGTGTCGGTCGAAGACTCCCGCAGGCTTCCGCCTGCTCGGTTGCGGGGCTTGCAGAGTTTCAGCTTTGAACCTTAAGGACTTGCTTCCATTCAAAAAAAAAACTATCCCTAATCCCTAAACCCTAACAAAAGTCCAAATATGTTAAAAACACTCGAAAACAAAGTCCTTAACAACTATCAAATAACAAAAAAAGAAGCCCTAAAGCTTTATTCTTCAGACTTAAAAGAACTCACTTCAAGCGCCAACAGGATAAGAGAACATTTTTGCAAAAATCTCTTTGACATGTGTACAATCATCAATGCAAAAAGCGGAAAATGCTCTGAAAATTGTAAATTTTGCGCACAATCGTCTTTTCATCAAACAAATTGTGAAATTTTTCCCCTTCTTTCTGAAGAAAAGATATTAAGTGAAGCAAAAAAGAGAGCAAAGCAAAAAATAAAGCGATTTTCTTTGGTGACTTCTGGGCGAGCAGTCTCGAATGACGAGATCGAAAAAATTTGCGCTATTCTTCTCAAAGCAAAAAAAGAAGCTATTGAAATCACTTTTTGTGCTTCGCTCGGTCTGCTTAACGAAGAACAATACAAGGCATTGTACAAAGCAGGCCTTAGGCGTATACACAACAATCTCGAAACTTCTGAAAATTTCTTTCCATCAATGTGTACAAGTCACACCTTTCAAGACAAGGTAGACTCAATTTTGCTTGCCCAAGAAACAGGCTTTGAAGTGTGCAGTGGGGGTATATTTGGTATTGGTGAAAGCATAGAAGACAGAATTGACCTGGCTTTTTCGCTCAAGGCCCTAGATATTCAATCTGTTCCCATCAATATTTTAAGCCCAATCAAAGGGACATATTATGAAAATCAAGCAGTTTTAGCCAAGGAAGAAGTTTTGCGAATAGTTGCAATTTTTCGTTATATCTTACCAAAAAGCTTTATTAGGCTTGCAGGCGGAAGAAGCCTTTTAGACGACAAAGCGTATTCTTGTTTTACTTCAGGGGCAAATGCAACGATCACTTCAGATATGCTCACAACAAACGGTATTGACCTTGAAAGTGACAAAGAAATGCTCGTGAGCTTAGGTTTTAAAACAGTATAAACTATCGCATCAGTCTTCTTCTAGGGGCTTATCAAAGGCAAAATCGCTGCTTACATATTTATCTATGACACGGTAAAGAGTTTGCGGATCAAAAGGTTTTGAGATGTGTTCTTGCATTCCAAAAGACAGGCTTTTTTGGCGATCTTCAAGCATAGCATGAGCAGAAACAGCAATAATCGGCAAAGTATCAAGCAACCTGTTTTCGCGGATTTTCTTACTCGTTTGAAGGCCGTCAAGATTTGGCATTTGAATGTCCATAAGAATGACATCAAAACTTTCATTTTCTAAAATTGAAAGAACCTCAAGGCCATCAACGGCACAAGTCACAATGCAACCAAGCTTTTCTAAAAGTTCAGTGGCGATCATGCGATTGATTTCATTGTCTTCTGCCAAAAGCACACGAACATTCTGCAAGCAATCGATACTTTCTTCACGCTCAATTATAATTTCGTCAGTTTCAAGCGCAGGGCTAAAGGCAAAAGTACATTCAAATTCAGAGCCCTTGCCAAACTCACTTTTAACTAAAATATCGCCGCCCATCAAATTGGTTAAGCGCTTTGAAATGGCAAGGCCAAGACCCGTTCCGCCATAGCAACGGCTGGTAGAGCTGTCTGCTTGCGAAAATTCAGCAAAAAGGCGTGGCATTTGTTCATCAGAAATACCAATACCTGTATCGGCAATGACAAGTCGAATGCCTATTTTTTCAGAAAGAACAAGTTCATTTTTGTACATTTTGATAGAAACAGAGCCTTTTTCAGTAAATTTGATAGCATTGCCTGCAATATTAAAGATCACTTGAGACAAGCGTAAAGGATCTCCCATAACATATTCTGGCAGGGCAGGGTCAATATAATGAGAGAGCTCCAAACCTTTGCGCTGAGCAACAACTAAAAGATTGGCCTCAATATCAAAAAGAATTTTTTGCAGAGAAAAGGCCTTATTTTCAAATTCAACTTTGCCAGACTCAATCTTTGAAAAATCTAAAATATCGTTAATGATAGAGAGCAAATTTTTTGAAGATGTTTGTATTTTGCTAAGATAACCAGCGACTTGTTCGCTTTTGTTCGTGTCAATGGCAAGATGTGTCATTCCCAAGATGCCGTTTAAGGGGGTTCTAAGTTCATGACTCATATTGGCTAGGAACTGACCCTTTGCTTGATTTGCCTCTTGTTCTATAATTTTTTCTTTTTCAAGCTCTAAGGTTTTTGTAATATCAATAGCAATAGAAAGTCGCACCTTTGCTTTACTGTCCCATGTTACACAAGAATCAATGATTTGAAAGGTTTTTGAAAGAAGAGGATTGTGGTGGTTCCAAGTATAGGGTTCATCAAGCTGGACAATTTGCTCATTTGTGCAAAAAGAGCAAGGCTCTTCAGTATTTTGTAAAATTTCATAACATGTTTTGGTCTTCATTTGACTTGTATCAAAGGCATTGTGAATTGCCTTATTGCAATACAAAATTTTGTAGCTTTCTAAATCAGAAATATAAATAGGCATAGGAAAAGCATCGAGCAAATTTTGTACTTGCTGTTGCTTAATATGCATCTTTTCTTTTAATTTTTTTTGCTGTCTAGAATAAAAAGCGAGTGAGGTTATAAGTATTATAAGAAGAATGATTAAAGCGATTAAGAGATCTGCGCTCCAAAAGGCTAAAGTGTGGAAGAATTGTGATGTAAAGCTTGGTTGTATTGTGTGTTGAAGTAAAATTTCAGTAAATTGACTTTTTGGAAATGAAGCGATGGCTTTATTAAAAATTGATATGAGAAGAGGATCAACATTTTTTGAAAATAAAAAAGATAAATTGTCATACAGAGGGAGAACGCTAACAATGTGCAATAGAGGATAATCCCCCTCAATGATTGTTTTGCGTGCTGCATAGACATTTTCAAGGGTAAAATTCGCCCGCCCTGCTTCGATTTCACGATAGGCTGATTCAATGTCTTGAAAAATAAGTATTTTATTTCTTGGAAAGGTTTCTTTTACAAAGTCAATGATTATTGGATGTAAGGCAGAAATAGCAAAGACACAATTGTCTGTAATTTCATAGTTTTTACCAAGGATTGCTATAGGTGTTGAGAGAAAAGTGTTTGAAAGTATGCCATTAAATTCTTTTGCTTTTTTTGGATTTGTGTCATAGCTTAGATGCATGTCCACTTCACCCTTGGCGAGAGATTTTAGGGCATCAGCATAAGAAAGTTCATGCACAAATTCAAATTCAAGGCCCGTAAGCTTTGAAATAAGCATAAGAATTTCATAATTAATACCTTCTAAGATACCTTTATCTTTATTATAGCTTTCAAAAGGAGGCCAAAAAGCGTCATAAGCAACTTTTATAGGTTCTGATTGCTTGATATAGGCCTTTTCTTCTTTACTAAGCTCAAAACTTTTTGATTCTGCATAGCTTGGCAGAGAAAAGAAAAAAACAGTGGCAAAACTCAGAACAAAAATAAATATTGCGTGTTTAAGGTATTTCGCATTTGAAAGAGATTTGCTGATGTTTTTTTTACAAAGCATATTAAATTCCTCCGAAATAATTCATTATATTAAGTAGGATTTTTTGTCAAGAAAAACATGTATTCTTGCAAAGGTTTAAGATAAAATCCTTGGGATTTTGATAAGTTTTTCATTGTATAAATAAAAAACTTGACCAGTCTTTTTTTTTCTTTTAGTATGGCAATGTTTTATGAAAAGATTTACTATTGTGTTTTTCTTTGACAATTTGTCCTTCAATGCCCCATGAGAGATCTATGAACATTTCTTTGTCAGAATGCAACTTTCAAGCTCTTTTAGATATCACAAGAGAATGCTATGTCGTGCTTGATGTTGATGATTTTACTGTGCGAGAGTGGAATCAAGCTTTTTTTGATTTGTGCCATGGTATGGTCAATGCGGGTAAGTGTTTGGACGATGAGCAATTTATGGGCTTGGCTGATATTGTTAAGCAACAAATCAGCGCTTTAGAAAATGGCGAAAAAATAAACCTTATTCCCTGGTTGCCTATTGGCAGTGTACAAAACAACGCCCATAGAAAGCTTTCAGCAAAGCTTGTTTGCACACTCAACGATAAAGGCGCTGTACTTGTCAATGTGCGCTCTCATGGTCTGTGGGATTTTAATGAAGACATAAATGTCGAATCAATAAAGAAAAGTCTTGAACGACGCGACTTTTTACTCCAAAGTATTAGCCTTGCTGCGCAGTATTTGCTTGCTGGCAATGAAGAATTTGATGTAGCAATAAATAAAGTGCTTGAAATTTTAGGTCACGCAACGCAGGTTGACAGGGTTTATGTCTGGAATTTTCATGATGGCCCTAATCCAAAAGTTGATCCTCGTGTGTACACTTCTCAGCTCTATGAATGGTCTGAAGGCGCTGAACCACAGCAAGGCAATGAGCTTTGTGTGAATATGCCTGTGGATGATATTGTCCCAACATGGATGCCTTTATTTTACGAAGGAAAATGTGTCAACAATCTTGTTAAAAATATGCCACTCTCAGAGCGTGAACAGCTTGAACCACAAGGCATTCTCTCTATTATCACAGCTCCTATTTATTGTAGTGGGCAGCTTTGGGGCTTTATTGGTTTTGACAATTGCCATTCGGAATATATTTGGAGCAAGCAAGAAGAAAACATTTTGCGTACAGCAGGCGCCCTTATTGGCACAGCCATTCAGAGCCAAATTACGGACAAAGCTTTAAAAAAAGCGCAAGACAATTTTAATAATGCCGTTGAAGCAACGGGTGAGGTAATCTGGGTTTTTGACAGAGAGCATAAGGTCGAATATGTTTCTGAAAAATGCAAAGAACTGCTTGGTTATAAGCCAAAAGATATAGTCGGACGCCCCTTTACCGACTTTTTGCTTGAACCAGAAAGATTTGTCTTTTCTGCCACACCAAGCAGACCGATCATGCGTGAAATTGACATTAAGGTGTGCTGTCAAAAAGGTTCTGTTCGCTGGATTCGTTTTTCATGTAAGTATATTTTTAACGAAAAGCGCGAAATGTTGGCGGGTTTTGGGGCCAGCATGGATATTACCGAGATGCGAGAAGCGCAAGAAGCTCTAAGGGCTGCTAATATCGCACTTTCTGATTCTGTAGCCAATGCCAACAAGCTTGCCTATGAAGCCCAACAAGCCAATCAAGCAAAAAGCGATTTCCTCGCAAATATGAGCCATGAAATTCGCACTCCCATGAACGCTATTGTCGGCATGACTTATTTGCTCGCCCGCACAGAAGAAAGTGATAAACAAACAGATTATATCAAAAAAATCAATTTTGCTAGCCAGTCACTTTTACGCATTATCAATGATATTCTTGACTTTTCAAAAGTTGAAGCAGGCAAGATGGACATTGAAATCAAGCCTTTTTATATAGAAGAAGTTATGAGCGGGGTTTTGAAATTTATTGATCAAAACATTGTCGAAAAAGGCTTAGAATTTTCTCTTGATATCGCACCAGAGGCCAAGGGGCAGTATTGCGGTGATTGTTTACGCCTTACCCAAGTTCTTACAAATTTGTGCACCAATGCAGTTAAATTTACAGAAAAAGGTCAAGTTTCTGTAAAGGTCTTTGCTGACGCTCATAGCGAAGACGGGAGTTTTGTGCATTTTTCTGTATCAGACACAGGCATTGGCATCAGTGAAGAGCAAATTGCTAAACTTTTTGCACCTTTTGTTCAGGCCGATGTTTCACATACTAGGCGTTATGGTGGCACTGGACTTGGCCTTGTCCTTAGTAAAAAACTCGCCAATCTGATGGGCGGCGATCTTTGGTGTGAAAGTGTTGTGGGTAAGGGTTCGACCTTTCACCTTACCTGTCTTTTTCAAAAAGACAAGCAAGAAGCTGTCCTTCTTGAACATAAAGAAGAAAAGCCCGAATCTTATGAAGAATTTTTACGTAATCATTACAGCAATAAGCGCATTTTGTTGGTAGAAGACAATGAAATCAATCAAATGATAGCCGAAGAGTTGCTTAAAGAAGTTGGCTTTGAAATTGCTATTGCGAACAATGGTGAAGAGGCGCTTTTAGCTTTAGAAGAAGATGCTTATGACCTTGTACTCATGGACATTCAAATGCCAGTGATGGACGGTTTAACCGCTGCATCTCGCATACGCCTTAATGATAAATACGATTCATTGCCTGTGATTGCCATGACAGCTCATGCTATGGTAGACGACAAACAAAAAAGCCTTGATGCAGGCATGAATGACCATATCACCAAGCCTATCGATACTCAAATCTTGTATGAAAGATTGTATTTTTGGCTTTCAAACAAGACTTAACTCTCATCAATTGAAATTTTTTCAAAGCAAATTCTTATATCTTCTTCGCTCAATTCGCCCTTGTTCTTTACAGTAACACTTCCCTTTGTATCCAAAAGAACAAAACGATCTCCAAGTCGCAAGGCCTGCTCAACAGAATGGCAGACAATAATGCAATGCTTACTTTCACTCATTGTAAGTATAAGCTTTTCTATGCTTTTTGTTGTGGCGACATCTAAAGAAGCTGTGGGTTCATCAAGCAAAAGATAGTCTGGCTTGAGTGCAAGAGCACGTGCAAGGCAAAGTCTTTGTTGTTGGCCACCAGAAAGTTCGCTGGCGGGGCTTTTAAGGCGATTTTTGACATCTTCCCAAAGTTCGACCTTTTCCAAAAGCTCTTTAAGAACACATTCCAAAGCCATACCAGAAAGCTTTTCATGATATTGTAAAGGAAAGAGGATGTTTTGCTCAATACTCATAGGCAAAATGTTTGGATTTTGAAAAAGCATGGCTACACGTTTGCGAAGGCTGTCAAGGCTTGGCAAGGGGGCATTTTTTCCATAGCTAGATTGTGCGTAGAGGGGGAGCATAGCGCCGTCTAAATTGAGAAAGATTTCGCCTGAATTTTGGCAAACATTATCGTGCTCATTCAGGCGATTTATAGCTCGAAGCAGGGTGGTTTTCCCTGTGCCAGAACGTCCTAAAATAACGCTGATACCGCCAGCTTCAAGCGAAAAAGAAAGGTCGCGTAAGATGCTGCTTCCCTGCAAGTTCACATTCAAATTATCTACAATCAAGCTTTTCATGAAGTATTGACCTTTATTTTACGAGTACATGGTGATAGGCAAAGCGTTTTTGTACTAAATGCGCCATTGAAATAAGGAAAATTGATAAGGAAAGAAGGACTAAGGCTGCTCCAAAGGCTTGGGAAAGTTCAGCTGCATCGATATATTGTGATGATTTGTAATATATGAGAAAGGGTAAGGCTTCAAAGCGTTGCCCAAGCCCCGAAGGAAAGCCCGCATTGATAACGGCGCCAGTAAGAATAATAACAGCTGTGTCTTCTGCTGCACGTCCCATAGCGAGGATAATGCCGCCCATAATTCCATAACTGGCCTGAGGCAATAAAAGTTTGCGTAACAATACACTTTTTGATAAGCCAAGCGCCGCCCCGGTCATGCGCAATTCTTTTGGCAAACTTTCTAAAGCGTTTCGTGTGGAAACAATAATTACAGGAAGCACTAAGAAAGCCAGACAAAAAGCTGCAAGCAAGAGACCTGCACCTGCTTCGGGAAAAAAGGTCTTTCGTAAAACAATAATTAGCAAAAGACCAAAAAAGCCCATAACAATAGAAGGAATACCCGCAAGCAAGTCAACAAGCAAAGAAAAAAGCTTCTTTTCCTTAGTTCCTGCGTATTGTGCAAGATAAATCCCAGCACACAGGCCGGGAGCAATGGCAATACAGATGGTCAAGATAAGCAAGGACAAAGTGCCAATACAGGCGTACCAAATACCGTCCCACACACGCACCTTGCCAAACATAGCAGCAAGGGCTGGCGCATCACCAAAGAAAAGCGAAAGATTTAAGGACGAAAAACCCCTATAAAGAAGAAAAGCTATAAGAACAAAAATACACAGGTAAAGTAAGTAAGCTGAAAGACGGCACCAAGCTTGAAAGGCCTTGATCACCCAAGACGGGCAAATCAAGCCAAAAACATTTGTATTTTCTTTTGCTTGTTTTTTAGTAGATTTCAGCAAAAAATGCCGCAAGACAAGACTGCTTGTAAGGCTAATAATAAGCAGCCAAGCCGCTGCCATAAAAAGAGAATTGTACGCTATACCGCCAGCTTCCATCGCGGTGACTAGGGTCATGTGCGCACTAAGGGTACGCATACTTGAAAAAATCGTTTCGGGCAACAATGGTGCATTGCCAGACAACATAAGGGCAATAAGTGTGTCGCCGAGGGCACGACCAAAGGCAAGCAAGGCCGCACTTAACATCCAGCCTTTGCAGGCAGGCAAAACCAAGCCAATAAGGCTTTGCATAGAAGAAAAGCCAAGAGCAGTCATGCTAAGATTGAGCTTATGGCTTGTTTGTTGAATAGCCGACTGCATCATCAGCACCATGGTTGGCAAGACAAGCAAAGCCAAGACAAGCATAGCCGTAAACCAGCTAAGACCCGAACCCCCCGCCATTTTGCGTATCAGCGGAACAAGTAAGAAAATCGAGGTAAAGGCATAGACCACAGTGGGAATAGTGGTCATAAAACGAACAAGCTTGCCTAGAATTTTTGCCATTGTTCCTTTTTTTTGCCATTGCATATAACAGGCAATACCAAGAGCCCAAGGCCAAGCAATACATAAAGCTGAAAGAGCCAGTAAAATAGATGCACAAAGCATGGGCAAGATGCCATAGAAATTTTCTGCTGGTAGCCATTGCCACGAAAGAACAAGGCCTACATCTTTATGAAAAAAGACGGGCAGGGCAAAGGCGATAATGAGTCCCCATATAGTTAAAATGGCGCTCATGGTGAGCCAAGAAGTTAATCGTATCATAAGGATAAAAAGCAGGGGAAGGTTAGTTCCCTCTGAAAGTTAAAAAGCGGGGGAAAGAACCTTTCCCCCAAGTCAAACCTATTTTTTTAAAGGAATGTAGCCGCTTTTTACAATGGCTACTTCGGCTTCTGGTGAAAGAATATATTCAATAAAGGCCTTTGTAATGCCTTGTGGCTTGCCTTTTGTGTTCATATAGAGTTGGCGAACAACAGGGTAGGTGAGGCTTTGCGCATTTTCTTGATTTGCGGCAATACCGTCGATGCTTAGGGGCTTGATGCTAGCGTCAATATGTCCGATGCTGACATAGCCTATAGCCTTTTCGTCTTGGGCTACAGCGGTTTTCATGGCGCCGTTTGAGTTCATTACAGCAGCTGAAGGAATGATTTTTCCTTTGTTTAGGCCTTTTGAAACAAAGCAGTCTAGTGTGCCGCTGCCGTCTTCTCTTGTGTAGACGGTGATGGTAGCGTCTTCTCCGCCAAGTTCTTCCCAATTAGTGATTTTTCCGCTAAAAATATCGGCCAACTGTTGTTTGCTTAAATTGTTAACCTTCAAAGAAGGATTTACCACAGCGGCAACCCCGTCTATAGCAAAGGGAAAGCTTTCAAGAGCGAATTTTTCCACTTCGGCTTTTTTAAGGGGGCGTCCTGTATTGCCGATATGCACAAGGCCGCTTGAGACTTGCTCAACGCCAAGGCCAGAGCCGCCGCCGGCAATGGTGATGACCACGTCTGGATATTTTGTCATGATTTCTTTGGCTGCAAGCTTCATCACTGGAATGTGAGCTGTGCCGCCTGCGATGTTGATGGTGCCTTTTTGCCCTTTAAAGGCCTCAAGTTTTGTATGGCCTGCGGCAAAAGCCAGCCCAATGCTCATAGTGAAAAGCGCGCAAGTTAATAACACTTTGCAAAATCTTTGTAACATTTTCTTCTCCATCTTGATAAGACGATTTTAACAAAAAAATTCGTAAGAAATTTACGAATAAGTAGGGAGTCGGTCATGCTCCGACAAAGTGCAAAGAGTTTATTTCTTTTTTATACGCATACTTGCCGAAGACATAAGGAACAACCTGCTCCCTCATTCCACGGTCAAGTAAAAGCATAAATATTTGCACAAGATACAAAAAAAGACGGCAAAAGAGCAAAGTCTTCTTTGCCTTGTTGCGCCTTCTTTTTAGGGTATTTTGTGAGATATTGCCTCATGGGCAAAGTATGGCAAAGATAGCTTTGAATGTCAATGTGCTTTACTTGGGCTTTTTAATGATTATAGTAGTAAGAAGCCTTGTTTTTTCGGGAGTGCGAGGAATACAATACCCTTTTGCAGGGGAATAACTCCGCCGCCACTGGGACGGTTAGAGGCTCCTGGCATTAGCCAAATTTGTTTTTGCTTCTGGCAATGCCTTCTTTTATGGGAGTCTTTGCCATGAAAAAATCAACAATTTCTTTACAATCAAAAAAATTCAACGAAGACATTGAAGCTCTTAAAAAAGAACTTGCCTATCTAGTCGAGGCGGGAAAACCCCCTTTAATGGGCGGTTGATCGGCGGCGAAAACACATTTTAAGGCGGCGAGCCTTTTTTGCCCACAGGAAGTGGGCGGCCGCGCAGCGGAGCAGGAAGACGTCTAGCCGAAATTTATTTTCGGCGCAAGACGTCAACTGCTCTAGTGAGTGGGGCTACAGGAAGTAGCCCCCGAACGTCATACCTAATGAAAAGCGTGCCTTCAAAAAGAAGACACGCTTTTAACTTTATTAGGCTTCAATTTGCTTAGAAAATAAGCTCAGCAAGGCCGGTTGAAAGCAAGGTTACAGCAATAATACCAAAGACATTAAGGGCAAAACCCGCTCTCATCATAGCAGAAATAGGCATCACACCGCTACCAAAAACAATGGCGTTTGGCGGTGTCGCTACAGGCAACATAAAGGCACAGCTTGCAGCAATAGCAGCAGGAACAGCATAATATTGCGGCTCAACACCTTGAGCTACAGCCATCGCACCAACAAGAGGCAAGAAGGCAGCAGCTGTCGCTGTGTTTGAGGTAATCTCTGTAAGGAAGATAATAGCTGTCGTGACAATACCGATCATGATGATGAAGTTCACGCCGCCAAAGACATTCAATTGTTCAGCAAGCCAAAGGGCAAGAGTAGAAGAATTGATAACGCCAGCAAGGGCAAGACCGCCACCAAAGAGGATAAGAATGCCCCAAGGCAGCTTTGTCGCTTGTTCCCAATCCATCAAGAATTCACGCTTTGAAACATTTGTTGGAATGAGGAAAAGCACAAGGCTTGCGCCCATAGCGATGACGGTGTCATTAAGGAAAGGAACCGCGCCCTTAAGCATCGGACGGAAAATCCACAAAAGAGCGGCAATGGTAAAGACGATAGCCACAGCTTTTTCTGCATAGGTGATTTTACCAAGGGCATCAAGTTCTGTTTTGATAACATCTGCGGTGCTTTGTGAGCAATTGCCAAAGCTAAAACGCTTGCGTGTGAGCCACCAGAAAGTAAAGGCAAGCATGATAACAGCAACAGGCACACCAAGAAGCATCCACTGGGCAAAGCCAAGCTCGATTTGATAATGCTCTTCTAAGAAGGCACGCAAGAGGGCATTTGGTGGCGTACCGATAAGCGTCGCGATACCGCCGATACTTGCTGAATAGGCAATGCTCAAAAGAAGGGCGATTTCAAAGCGGTCATGCTCTGCTGTTCTATCACCATGAGAAATTACCGCAGCAACAGAAAGACCGATAGGGGTCATCATAACGGCGGTTGCGGTATTGCTTACCCACATGCTGATAAAGGCAGTAGCGATCATAAAGCCAGCGATTTGGCGGCTTGGGCTTGTGCCAACAGCGTTAAGGATATTGAGAGCGATACGCTTGTGCAGATTACATTTTTCCATTGCTAAACCAAGCAAAAAACCACCAAAAAACAAATAAATGGTAGGATTGGCATAAGGTGCCGCTGCGGCTTTTACGCTACCAAGACCAAGCGCAGGAATCAAAAAGATCGGCAAAAGAGCCGTTGCTGGAATGGGAATAGCTTCAGTTGCCCACCAAATGGCCATAAGTGATCCCATACCCATACAATGCCATGCTTTAACTGACATACCGCCTGGAGGGTCAAGAACTAGGGTGAGCAAAAGGATAATCGGACCAAGAAAAAATCCTATCCATTTTTCCACATCGTTCATGTTTTGCAGAAATTTGAGGGTTGATTGGTTTTCAGCTTTGGACATAGGCGACTCCTATAGACTAAAGGGTTGAATAAACAAGCACAAAATGTGCAGAACCTGTTTGAGGAACATGCGAACATACAAAGAAAAAAGCCTTTCACAAAGAAGTTAATCAGAGACAAAGTGTTGCGCTAGGGATTTTTCTGTACTGCAAATTGGGGGTATTTTCCAAAAAAAACGTATAGAGGGGCTTGCAAAATTTTTGTTTATTTTTTAATCTTAGATATTTGTTTTTTTAAAAAAACAAAGTTCTTGAATAATGAGCTTTATTTTTTTTGAGAGGGATCTTCAGAAGAATTTAAAGCTTCAACATCTATAACCGGCCCTTCATCGAGAAAGTCTTCTTTTAAAGACTGTGTGTGTGAATGATTGGTTTCACTTGTTTTATTTGTATATGTTTGATTGCCAAATTGTCTGGTTATGATAATTGTTTGGCCATTTTCAAAGTTTTTTCTGTTTTTACGCATAAAAACAAAAAAGACAACAAAAAGTACAAGAGCAAGCCCAAGTGCCAAGGCAAGACCAATAGTCGCAAAGAAAAACAGGCCTATGCCAGCAATTACAGCAATAATTAAACGTGGGATTGCAGAAAAAAAAGAATACATATGATTTTCTGCCCTTTTGAATCACTTTTTCAAGTTAACAAAAAGACAGTATATCAATTTTATCCTTTTGTCCAGCATTTTTTTTTGCATAAAAATTTGTTAAGCAAAGCCGCTAAATCTTAAGCCTCGATTGTTAAAATCGGTTTTTTTGGCATGTTCTTTGTATTGTTAAGCACATAAGGAGAACACCATGCAAATTTTTCCTAGTATCGACTCTTCGGCAACACTTGATTTTGTAAAAGCCTCTGACAGCTTAGCAGTGCAGAATGCCTATGATAATCAGGCATTTAAGAACGCTTTAGAAGACGAACTTCAGGCTGAACCCGTTGAAATCACGCCCGATACCACAAATGAAACCACTCATACTGAAGCGAATGAGGCTGATGAAAGCTTAGAAGACGATGTTACAGTGGCAGAAATGGCCTATGACGACGATCAGGGCGATCTTGATTCTATGGATATTCGTTTTACTCAAGAAGAAGTGAATGAAATCGCAGAATCTCTCGAAGAGCTAGGTGTTTCTAGGGAGCTTTTAGAAGAGTTAAAGCATCTTGGCTCGGGAGAATTTGGGGCTTCACTCTTGCAAGTCGTTCAAGCTCTTGCACAGAAAGAGCCTGTAAAGCTCACCGATTCTGACATGACTGTTTTATCTTCACTTGCCAATCGACTTGGGCAAGGCGGGGCAAATGCAGAAGCTCTTTTGGACAATATCCGCAATGGTGACACCATGAAGGCTTGGTCGCATATGGCTGCTCTTGTAGAGTCACAAGGCGGCGCTTTTGAATTTTCACAAAAAGAAGCTCTCACTCTTGGCAAGGCCCTTGGTCTCTCAAACGATACTTTAGATAAAATAGCCAAAACCTTTAATGGTAATGAAAAAGTTAAGTTAGATGCAAAAGGCTTTGCTATACTTATGAACCCAGCTCAAAATGAGCTTATGAAAAATGCAAAAGATATTGCGGATTTGGCCTCAAAGCTTGAAGAAGCCATAAGCCCTGTCCTTGCTGATGCAAAAGAACGTATGCAGGCTGAAGCTGACTCTGCAAGCCTTGTTTCAAAAAAAGTGCAACAGCAAGAATTTATGTTGCAAGATAAAGCCACTGCAAAAAGTTTTATTCACAGTTCACAAAGTGTAACACAGCAAGAAATTTTTCAGGAAATGCAGGGCCTTCATGCGAAGGAAGGACTTGAGCAAGCTGGCCTTGAAACAGACGCCAGGCTTGGTGTAAATGGCCAATCAAAAGGGCAAGTTGGCGACACTTTAAGCGAAAATTTAGGTGAAAAAGGCGGACAAGAAACAAAGAAAGAAGAGCCAAAAAATGACACTGGGAAATTTTTGCAACAAGCCAGCCAAGAAGGCAAACAGGCAGAATTTTCCCTAAAGACGATTGAAAATCCATGGGATTCATTGATACAACGCCTTGATGTCAGCGCAACAAGCAGTGTGAGTACGAGTGTTATGCCAAAAACTTCTTTGCCATCTGAAGGTTTAGCGCCTCATGTGGCCGCTCAAGTAGAGCAGGGCATCCTCACAGCGCAAAAAAATGGCACAACCCGCCTACAACTACAGCTTAATGGCGACAACCTTGGCCATATCAATATTGTTTTGACCTCAAAAAATGGAGAAGTCAGCGCTCTTCTTCGCCCTGAACAGCACGAAACCTCTGTCTTGCTTGAACAACAAGTCGCGCAATTAAAGGCCACTTTAGAAGAGCAGGGCATCAAGGTTGAAAAAGTTGAAGTACAAACACAATTAAAAGACGATCAAGGGCAAATGTCTTGGCAAGGCGCTAAAGACCACAACGAAGAAAAAGATTTCCGTGAACGTGTTTTAGAAAGCCAAAGAATGCAGGCTTTGTCAAGACGTGGTATGATAGATGAGGGCCTTATTGAAAACTTACATACAATCCCATCGCAAACACGCGCTAGCCTTGAGCGTGGGGTCTATGTAGTGGCCTAAGTTTGTACTTTACACAAATAATCACTTTTTTAGACGGATAATTTCATTTTTTTTAAAAGCACAAAAAAGCGGCTTTTTTGCTCCCACTGGAGGCGAAAAAGCCGCTAGTCTTTAAGTCGTTAGTTTTATGGAGCTAATCATTTTCCTTAAAAAATTAAACCATTTCTTTCATTGCTTCAATGAGCTTTATAAAAAGCTTGTCCATAGGCATATCAACAAGAGCCCCTGAAGCGTTTTTATGTCCGCCACCAGAAAATTGTGCTGCAATGAGCTGTACATTGTCATCACCAGAAGACCGCAGGCTGATTTTACATGCCTGACTATGCTCTTCGCGCATGAGGCAAGCAATACGGCCCCCACGCAAACGGCGCATAAAATCAACAAAACCCTCTAAATCCTCTTTTGTCGTTCCATAGCGTGCAAGCTCTTCGGCATTGACCCTACAAAAAACCGCTTTTCCGTCAAGAAGCACTTCAACCTTACTAAATAAATGCCCCCATAAGTGCATCTTCTCTTGTGTCCATTGCTTTTCCATCTTCTCACGCAAAGCAACTGCGTCAAGACCATTACGAAAAAGCTCGGCCGCAAGTTCAAAAACCTCTGCTGTCGTATTGCCAAAAGAAAAAGAACCCGTATCACCAATTAATGCTAAATAAATATATTCAGCCAAAGCCCCTTCAAGAGGAATACCCGCTTCTTTTGCGATATAAGCTACCATCTGACCCGTAGCCGCCATCTTTGGCTCAACCCAATTGTCAACAGTGCCAAAATGCGGATTGCCCACATGATGATCAATATTGATAGAAGGAATAGACTGTAAATTGTCCGCAAATTCCTTACCAACTCGCCACAAATCACCACAATCAAGCACAACAGCAAGCTCTGGCTCAAAAGGCAAATCCTGCACACTCGTCACACAACGAACAGGTAAATCCACCCAAGACAAAAAATTCGGAATCCCAGAACTGTTAAATAAACACACCTTCTTGCCAAGCTGACGAAGCAAATACACCATCGCCGCAGAAGAACCCAAAGCGTCCGCATCTGGATGCGCATGAGCAAGCACCAAGATATGATCGTATTGCTGCAAAACACTCGCAATACGAGATACATCCTCTTCATAAGACGATAAAGCACTTTGGAAACTGTTCATACAAAAAACCCTTTGAAAAATCACTCGACAAAAAAATCTTCAAAAAAACAATCACTCTTCAAGTGATACAAATTCCAAATCTGAAAAAACCATCTCCTCAGGACAAACAGCCTCCATCATAGCCAAACATTTGTCCATGCGAGATCGTAAATGAGACTGCTCATTACTAAGCGAAGTCACCATAAGACGCAAAGAAGATAAAGAATCCTGTGTGCCAGACTCCGCAATAGCTACATTAAAAGTATTGCGAACCTTCTGCTTCAAACTATTAGACACACGACGCTTGCCCTTCAATGAATCGTTCCCATGTAAACGATACTCAACAGTCAATACAGCAAAAAACATTTTTTCTTTTTTGGGGGAAATGATTTCCCCCAAACCCCCTCAATTAGCGGCGAGCTCTGTTTTTCCTTCACTCCTCCTGCGGAAAAGTAAAGAAAAAACAGAACTCGCCGCAAATGAGAAAGGTTTAGAGAATTCCACAAAATTAGTAAAACTATATGTTATTATTTAAAGTACAAATTCGTATTTTTTCCAAAGGATCAAAGCACAAGCTTTGTTACTCAAATCAACAGAGCAGGCCGTAACCTGCGTTAGTCTTCGACCTAGCTTTAAGTAAAGAGGGGCTTTTAACAATTCAAATCCCCTTTATATCTACTTATCAGGGTTTCCAAAGGGGATTATCCCCTTTGGCCGCCGGAGGCACTGCCTTTCTGCCTTTTGCATATTCTTTACAAAGTAGCGGTTTCTTCGACAGTCTCAAAAGCCTCAAAGATATCGCCGACTTTGATGTCATTGAAGTTTTCAAGGCCGACACCACATTCATAGCCTTTTGCGACTTCACGCACATCGTCTTTAAAGCGTCTGAGTGAGGAAATTTTGCCTGTATGGACAACCACACCGTCACGCAAGATACGTACACCAGCATTACGTACAAGTTTTCCGTCTGAAACGTGACAACCAGCGATAGCGCCAATTTTCGGCACAGAGATAACTTCACGCACTTCACACTGGCCAAGCACATTTTCACGTACAATCGGCGCAAGAAGGCCGGCCATAGCGCTTTTCACTTCATCAACAAGCTTGTAAATGATAGAGTAGAAGCGAATATCGACATTTTCATTGTCTGCAAGGTCTTTAACCTTGGCTGTTGGGCGTACATTAAAGCCAATGATGATAGCGTCAGAGGCAGAAGCAAGCAAGATGTCAGATTCTGTAATTGCGCCTGTGCCGCCATGAACAACATTGATACGTACCTTGTCTGTGCTCTCTTTTTGAAGAGCGTCAACGATGGCTTCAAGCGAACCTTGTACGTCAGATTTAACGACAAGATTAAGGATTTGTGCTTCTTCCATGTCGGGTGTACGTGACAAGAAGGTCTCAAGTGTAATACGAGATTCTTTCGCGAGCTCTCTGTCACGCAATTTGATAGCACGGCTTTCTGCAATACGGCGGGCCATTTTTTCATCTGCCATCGAGACAAAGGCTTCGCCTGCTTCAGGCACGCCTGCAAAGCCTTGTACTTCTACAGGCATAGAAGGTCCAGCCTCTTTGACTTTGCGTCCTTGATCATTAAACATTGCACGCACACGACCAGAGTAAACACCACAAACAAAGGTATCACCTTGGCGCAAGGTACCTTCTTGAATAAGTACTGTCGCCACTGGTCCACGGCCTTTGTCGAGTTTTGCTTCGACAATATGTCCACGAGAGAGTTTGTCTGGATTAGCACGTAATTCCAAAATATCGGCTTGAAGAGCCAAAAGCTCAAGCAAATCATCAAGACCTTCACGAGTCTTTGCAGATACTTTAGCAACAACTGTGTCTCCGCCCCAATCTTCTGGGATAAGGCTGAGTTCTGCAAGTTCACGCAATACGCGGTCTGGATCAGCCCCTTCTTTGTCCATCTTGTTGACGGCCACCATAATGGGTACACCTGCTGCTCTTGCGTGGTTTGCTGCCTCTCGGGTTTGTTCCATAACACCGTCGTCTGCTGCTACAACGAGTACAACAATGTCAGTTACTTGGGCACCTCTAGCACGCATAGCGGTAAAGGCTTCGTGACCTGGGGTATCAAGAAAGACAATATCGCCACGCTTTGTCGTTACATGATAAGCACCGATATGCTGTGTGATACCGCCCGCTTCGCCGTCGGTGACGTGCGTTTTGCGAATAGCGTCAAGTAAAGAGGTTTTACCGTGGTCAACGTGACCCATAATTGTCACAACTGGTGGGCGGGGGCGCAAATTTTCAGGCGCATCGGGCACGGTCTCAGAGAGATAATCGTCTTCAAAAAAGCCTGTTTTTTCAACTTCATAGTCAAATTCTGCTGCCACAACAGAGGCTGTGTCAATATCAAGAGCCATATTGATTGTCGCCATGATGCCAAGATTGAAAAGCACTTTGATGATTTCATTGGATTTTATGCCCATTTGGTGTGCCATATCGGCAACTCTAATGGCTTCTTCAATGCGGATTTTTCTTTTAATGGCTTTAAGAGGCTGCGTTGCCGCTTGTTGAACGGCCGGGCGTTTTGTCTTTTTACGCCCACGGAAACGTGGCATATCGTCACTAAATTCATCACGGCGGCGCCCTTGTCCAAAGCTTTCTTGTCCAAAGCCGTCTCGGCGATTTTGATTTTTGTTACGTTTTTTCTTGCTTTGTCCATCACCACAGGGCACTGCAGCGACTCCACCACCTGCTGGGAATTGGTTAATACCACCGGCAGGTGGACCTTGACCACCAGGGCCGCTAGGACGTGGTCTTTGTGGTCTGTCACCGCCACGGTCTTCAAAGCGTCTGTTTCTGTTGTCGCCGCCTTCATTACTTGCTTGACGTTCGGCACGAGCTCTTTCTTGCGCATTTTTTGCTTCACGCACTTGAGCTGGGTCTGGGCAAGAAATAACACGCACCTGAGTTTTTGTTGCAGGTGTGTATGGTGGGCTTACTTCATCTTCAACGATGTTGCCTTGGCGATCTTGCACTGGTGGGAGCAAGCTTGGAGCTGAAGAACCTTCTGGGCGAGCAGAGGCTGCTGGCCTTGGGCGGGCGTTTTTGTCTTGGGCGCTTTCAGCACTTTCTGGCAGAGCGCTTTCAGCACTTTCTGGCAGAGCGCTTTCAGCACTTTCTGGCAAAACGCTTTCGGCAACTTGACTTTCAGCGTGGGTTTCTTCGACTTTTGGTGCTTCTTCTTGGGCTTTTTCTTCTTTGGCTTCGGGCACAGAGATGATTTTTGCAGCAACAGGTTCAGGGCGAGCTTTGCCTTTTTTTGGGGCTTTTTTCTTTGCTTCGCTAAGACCTTCTTTTTCTACTTGAGCTGTTTCTGCTTCGCTTGCACCTTCGGTGCTGTCAGAAGCGAGGGTCTCTTGAGCTTCGGCCTTAATGCTAAGAGCTTCGCTCTCTTTTTCGACGGCAAGAGGATTTTGCGCTTCAGCAGGGCTATCGGCTTGTTCTATGTCCTGATTGTCATCAGCTGGCAAAGAGGCCTCTTCTGCTTCTTTAGAGGAAGCATTTGCACTACGACGGCGAACACGCACTTGTGTGGCGGGCTGTTCCTTTTCAACTTTTTCAGCTGTTTGCTTTTGAAAATGCGCTTTAAGCTTGTTCACCATGCTTTCTGGCACGGTTCCCGTACTTTTGTGATTTTCATCAATTTCTTTTGCAGCTCGGAAAATTTCCTTGGTTTCAACACCAAGTTCGGCAGCCAAATCTTTAATTTTAATATTCACATTGCTCACTGTAGTCCCCCTGTGCACCCTCACACAAAGCAAATCACCAAAAACCATCAGGTCGGTATTATTGTTTATTCACACGTTTGGGCTTTTTGTATTTTGTAAAAGCTTCTTTACACCGCAAAGCTTCACACACATACAGTCCACGCCCATGCAGAATGAGTTTTGTGTCTTTTTGCCATTCTGCAATTGTGCTGCTTTTGCGCACATAGCGTGTCAACTCTTTTTTTAAAAAACGTTGGCGACAGATTACGCACATTCGAGTCGGTCTGTGCGCCATTGTTTTTTCGGTATTTTCCAAAATATATCCAAAAGCCTATTCGGCCTTTTCTTCATCTGTAGTTGTTTCTTCAGATTCCTCAACGACAGAGGCAGTTTCTTCAGAGCCTTCTTCATCAGAGACAAGCACACCTGCTTGCACTTCAGTCTCAATCAAGTTTTCTTCGTTATTTTCAACAAATTCATTGCTTTCAACCAAGGGGCTGATGAAATTGATTGCTGAGCGCAAATCTTGAATGCGGCTGCTTGAAAGGTGCAAGGCCTCTGTTAATTCTTCATCAGAAGCGTCTCTTAGTCTGTCAAGAGTATCAAAGCCGGCTTTAACCAAGGCATCGACTGAGACCTCGGCAACAGAGGCCACTTGTTCAAGACCACGCCCATGGGCATTGGCTTCTTGATAGCGTGATTCGGTGAAAATATCGATTTTCCAACCGAGCAACTTTGCTGCGAGTTTAACATTTTGCCCTTTGCGCCCGATTGCGCTTGTGAGTTGATCGTCTGGCACGGTTACTTCAAGCATATTGTCGACTTCATCAACTGATATGCGAGAAATATTAGCTGGGGCCAAGGCATTGCGAGCATAGACAGAGATTTCTGGATTCCAAACAACAATGTCAATGCGCTCGCCATAAAGTTCTTGCACAATATTTTGAATACGAGAACCACGTACACCCACACAAGCACCGACAGGATCAATATCTCTCTCACGAGAAAGTACTGCTACTTTTGCACGGCTACCTGGATCACGAGCAACGCCCATAATTTGAACAGTTCCGTCGTCTACTTCAGGCACTTCACGTCTAAACAAGGCCGCCATATAATCACGGTGTGCCCGTGAAATCATAACTTGCGGACCACGTCCTTCTTTGCGCACTTCAATAATAAGAGACTGAATACGGTCCCCTCTTTTGTAGTGCTCTTTTGGGATTTGCTCGTCTTTGGCAAGAAGAGCTTCTGTGCGTCCAAGATTGACAATCCAGCCACCCTTGTCGCGACGTTGAATAATTCCAGATACAATTTCACCTATACGGTTCTTATATTCTTCATAAATAATTTCTTGTTCAGCATCACGCATACGCTGAATGATAACTTGCTTAGCAGATTGAGCGGCAATGCGTCCCAAGTCTTCGACTTTAAGGCGAAAACCCATTTCGTCATCAAGCTGAACAGAAGGATCGTGCTTTTGTGCTTCTTCAAGAGTGATTTCTGTAACAGGATCATGGACAGTCTCAACAACAATTTTGAATTGATAGACTTCAATTTCGCCTGTTTCGTCTTTGTAGCCCACTTCAAGATCAAGGTGATCACCGTATTTGCGTTCAACAGAAGTGCGTACGGCTCTTTCTAGGGTTTCAATGAGCATATCACGGTCAAGGCCTCTGTCTTTACTGATTTGATCGATGGCCTTTTTCAATTCCAAGTTCATAGCTGCCTCCGCAGTCATAAAGCTATATGTTTCTGTAAAATTGTTACTATTTAGGTACTTAAATATTTTCTAAAAAAAATCAATTCTTATTCTTTTTTTTCTCTAAAAAAAATCGAGTCTTTTATAAACTCTTTAAGTGTATAAAATTATTAGTTTTTTAAAAGCGGTGCATTTTTTGGATTTTTTTGACTAAATACCAAGGGATTTCTACTTCTTCGGCATGTTCTTCATGTTTTTTTTCAATACCCACTGTCTTGCAGTTCTTTGAAGAATTTTGCGAGCTTGGTTTGACTGCTTCGCTTTTACTTTCAAGCAAAAGGCTAAAAGTTTCTTCGCTAACATTTATGAGTGTGCCAGAAAATTTCTTTCTTTTTGGCCAAGTGTCCATTGGATCTGCCAGTGCAACATCAAAGAAGTCTCCCTTATAAGGTGGGAGCTGCTCAAGGCTAAAAAAAGGTCTGTTAAGCCCTGGGGAAGAGACTTCAAGAGTCCATTCGGCAGCAAAGGGCGCTTCTATGTCGAGAGAAAGGCTGAGTAAACGAGAAAGCTGTGTGCATTCATCAAGGCGAACGCTTGCAGGCAATTTCCGCTCTTCTTTTTTTATATCTTCTTTTGTTACTTCTTCAAAACCATCTATATATTCAATAGCTTCATCTTCTTGTAAGGCCACTCTCTTGTGGCTTGCTGCTTCATCAACATCAAGATAGATGCGAACAATGGGCTTTGAGCTTCCCAAAACCTCAACGCCCCATATGACAAGTCCCATAGAGGCGGCAAGGGGTTTTGCAAGTTCTATAATAAGTTCTTCATGCTGTTCGTGCATATTTTTTCCATTATTTCAAAACCTTTAATACGAGGTTTTGTGTGTCATTTTCTTGTCTGTAAAGCATGAAAGAAGGAGGGTAAATGCCCTACAGGCATAAAAAAAGGGGGCTATTAAGCCACCCGATGAACCTTCTTTCAAGATTTACTGGATGTCAAAACAAAAAAAGTGAGAGCACCCTTCTCATTTTGAACTGAAAGCGCAATTTAACAAGGCAGAGCCCACTTGTCAAGCATTTTTAAGACTTTTTTCCAAGTTTTTTTCATTTACAATTGTACAATAGTATGCCAGTATCTTTGCAACTAGGGGAGCCTTTTAGTAAAGGCTGAGAGTGGAACTGTTCCAGACCCTTTGAACCTGACGCAGATCATGCTGCCGTAGGGAAGTGCTTCTGTCTTCTTTTTGCTCTTCTTTGCTTTTTTGCCGTGTGTTCTGCCTAAACAATAGGAAGAGCTATGTCAATTTTTCAAAAAAATGCCGCTTTAGCGAATCTAGCTGACAAATTTTTACCAAGTCTTTGTATAGAAGAAGGCCTAGAAGAAGGCTTTGTGCGCTCAGCCATAGAAGCCGGCAAGATGGTCTTGCTTGGCAATCCTGCACACAAAGACGTCCGCCCAATGCTCATTGGTCAACCAGCAAGAGTCAAAATCAATGCCAATCTTGGCACATCTCCCTTAAATCATTGTCCAAATACCGAAGCAAAAAAACTTCAAGCCGCCATCAAGTCTGGCGCAGATACGGTTATGGATTTGTCTATTGCGGGTGATTTGGACGCTTTGCGTGAAAAGATGCTTTCTACTTGTCAGCTTCCTCTTGGAACTGTACCGATTTATGCTGTTGCGCAACAAATTATGGATAAAGACTTGCCCATTAGCTCTATGAAGCCACAAGATTTACTTGATGAAATAGGCAAACAAGCAAAGCAAGGTGTTGATTATATTACCATTCATTGTGGCCTTACACGACGTGGCGCAGAACTTGGTGATGCAAAGCCAGACAGCTATGGCGGCGGACGAGTGATGGGCATTGTCTCTCGTGGTGGGGCTATTATGGCCAGATGGCAGCTTGAAAATAATGAAGAAAATCCATTGCTTACCCATTTTGACAAAGTCTTAGAAATCGCCAGAGAATACAATTTGACCCTTTCTTTGGGCGATGGTTTGCGTCCTGGTGCTGGTTGTGATGCTGGGGATGCTGCGCAATATGAAGAAGTCATTGCCCTTGGACAACTTACTCTCAAGGCTAGAGCTTATGGTGTGCAAGTGATGATTGAGGGTCCTGGTCATGTGCCCTTGCACGAAGTAGAAGCCCAAATTCAAACAATCAAGCGTTTGACCTATGGCGCGCCTCTCTATGTGCTTGGGCCCTTGGTTGTTGATTCTGCGGCAGGTTATGACCATATCGCTGGTGCAATCGGTGGGGCTTTAGCTGTAAAGGCGGGCACGGATTTTCTTTGCTATTTAACCCCAGCCGAACATCTTACCTTGCCCGATGTGGCTGACGTTCATGCCGGCGTTATGGCGTCTAAGGTGGCTGCCCAAGCGGGAGAGGTCGCTCTTGGTCGTCCAAAGGCTTTAGAAAGAGAAAGGGGCATGAATGAGGCCCGCCGTGCCCTTGATTGGGAAGCTATGGCGAAGTTTGCCTTAGATGCAGAGGCTTTGCACAACAGACGTGAACCGCATAAGCAAGAAGAAGTGTGTGCGATGTGTGGGGATTTTTGTGCCGTTAAGATGCTCAGAGACAGCAATCACTAGGTAGTGCCGACACTAGTGTCTTTTTGTCTTTACTGTTTTTATATGAAGCCCTTGCATAGAATTGTGCAAGGGCTTTTGTGTATTTTTATGGAAAATCAATTCACAAATAAAATTCTTTTTTCTTGAAAACTTGACCTAAATCTTTTTTCGGTGTACTGTATCTTAGCGGAAAAATACCATGCAATTGTCATCAATGCTGTCGCCCACAGGAGCCGACCCAAAGGGCGCCCGAAGGGCGTTTACGTTTGCGAAGAATGAGCAAGTACGCAAATCGAGAGCATAGCGTGCGACCAAGCGTCATATTGGGCACTGTCGCCCACAGGAGGTGGGCAAGCCGCGCAGCGGAGCAGGCAGTCTGCCAGCCGAAATTTATTTTCGGCGCAGACGACAACTGCTCTAGCTTGTGTCGCACAGGACCCGACCTAAAGGGCGCCCGAAGCGCGTTTGCGTTTGCGAAGA
>CAYJIB010000002.1:51801-58574 GCA_964370125.1 uncultured Desulfovibrionaceae bacterium
CGCAAATCGAGAGCATAGCGTGCGACCAAGCGTCATCTTGAAGGAGACATAGGATGAAACACCCAACACCGAAGCTGGACGATTTAGAGCACGGCCCTTGGCCAAGCTTTGTATCAGACATCAAACAAGAGGCAAAAAATCGTGCCGAAAATCCAAAAGGCATTGATTTTCAAACGCATACAGACGCGGCCGAAGACCTTTTGGGCGTCCTTGAGCTGTCATATAATGATGGCGAAACACATTGGAAGCACGGCGGCATTGTCGGTGTTTTTGGTTATGGTGGCGGCGTTATCGGACGCTATTGCGACCAACCAGAAATGTTTCCTGGTGTAGCCCATTTCCACACTGTACGAGTCGCCCAACCCGCAGGAAAATACTACAATTCTGACTATATACGCCAACTTTGCGACATTTGGGAGCTGCGTGGATCTGGTCTCACCAATATGCACGGCTCAACAGGCGATATCATCTTACTTGGAACACAAACTGACCAGCTCGAAGAGATTTTTTGGGAAATTACCCACAAAATCGACACCGACCTTGGCGGCTCAGGTTCAAATTTGCGCACACCAGAATCCTGCCTCGGGCAAAGTCGTTGTGAATTTTCTTGCTTTAATGCCCAAGATATGTGCTATCAACTTACCCAAGATTATCAAGACGAATTGCACCGTCCCGCCTTCCCCTATAAATTCAAATTCAAATTTGATGGCTGCCCCAATGGCTGTGTTGCCTCTATTGCTAGAGCGGACTTTGCTGTCATTGGAACGTGGAAGGACGACATAAAAATTGACCAAGAAGCTGTAAAAGCTTATGTTGCTGGCGCAAAAGACTTTCCCCCAAATGGCGGCGCGCATTCTGGCCGTGATTGGGGTCCTTTTGACATCGAAAAAGAAGTGCTTGCCCTTTGCCCAACAAAATGTATGCGCTTTGACGGCTCGCATCTCTCTATCAATAATAAAGAATGTGTGCGCTGTATGCATTGCTTAAACGTCATGCCTCGTGCCTTGCGTATTGGTGATGAAAGAGGGGCTTCTATCCTTGTTGGCGCAAAAGCCCCTATCCTTGACGGAGCGCAAATGGGCTCACTTCTCGTGCCCTTTATTGCCGCAGAACCGCCTTACACCGAGATCAAAGACGTGATCGAAAAAATCTGGGATTGGTGGATGGAAGAAGGCAAGAACCGTGAACGTCTTGGTGAAACCATACGCCGTCTTTCATTCCAGAAATTGCTTGAAGTTACTGATATTCCACCTCTTTCACAGCATGTTCGTGAACCGCGCACAAATCCCTTTATCTTTTTTAAAGAAGAAGAAGTCCCGGGCGGCTGGAACAGAGACCTTGCGGCTTATCGCAAAAGACATCAACGTTAAGCAAGAAAAAGTATTGAAATAAAATAAATTTAGCTTAGTCGGCACTGAAAAAGATATTAAGCGCTTGAAATTGATAACCTTTTAGCCAAAAATAGCTAATAAAATTGCAAGAAAAATGAGTATGGAATACGATTTTCTGGCAATTTTATAGAGCCAAAAAGATATTTTTCAGGGCCGATTACCTAGAAACAAATAAAATTGCCAGAAATTAGGGCATGGAAGGAAAAGTAATATGGCTTTTATCTCTTCTGGATACAATCCCAAAAAACCCATGGAAGGCCGCATTTCTGATATCGGCCCTCGTAAATATGATGAATTTTTCCCGCCTGTTATCGCCAAAAATTTTGGGAAATGGCTTTATCATGAAATCTTAGAACCAGGTGTCCTCGTTCACGTTGCTGAAAGCGGCGACAAAGTCTTTACTGTAAGAGCTGGAACAGCACGTCTTATGTCAGTCACCCATCTTCGGGAAATCTGCGACATAGCCGACGCACATTGTGACGGGCATTTTCGCTTTACAACCCGCAACAATGTTGAATTTATGGTCGACAGTGAAGAAAAAGTGGCCGCCCTTAAAGAAGACCTCGCCTCACGCAAATTTGATGGCGGTTCATTCAAATTTCCCATCGGTGGAACAGGCGCTGGCATTTCAAATATCATTCATACTCAAGGCTGGATACATTGTCACACACCGGCAACAGACGCCTCTGGCCCAACAAAGGCCATTATGGACGTGATGTATGAAGAATTTCAAAACATGCGTATGCCCGCACCCTTACGCCTTTCCCTTGCCTGCTGTATCAATATGTGCGGGGCTGTGCATTGCTCTGACATCGGTATTGTCGGTATTCACAGAAAGCCCCCAATGATTGACAATGAATGGGTGCACCAGCTCTGTGAAATCCCGCTTGCCGTTGCCTCTTGCCCAACAGCGGCCGTAAAAGCTGTAAAAATAGAAAACGCAAAAGGCGAAAAAGTCAATTCTGTTGCTATTAAGAACGAACGCTGCATGTATTGCGGAAATTGCTACACCATGTGTCCAGCACTTCCCATCTCAGACGGTGAAGGCGACGGCTGTGTGATCATGGTTGGTGGAAAAGTCTCAAATCGTATCTCTGAACCCAAGTTCTCTAAAGTCGTTGTGGCCTACATACCAAATGAAGCTCCACGCTGGCCAAGCTTGACTGAAACAGTGAAGCAAATTGTGTCTGTTTATGCTGAAAATGCCAATAAATACGAAAGATTAGGCGAATGGGCAGAAAGAATTGGTTGGGAACGCTTCTTTGAAATGACAGGTCTTGAGTTTACGCATCATCTAATTGATGACTTCCGTGAACCCGCCTATTATTCATGGCGTCAAAGCACGCAATTCAAATTCTCCAATAATGACATGCTCGGCGATATGCAGTTCGGATCTCATACCGACAACACATTAAGCGAAGTGACAGCCGAAGACAAAGAAGCCGTGGTAAAATACTTGCAAGAAAGGAAGAACAAATCAAAGTTCTATTTCAGCAACTTCCTTGATATCTTCCCAAATAAGTCCTCAAGAGAAGTCAAGCAAGTCCTCAATATCATGGTGGCAGAAGAAATCCTCGAATACTGGTCCTCTGGTTCAACGACCATGTACGGACTTAAAGGATCTGAAGCAAAATTGATTTAGTTTTTTCTTTTTTTGGGGGAAATGATTTCCCCCAACCCCCCTCAATTAGGGACGAAGGACTTTTTTCTCACTGCGGTGAGAAAAAAGTCCTTCGTCCCTAAATTATGGCTTTGAGAAGATTTCAGTACTTGCATAGGTAGTTCGGCACTTAAAAATAGAAGAAGCCTTTGATATTGTAAACTTTTCAGCTCAAAGCACGCTAATGAAAAAGTAAGCGATTACCTTCTTGATTCAGCGAGAGAGGCTGGTGAAAGAATGCTGCCAAAAGATATTGAAAGGCTAAGAAGATGGCTGGATATTATTGGGCTAATGAGGAAATTTAAATAAACATTATTTCTTTCTATTTGAGTAGCATACACAGAAATAGACTTTCATAAATTAACAAAAGAGAGCGGCTTTTTTGCTCCCAAAGGGGGCGAAAAAGCCGTTCAATTGTGGGGGTTTGGCACTAGCCGTAGGCGAGGAACGAGCCATACGGATAGCGACAGCCTGATGGGGAGTTCAACTCCCCCAAAAAAAATAAAAATCTTATCCAAAATCTGCAAAAAGACTAGCGAAATTTATGGCGCCGAGGTTTGTACGTTTTCTTTCCGTTTCACGCAGTCTTGTCATTGCTTCAATAAATTGCGTTGTGCCTATGCCATTGCGTACAGAGGCGTGGGCCTCAATGTAGGCCGCCAGATTGTCACAGGCTTTGACTAAGAAGCCGTCTTTTGCATTCATACCGTTGGTATTGGCTTTTTCATGAAGCTCATCCCAATCTTTATAGCAGACAAGCTCACCATCTTTTAGGCTTGTTTGCATAAATTCGCTCTCACAATTTCCAATTAAACCAAGATAATAGTGCAAGCGTTCGACAGCTTTGCCATAGCCCGCTTTAATAAGGGGGGTAAAAATTCGAGAGTCTAAAACCTCTTCTTCATATTTTTTGATAAGATTGCCGACTTGGTCGGTTGATTTCTTCACTGGAGAAATAATGTCTCTTGTGAGAAGTTCTGGCAAATCGTGGAAAAGGCCGGTAAAGAAATTATTGTTGCACCGTGCTTGGCAAGCTCCAAGAGAGAGGCTAAAGCAATAAGCGAGCGTTCCGACAAAGAACATGTGACCAAGAACAGAGGTTTCTGGTATACGAGGTGCGCCTGACCAGCGGATTTGAAAACGTAATTGGCCGCAAAGCTTTGCAAAAAGGCCTAGGCTTGATTTTTTTCCGCTAAAGGGGAGGAAAATGTTGGAATCAAAAAGATCTTGTGATTTTTTCTGTTTTTCAAATTCAACTTTATTGAGTTTTGCAAAGGTGCCGTCAGCGAGCAGGTCTGAAACGCCTTTTATATGTGCAAGTTCGTTAAGGCGGGTGATAAAAGAGGCCTCAATAGAAGGAAATTCTTCATCAAAATGGTTTAAAGCCTTGATGGTATTGCATTCCCAGCCAGAGGCGTAAAGATGGGCAGCTTCTAAAATATTTTTGCACAAGAGGCTGTTTTTGTCCGAATCATCAGTGTTTTTATGATAGTTAACAAGCCTTTGCCAGAAGTTTTCATCAAAAGGACGAACCAAGTTTTCAAGTTGAGAAAGTACCCATTTTGTTAAGGCTGCAAAATCTTCAGCATTTTCTTTGATTTTATAAAATACTGGTGGCTTGATGTCGGTTATAATCAGGCGGTACAGATAGTCAAAAAGGGTGTGCTCGATAAGCATTTTTTCTAGGTCGACACGCTCCTCTTCTTTAAACTCTTCGCCATTAAGCTCGAGCAAGATCCAAGCAACAATCATTTTGTGTGCTTGTTTGTCGATTTCCATAAGGGAGCTTGGGCGCAATTTGTCGTTCCAGCGAGAGAGAAGGGCGCCTGAAAAAAGAAGCTCAAGAAAAGATTTTCTGATTGAATGCATATTTTTCTCCCAAAGCTTATTGGTTTTTATTTATAAACTGTAGCCCCCGAAGCTTATTTCTTTGCCCACAGGAAGTGGGCGGCTGCGCAGCGCAAGCAAAGTGAGAATTTTTTTACAAGCTTGTAGTGAGTGGGGCTATAGGACGTAGCCCCTGAAGGTCATTACATCAGCAACTGCCTGGCCATGTGCAAGGATATAGCAAAACTCACAAAATAGAGCGGTCCAAGCGCCATGACAGTGCGCTGCCAAGTAAGGTCGAGAGCGTGTTTGCAACCAATAAAGCAGACAACAGCAAACCAAATTGTTCCAACAAGTGGGCCAAGGAAGGGCACAATACAAATAAGAGTCGGTGCGGCACTGTAGCAAATAATGCGTGCAATTATAGAAAGATGTGCACGTTCTGGCTGAACAAGGCGTATCATAAGATACATAATGCCCGTAAGGAAGGCCAGCTGCATGGCAAGTTTTATTGGCGACATAAGCAGGGTCATCGGCAAGGAAATTTGACTGTTGAGGCTGTCAATAAGGCTTTGCACTTGTGGGTCAACGGCGTTTTGTGCGAGCATTCCCATGCTGACAGAATACCAAAGATATTCGACAAGGCTTTGAAAGATACCCAGCAACATAAAGAAAATAATGGGGCGCAACAGTGGAGCAAGGGCATAACGAAGCTGGCCAAAAAAAGCGGCTGGTGAAAACATTACCATAAGGACTGTTTGGATAAAAGCCTGCACATAACCGTATTTTTCAGGGGCTTCCCAAGGGATTATTGCTTCATCGTTAAGATTGTCTTCTTCAGTGTTGCTTGTATTTGTATAGACAGGTGAGGAATTGTCCTTGGTATTAGCTTGTATTTCTTCATCTTTTAAGGTATTTTTTTGTTGTTTTGCTTCTGAAATTTTTTCTTGTACATTTTTCATAAGGCCATCAAAGAAAGAAGCTTTTTTTGGTGCTTCTTCTTTGTTTTTTGGCAGTTCATTGGATTTTGCTTCTTTTGAGCTTTCGATCTTGCTTAAAAGAGGAGATTTTTGCTCTTCTTTTTCAGGACTTTCTTTTGTGTCGATTTTTTCAGACTCTTGAGTGAAAATTTGAGCATTTGGAGGCAGGGGGTCGTCGCCTTCGTGTTGTGGAAGATTTTCATGAAAATTTTCGTTATTTGATTTGTCGTCTGTTTCAAGCTCAGACACAAGGTTTTTTGTTTCTTGCAAAGGTGTTTGGCCTTCGTTTCCTTCTACTAGAGTTTGAACTTCGTTTGTTTGTGCATTTGCATCTTCTGGCAGTTCTCTGAAGCGAAAGCGGTGTTTGCAGCGTGGGCAGGTAACATTGACGGCTGTTGGTGGGATAGACTCTATGGCAACTTGGCGATCAAAATGACATTCAGGACAATGAATAAGCACGGTAACCTCGAAGTATGTATGTTGATTATGTGGGTAAAGTTAAGTAATATCAATGGAAAAGAGTTTTTTAACAGGGAAGAGCTGTGAAAAGGTGGTCTTGTGCCTTTGTTTTTGCTCTTGTTTTTTCCTTATAAAAAAAGTATAATAAAAGAATGCACTCACTTTGTAAAGTGGAGTTGTGGATTGCTTTGTGGGCGAGGTTTTTGGGTTTTTTAGGGTGATTTTTTGAAGGGATGTTTACTTCGTAGGTAAACTTGATTTCAGAAGTACACTTTCTTTGTATTATTGTTCGAGGGAGATTATGGGCTTATGGTGGGGAAGATATTCGCCTCGCAAGTTTTATAATAAAAGTTTATTGAGACAAGACAGCTTTTCTTTGACTTAAACTTGCGAGGCTCATATATTGGGGGGGGGGGGGGGGGGGGGGGGGGGGGGGGGGGGGGGGGGGGGGGGGGG
>CAYJIB010000003.1:0-1684 GCA_964370125.1 uncultured Desulfovibrionaceae bacterium
AAACAGCCACCCTAAGTATACGAGTTGACCCTGTCGTAAAAAACAATGCTCAAGAACTCTTTGCAAGCCTTGGACTTACTGTGACTGAGGCCATACAAATTTTCTTGCACAAATCCTTGCTCGTAGGCGGAATTCCCTTTGATGTAAGGCTCCCGCAATACAATGCCGAAACAGAAGAAGCCATACAAGAAGCAAGAGACATTATGAGCGGGAAAATACAAACAAAAACGTATAGTTCAGCAAAAGAACTCTTTGAGGACATAGACAAAGATGCGTAAACATTTTCCCCTTTGCAAAAGCTTGCAAAAGCAAGAAAAGTGATATATACACTATATACACAGTCTGTTCTGCTATTTGCAAGGAGTTATTTTTATGAGCATTATAGAGTCAATTTTTGCCAGAGAAATCCTAGATTCACGAGGCAATCCCACCATTGAAGTAGAAGTTTCCCTTGATTCTGGACATATCGGCCGTGCCGCTGTCCCCTCTGGGGCCTCTGTCGGCACAAGAGAAGCCCTAGAGCTTCGTGACACCAGCAGCAAAAGATACTTAGGGAAAGGTGTTACAAAGGCGGTTGAACTGGTCAATACAGAAATCGCCGGCGCCCTTGTCGGTATGGACGTTTTGCGACAAGTGCAAATCGATACCACCCTCATCGACCTTGACGGAACAGACAATAAAGCACGCCTTGGCGCAAATGCCATGCTCGGCGTATCCCTCGCAAGCGCAAGGGCCGCTTCTTCCGTGCTTGGCTTGCCGCTCTATCAATATATCGGCGGAACAAACGCAAAAGTCTTGCCTGTGCCGCTTATGAATATCATAAACGGCGGAGCGCACGCTCCAAACAATCTTGACATTCAAGAATTCATGATCCTGCCCATTGGCGCAACAACCTTCCACGATGGCTTGCGCATGGGCGCTGAAATCTTCCATGTCTTAAAAGACCTGCTCCACGCTGACGGACATATCACAAGTGTCGGCGATGAAGGCGGCTTTGCACCAAACTTAAAAAATCACGACGAAGCCTTTACCTATATCGTAAAAGCCATCGAAGAAGCTGGCTACAATCCAGGGAGCGAAGTGGTCCTTGGCGTTGATGTTGCGGCATCAGAATTTTTTGCCAATGGCAAATACGAACTCAAAGGCGAAAACAAAAGCCTTAGCTCTGATGAAATGGTCGACTGGCTCGCTGAATTCACAGCCAAATACCCGCTCATCTCTATCGAAGACGGCCTCTCTGAAGGCGATTGGGAAGGGTGGCGTGTGCTGACTGATGAACTTGGCGACGATGTACAGCTTGTTGGGGACGATATCTTTGTGACCAATCCCTCAATCCTCGCAGAAGGCATCGAAAAAGGCATAGGCAATTCTATCCTTATCAAAGTCAACCAAATAGGCACGCTCACAGAGACCCTAGACACCGTTGAACTCGCCAAACAAGCCGCCTATACCACGGTTATCTCTCACCGTTCTGGCGAAACAGAAGACACCTTCATCGCTGACCTCGCCGTTGGCGTAAATGCCGGACAAATAAAAACAGGCTCTCTTTGCCGCTCTGACCGTATTGCAAAATACAATCAGCTCTTGCGCATCGAAGAAGACCTTGATGAATGCGGCATCTACTATGGCCCCGTCTTGCGCACCGCACTCGAATTTGAAGATTTTTAATTGTTCGAGCGAAGGG
>CAYJIB010000003.1:1784-49586 GCA_964370125.1 uncultured Desulfovibrionaceae bacterium
ATTTTCGCAGACACTGAGCTTGAAAGTCGAAAAGTTTAATTGTTCGAGCGAAGGGCGTATTTACTGCAAAGCTTAATTTTCGCAGACACTGAGCTTGAAAGTCACAAAAAAGTTTTTGAAACAGCCTAGCACGGCATAAAGTAAAAACAAAGAATATCAATAGAATAAGTGTGCGGTCTTCTTGGGCCGCACACAAAAGCTTCCTCAAGGAGATAGTATGCGCATACGCGAATGGATGACCAATCATGTAGTCTATGTGAACAGCACAACCTCAATTCTCAAAGCCAAAAAACTGATGGAAGCGCACGATATTCGCCGCCTGCCCGTTGTTGATAACGATATGCACGTTGTGGGCATTGTGTCAGATCGAGACATCAAAGACGCTTCGCCCTCAAAGGCCACAACCTTAGACATGCATGAATTGCAATACCTCTTGTCAAACTTGAAAATTCAAGACATCATGACAAGCAAGCCTGTGACCGTTACCGCCGATGATACGGTTGAGCACGTCGCTCTTATCCTCGAAGAAAAAGGCCTAAGCGCCTTGCCTGTGGTAAATGAAAAGGAAGAACTTGTTGGTATTATTAGCAATTATGACCTCTACAATGTCTTTATTGAGGTGAGCGGCGCAAAACAAAGCGGCCTTCAGCTTGAATTTGAAATGCCAGATGCCCCAGGCTCGCTTTGTGGGCTCTTTAATTTCTTTTGTGAGCATGCCGTCAATATCTTGTCTGTTTTGACAGACCGTAAAAAAGCCAGCTCGGGAAAAGTCTTTGTCTATGTGCGTATAAGCACCTTGGCAGAAGACAAAGAAGAAGCCTTGATTGCGGCTTGTGCAGAAAAGTTTTCTTTGCGCCATTGGCAGCGTGCCAAAGGATTTTAGTATAAGGCGGCCTCTCGCTTTTGGATAAAATATTATGACAGATTGTATTGTAGGGCTTAAATTTAGCCTGTATGGGCAAACCTTTTTTTTCACAAGCCCTGACCCTTCTATCCAAAAAGGGGATCGTGTCTTTGCAGAAACAGAACACGGCCTTGGCCTTGGGGATGTCGTTTGTGTTCGCACAGAAGCTCCAAAATGCCTAGATATCGAAGAGCTTAGGCCCATTGAACGCAAGGTTGAAGAGGCCGACTTGCCCTCTATCGAAGAACACGATACCCTACAACACGCGGCCTTTCACTTTTGTGCCGAATGTATTCGCAATCGTGAACTCGACATGAAGCTTGTCGATGTCGAAATGCTCTTTAACAAAAGCAAGATCCTCTTTTACTTCACAGCGCCAACACGTATCGACTTTCGAGAGCTTGTCAAAGACCTGGTCTGTGAATACCACACACGCATAGAACTTCGGCAAATAGGCGTGCGCCACGAAACACAAATGCTGGGAGCTATCGGCTCTTGTGGCATGGTTTGTTGTTGTCGCCGTTTCTTAAAAAAATTCATGCCCGTCACCATCAAAATGGCCAAAGAACAAAATCTGTTCTTAAATCCTACAAAAATTTCAGGTATTTGTGGAAGACTTCTTTGTTGCCTCAGCTATGAACAAGAAAATTACGACGTCTTTCATAAAGCTTGCCCAAAGATCGGCAAGAGATACAAGACAAGTATCGGCCTTGTGCGTGTTTTGCGGGGCAATATGTTCCAAAATTCTATTACTGTGCTAGATGAACACGGTGCAGAACACGAATACAAGCTCGATGAATGGCAACAAATCCAAATAAAACGCAATACTCCGCCCGCTCAAACACAGAAAGAAAAGCCCACAACAAATCAAAGCCAAAAAAGCCCAGAAAAGAAGGCCTTGCTACCAGAAGCCTTAACTGAAATGGCGTCTGACGGAGCTTTTTTTGTGGTGAGTGCAGACGAGACTTCTGAAGAAGACGAAAATCTTAACAATAACAAAGAATAAGACAGCAAAAAGAACTCCCCTACCAAAAAATTACCAGAAACATTATCTGAAACATTAGCCGCCACGAAAAGAAGACAGGAAAGACAATGGCCAATTATTCCATCACAACCCCCATCTACTATGTCAACGCGAACCCGCACTTGGGCCATGCCTATACAACCATCGTTGCCGATTCTCTCACACGCTTTCACAAGGCCATTGGCGACAAAAGCCATTTCCTCACAGGGACAGACGAGCACGGCGACAAGATCGCCCAAGCCGCCGAAGCCGCTGGGAAAAGTCCGCAAGAATTTGTGAATGAAGTAAGCAGCTTATTTGAAGGACTCTGGCCACAACTTGGCATTCAAAATGACGATTTTATCCGCACAAGCGAAGAGCGACACAAAAAAACCGTGCAGGCCTTTTTGCAACATGTCTACGACAAAGGCGACATCTATTTTGGCGAGCATGGCGGCTTTTATTGCACAGGTTGTGAGCGTTTTTACACAGAAAAAGAGCTTGAAGATGAGCTTTGCCCACAGCACAAGACCAAGCCAGACTTCATTCAAGAAAAGAATTATTTCTTCAAAATGTCCAAATACTTGCCTTGGCTTGCTGAACATATTCGTGAAAATCCAGACTTCATTCGCCCAGAACGTTACAAGCTTGAAGTGCTTTCTATGATTGAAAGCGGTGCCCTTGAAGATTTGTGTATTTCTCGTCCAAAATCCCGCCTGACTTGGGGGATTGAACTGCCTTTTGACACAGATTATGTCTGCTATGTGTGGTTTGATGCGCTAATCAATTACATCACTTCTCTTGGCTGGGATCCAAACAATCCTGGGGCAAAATACGAGACTTTTTGGCCTGGCGAACACATGATCGCCAAAGACATCTTAAAGCCCCATGCCGTCTTTTGGCCAACCATGTTAAAATCAGCAGAGCTGCCCATCTATCAGCATTTGAACGTGCACGGCTATTGGCTTATGCGTGATGAAAAAATGTCAAAATCCCTTGGCAATGCGATAAGCCCCATAGGCCTTAAAGACCGCTTTGGCCTTGACGCTTTTCGTTATTTCCTCTTGCGTGAAATGAATTTTGGGAGCGATGCGGCCTTTACCGAACAAGCACTGATCACCCGCATAAATGCCGATTTAGCCAATGATCTTGGCAATTTGTTTAGCCGTGTGCTGACGATGGTTGCTAAGTATTTTGATGGAAAAATCCCGCAAGAAGCTGAGCAAACAGAAGACGACAAAGCTATGATGGAGCTTTGCGAAAATTCTATGCGCAACTACATTCAGCTTTTTGGTGCGATGCGTATGTCTGTGGGCCTTGACGCTCTTTGGGAATATGTTCGTGGCCTCAATAAATATGTCGACAGCCAGGCCCCTTGGACCTTGGCAAAAGAAGGCAAGACCGAACGCCTTGGCACGGTGCTTCGTCTTATGCTTGAGGGAATGCGCAAGGTCGCTTTGTGTCTTTGGCCTGTTATGCCCGGTGCTTCTGTCACCCTTTTGCAACAGCTGGCTGTGCCTGTAAAAGACGGAGAAATCCCGACGACTGCCTTGCAAGATTGTATAGCCGAATGGAATGCCTTGCAAGACGGCGTTGAGATCGCTAAAAGCTCAAACCTCTTCCCAAGACTCGAAAAACCTACAGAAGAAACAGCTCCAAAGGCGAAAACCACAAAGGAAGAGAAAAAGCAGGCAAAGAAGAATGAAGACAAAAAAGTCGAGCCTGCAAAAGAAGGCACAAAAGATGATGGCACAGGCTTTATCGATATAACAGAATTTGGCAAGGTCGATATGCAGGTAGGCACTATACTTTCTGCAATGAAACACCCCAATGCCGACAGTCTCTTGCTCTTTAAAATTGACCTTGGTGAAGCAGAACCACGCCAGATTTTGTCTGGAATTGCGGCCTTTTACGAGCCAGAAAGCTTGGTGGGCAAACAGGTCTGTGTTGTGGCAAACTTGCCGCCAAGAAAAATGCGTGGAGAAATCTCACAAGGCATGATCCTTACCGCTGAAAAAGACGGCGTCTTGTCGCTTATCAGCCCTCTTGTGCCAGTTGCCAATGGTGCGCAGATTAAGTAGTAAGCCGTAAAAAATATATCTTTGACTTTACAAAAATGCCAGAAAATCGAATTTCATACTCGTTTTTCTGGCAATTTTTTTGTACTTTAAGCTAAAAAGTTTTCAATTTTAAAAGTTTGCTTTGTTTTCAAGGCTTTGTCTCTACACCTTATTGGAGCAACCAAGGACGTGCTTAATTTTATGCTGTACCATATTCTTCACAGCTTCTCGTGCAGGCTTTAAGTAAGAACGTGGATCAAATTCGCTCGGTGAATCAACAAAACACTGGCGAATAACTGCCGTCATCGCAAGACGAATGTCAGTATCAATATTGATCTTACACACAGCCATTTGAGCGGCCTTACGCAAAAGTTCTTCAGGCACACCCTTTGCCCCGGCGATTTTGCCACCGTATTGATTGGCCATGTCGACAAAATTTTGCGGCACACTTGAAGCGCCGTGCAAAACAAGAGGATAATTTGGCAAAAGCAAGCCGATTTTCTCTAAACGCTCAAAATCAAGCTTTGCTTCGCCCTGAAACTTATACGCTCCATGACTTGTACCAATAGCAATGGCCAAAGAATCGCACTTAGTGCGCTCAACAAATTCAGCAGCTTGATCTGGGTCTGTGTAGATAGATTCTTCAGAAACAACATCGTCCTCAACACCCGCAAGACGGCCAAGCTCGGCTTCAACTGTTACGCCCCTGTCGTGCGCGTATTCAACTACACGCTTGGTGAGCGCAATGTTTTCTTCAAAAGAAAGGTGCGAACCGTCAACCATAACAGACGAAAAGCCGTTATCAACGCAGTCTTTGCAGATTTCAAAATCCATTCCGTGATCAAGGTGAAGCGCAACAGGGAGGTCAGATTCCAAAAGTGCGGCCTCAACAAGCTTTGTCACATAATGTGTGCCCGCATAGCGGCGAGCTCCAGCAGAAACCTGTAAGATAACAGGGGCTTGTTCTTCGGTAGCTGCCTGCATAATGCCCTGAATGATTTCCATATTGTTGACATTGAAAGCCCCAACAGCATAGCCCCCGGCATAGGCCTTTTCAAACATGTCTTTTGTGGTAACGAGCGCCATAGAAAATTCTCCTTATTTGAGAGTGTATGAAAAAAGTATGAAGTCAGCTTAACAAATTTTTTCATCACTTTCTAGGGGTCTTTTGGCTTTTTTTTGCGCCAAAAATGGTTTTTTGATAGCTTTTTAGTCGATTTTTTTGTCGTACAGCCTCGCCGCATTCAAAACAACAAGTACAGAACCCGCATTGTGCACCAAGGCACCACTTGCGGGCCCCAAATAACCCAAGACAGACAAGATAATTGCACCAAAATTGATCGTCATAGCCATAAGAATATTGAAATTGATGCTTTTTATCGCAATATTAGAAAGTTTCTTGATATAGGCGATCTTGCTTATGTCGTCACCCATTAGCGCGATGTCTGCGGCCTCAATGGCGATATCGCTCCCCATTGTCCCCATGGCAATGCCCACTGTGGCGACTTTTAGGGCAGGGGCGTCATTGACACCGTCGCCAACCATGCAGACAAGAGAGCCATTTTCTTGAAGCTTTTGTATGACTTCGACCTTGCCTTCGGGCAAAAGTGAGGCAGATACATCCTTTATCCCAACTTTTTCAGCAATATAGCTTGCCGCCCTTTCATTATCGCCGCTAAGCAATATATTCTTTTTGATCCCAACAGCTTGCAGGTCTTCAATGGCTTTTTTTGCTTGCTCTTTGACGGTATCAGAAAGAGCAAAAATGCCTAAAAATTGTGTATCATCAGCCACAAGGACAATGGCCTTGCCTTCTGCTTGATAGCGGTGCATGTCTGAATATATAGCCTCATTTAACAAAATTTGCCTCTCGTCCACAAAAAGCTTTTCATTACCGCAAGTGATTGTCCGCTCACCAAGCTTGGCTGAAACGCCTTTGCCTGCAAGCATAGTAAAATCACACGTTTCTTTAATGGCGACTTTTTGTTCTTTGGCATAGGCAGTAATGGCCTTGCCTATGGGGTGCTCTGATCTGCTTTCAACTGAAGCCACAAGTGAAAGCAAGTCAGCTTCCTTAGCAGCATAAGGCACAATGTCGCTGACAACAAGCTTGCCATGCGTGAGCGTACCGGTCTTGTCAAAGGCTATGGTGTCGATTTTCCCCATTTGTTCAAGAGCTTCGCCAGATTTTATGAGCACACCTTGTTTGGTGGCTTGGCCTATGGCCGCCATAATGGTTGTCGGCGTTGCCAAGGCAAGAGCGCAAGGACAAAAAACAACCAATACCGTCACCGCACGGACAAGAGCGACATCACTTTGCCCCATACCATAAGCAATGACAACATAGGTAATGACGGCAATCACACAGGCAAGGGGCACAAGCCAGCCAGCCCATTTATCGACCAGTCTTTGTGTTGGGGCTTTATTGTTTTCGGCATCTTCGACAAGACGTATCATTTTTTGCAAAGAAGAATCAGAAAAAGCTTTGCGCACTTCAACATCTACCGAACCAAAACGATTGATTGTCCCCGCAAAGACCGTATCACCAGGGCTTTTGTCGATGGGGAGGGATTCGCCCGTCATAATGGATTGGTCAACACTTGTCACTCCATCAATAATGACACCGTCAGCCGAAAAGCTTTCGCCAGGGAAAACTCGAACAATATCGCCAACATGTAAGTCTTTTGCGTCAAGCATTTCTTCTTGCAGGCTGCCATCATCAAGACGAACAAGCTTACGTCCGAGGTCAGGCAAGAGATTCAGCAAACTTTCAATGCCCTTCTTGGCTTTTGCGACTGTCCTGTCTTCAAGCCAACCGCCAAGAGCCATAATAAAGGCCACCTCACCTGCGGCAAAAACATCGCCAATATAAACGGCGGCGATCATGGCAATGGTGATGAGCAAAGAAGACTTGATACGCCCTGCAAGTACATTGCTGATTGCAGATTTTGCCAAAGGAAGGCCGGAAATAAAGAGCGATAACCAGGCAGGATTTACAGGAAAAGTAAAGCTCCCTCCCGCAATGGGGACAATGTATTCTGTGACAAAACTTAAGGCCAAACAAAGGCCAGAAAGCCAGAGCATAGGCACAGAATTGAGCGCGTCTATATACTTTTCAATGCTTTTTTCTTTCGGAATAGAGTTCGCCTTTTCACAGCAGCTTGTAGATGATGAGTCTTGCATACTTACCTCAAGTTCTTGAAGTTAAAGTGTTTTTGAAAATTGATTGACAGCTGAAACAAGCTTGTTGATAGCTTCAGTCTCTTCGCCTCTTTTTAGGGCGTCAAGCACACAATGCTGCATGTGCCCTTCTAAAACCACCTGTCCTGTTTTGTGCAAAGCGGCCTTGGCCGCCCCGATTTGCATAAGGATAGACTCGCAAGGCTTGTCGTCAGCGACCATTTTTGCGATGCCACGAATTTGACCTTCTATTTTCTTTAGCCGCAACAAGACAGCGTCAACGTCCATACATTGCTTCATAATCAAAACTCCCTTTTTTGCGGAAAAATACCATATACCCCTATAGGGTATGCATGAAAAGAAAATAGACTTTTTTATTTTTTTGTCAAGAGTTTTTTTCAGGTATAAAATTTATGCCTTGAACGCTCTGACTTGACTTTGTGCGCTAAAGTCTTGTAAGCATAATGAAGTTATTCAATAAAAAAATCGCTCTTGGTGAAAAATGAACAAGCAAGCCTATTATTTTTTGTGTGGTCTCTTGATGGGAATTGCGGACACAATCCCCGGCATTTCTGGCGGCACAATCGCTTTTATTACAGGGATTTATGAAAAGCTTTTAGAGAGCATTCAGGCTGTAGACCGTCAATTTTTTCGGTATCTTTTTCGTTTTGAAATTTCAAGGGCCTTAAAAAAAATTCCTTGGTCCTTTGTTTTGCCCCTTCTTCTTGGCATTGGCCTTGCAATTTTTTCTTTGGCACATCTTGTTGTTTACCTTATGGAAGCGCATTTGCAGAGGCTTTGGGCTTTTTTCTTTGGCCTGATTTTGGCCTCTTTGTTTTTTTTGCTTGGGGCTTTGCGTGGGCAAAAAGGCAGCAATATACTAAGCACGCTTCTTTTTATTGTTGGCACAATTTTTTCTGCTTGGCTTATGCTTGCAAAGCCCATCGCCCTTTCACCGACCTATCCCGTACTCTTTTTTTCTGGCTTTATCGCCATTTGCGCCATGATTTTGCCTGGAATTTCAGGTGCTTTTCTTCTTGTCTTGCTGGGGCAATATCAATACATTTTGCAGGCTGTCGCTGATTTAAATTTTCCTGTACTTCTTGTCTTTGTGCTGGGTATTGTGTGCGGGCTTTTGTCTTTTGCGCATATTGTCAGTGCTTGCTTAAAGCGTTATTACAAGGCGAGCCTTGCTTTTTTGACTGGGATTTTAGCGGGTTCGATGCTTATGCTTTTCCCTTTTAGAGAAAGAGCCTTTCTTTTTGATTTTGAGACAGCTTTTTTGTGCGTTTTAATTATCATTGGTGCAGCCATTCCCCTTCTTTTGCACGCTATCAATCAAAAACTTCAAAGGTAAATGAGGTCCATGTGGAAACTTTACTCTACAGCATGAACGCTGTCGCGCCTTTATTTGTACTTGTCATAATCGGCTATTATATAAAGCAAAAAAACATTTTGAATGCGACCTTTGTCGATGTTTTTGGCAATTTCGCCTTTAATTTTGCTATTCCTATTTCATTGTTCAATATTACATCAAGATCGCACATCAGCGAAAATTTTAACTTGAAACTCGCCACTTTTAACACCCTTGGGATAGTGGCCATTATTGTTGTGGCCTGGATAATTGTGCCAAGATTTACAACGAGGCCGAGGGCTGGCTCGATTATTCAAGGCTTGTACAGATCTAATCTTGCGGTTTTTAGCTTGCCTCTTGCGACAAATATGTTTGGTGCTGAAAACATTGCGCCAACCGCCATTATGATCGCCATTTCAATCCCTATATTTAATTCAGTTTCTATTGTCCTTCTTTCTCTTATGGGGAAAAGCGACAAAGAGCGCATGTCTGCTTTACAAGTTGTTTTGTCTGTGGCAAAAAATCCGATTTTCTTTGCCACACTTGTTGGTATTCTGTTCTCGTATTTTGACCTTGCTTTGCCCGATCTTTTGCAGGTTTCTGTCAGCAGCCTTGCGGCCTGCGCAACGCCTATCGCCTTGATTGCCTTAGGCGGGCAGTTTAGCTTTGCCAGTGCAAAAAGCAATCTTAGGGCAAGTGCTGTGAACACGCTTATTCGGCTTATCATTGTGCCAGGTGTTCTTTTGCCTATTTTCATTCTTGCGGGTTTTAGGGACGCAGAACTTGGCGCTTTGTTCATCAATTTTAGTGCACCGATTGCGACATCGACCTTTGTTATGGCCTTAAATTTTGGTTGTGATGAAAACTTGGCTGGCGAGTTGGTTTTGTTTACAACATTTTTTTCAGCCTTTACGATCTTTGGCTGGATTTTTGCCCTGAAATATTTTGCCTATATTTAAGAATTATCCACAAAAAAGCCCTTCCGTAAAGAAGGGCTTTTATTTGCATATTCAACTTTGAGGAATAAATCCTTAATACAGGGTCGGCACAAGGCGAATTTTTAGCTTATTTCAATGAAGATGAGCGGGCTTTGAGGAATTTATTTAAACATAAATGACCGAAAAAGCCCGCGAAATCTGAAGCAGAAAGAAGCTAAAAATCCGCCTTGTGTCAATTAAAAAGCTTTTGTAAAGGTAAAGGCCGTCAAACTTCCTTGAGCGGCATTTCTGTTGCCAAGCTCAAAGGTCGTACGTAAAGCAAAGGCGGCTTTCCATTCAGGGATTTCAACAGCGATTTCAGGCCCGATAGCAAAGGCGCGGTAGAGGTTAGTATTGGGTGAATATCTGTCGTTCCCGCCGCTGTCTTCATTGAGCTGCCAAGAACAATAACCGATCACACCGACGTCAATATTGGCTCTTTTTGTTCTGAATGTCTTACCAAGACCCCATTCAAAGCTAAAGTCTTCACCAGGATTGATGTCTGTTTCTCTTTGCTTCAAGTTGATTTCATAGCGAGCAAGGGCAGAAAGGTGCCATTCTTTTTCTTCATCAAAATAGATTGTACCACCACCGCTAAGCATAAAGGACCAATAGCCTTTGCTGAGCTTTGTGGGATTATTTACATCAAAATCGCCCATGGGCAAGAAGACTGTTGCGGCTAAAACGGCGTCAAAGCGGTCTTCATTCCAGGCAATACCGATAGGGTCAAAGGGCGCATCACCTATGTCAAAGGTGTGGTCAGTGTAGCTGTTGCCCGGACCGTGGTAGTCGATGTAGGAAAAAGGGAAGATGATATTGCTAAAAAGGTTTCCGCCGAGGGATTCAATTTCAGAACGATAGGTAAGGCGATGCCCCATAACATTTAAGCTGAGGTCAAAATCTTTGTGGATTTCATGGCCATTATTGTCTCTCATCGAAGAAGCGCTGTAATTAACGAGGTAAAAACGATAATACCAGCCTGGATTTGGTGGAAGAGAAGCGACCTTTAAGCCTTCAACACCGCTAGGGTAATGACCATGAGCGGCAGAAGCCGTATTGGGTGCAACGAAAAAAAGACCGGCAAAGAAAGCAAAGAGCATGGATAGAGCAAATAAACGGCGCACAGGAACCTCTCTTTTAGAATTTGGTTAAAATTTTTTGACCATAAAGCTTGCGTATTCTAAGAGAGCTTATGCCCCTTGTCAAGTTTTCTTTTTTATGACTTTAGCAAGGCTCTAAAAAACAAGTCTTACTTTCCCAAGGCAAGCCCGAAAAGAAAATTGCATTTTTTCTAGAAGTACTGTAGAGTTTTTTGGGGCGATTCTCCAAGTTTCAACAAGGAGGATATGCTTATGGTGCATTTTCTGCTTGATATTCTTGCTATGATAGTAGCAGGGGTAGTCGTGGCTTTTGTGACTAATTTGTTCATTAACAAATAATCATAAATTTCAAGCCCGGCAGGACTGCATCCGTACCGGGCTTGAAATTTGTAATCTCTAAATTACAGGTGGATTGCCCACAATAGGGTAGTGGTGTAGTAGCACTACTGCCCTTCTTTATGCAGTATACTCACACAAAAGCTCATTGTCAATAGCTGCATTGTCGTTCTTTGTACCTAAAGCAGGCATCAGAGAGCAAGCAGGTCTTATAAAAGCAAAGGCTTTTGGTCTCGGCTATAAAGCCTGCATTCTCGTCAGCTTCTTTTTCTTGTGTTCATACACTTTTACCAAGCGTCCTTCACGCCAAGTGAGGGCAATTTCGCCCGATGTCGAGGTGCTGTAGAGGGAGATTTTGCGTTTTTTCAAATTGTCTTGCAAATATTTTGAAGGAAAACCGTATCTGTTGCCCAAAGAGCAAGAAACTAGGGCAATGTCTGGCTTTGTTTTGTCGTATAGGGGCAAATACGTGTCTGCTTCTGAGCCGTGATGCGGCACAACAATGGCTTCTGAACGGACAGCAGGATATTTTTTGAGCCATGCTCTCTGTGTTGTTTCACTCATATCGCCCATTACAAGAAGCAAAGGACATTCTTTGCCCCTACACCTTCTTTGGCCCTTGTCTATAGCAAAATTTTCTTGAGCATTTGTATTATTGTTTTCCTTTTTGTAGACAAGCAAGGCGACAAGGCCGTCATTGCCTTGCATTTTGTCTGGCGGAAGCAATTTGAGAAAAAGGTGCGGAGAAAGCTTAATGCACTTGGCCTTGCTTATGCGCTCATAAGGCACAGCTTCCTTTTTTAGGATATTGCGCAAAGTCCTCAAGTTTTTGTTATTATGGGTAGGGATGTAGGCCTTGCCCACAGAAAAATACTCCGCCAAAAATATAAGACCTTGAATGTGATCAATGTCGGGGTGGGTTAAGACAAGATTGTCTATATGAGGCAGGCGATTTTGTGTAAGAATAGGCGCCAAGATGCCCGAGCCGCTATTAAAACGACCTGAACGAAAACCACCACCGTCAATAAGTAGTCGAGAAGGGCCAAGGGCAAAAGGTTTTTCTGCCCACTCAATAAGCACAGCCTGCCCCTGACCAACGTCAAGCAATCGTACAGAAACTGTTGATTGGCTATAGGCCTTATAATTATCAACAACAAGCTGAATGGGTGTCACAAGGAAGAGCAGGGCGGCAGCAAGAAGGCAACGCTTTGCCGGAGAGGGCAAATGCTTTCGTCCTAAATACAATGCACAAGCGAGAAGCAGGCAAACATAGGCAAGTGAAGTCGTCCAAGAAGGCTTTGGCATATACAAAGCGTCCATGCCACTTTCTGCGCACCAATGCAAAAAATGTAAAAAAGCTTCACAAGGCAGACTTGCCAAATGTAAAAAGAAAAAAGCAAAGGCATCAAAGCCAAGCATAATGCCAAAAAGCCCCAAAAAAGCTGCTGGTAAAACAAGAACAGAAAGAACAGGCAGCCAAAGCACATTAAAGAAAATATAAGGGCTTTGCGTGCCAAAGGTCGAGAGGCTTATAGGCAAAACACCAAGTTGCGCGCTTAAAGAAACAGCAAAAAGGCAAAGAACAAAGACAAGAAAGCGGCGCGGAAGACGAGCAAGGAAGCTTTTTTTGTGACGCTCTTTATTGCTTGGCCTTTGCCAGGTCATTTGCCAAATTGTCTTTTGAAGGGGCAAGAAGAAGGCAATGCTAAGAAGAGCAGAAAAAGAAAGCTGCAGGCTTAAATCAAAAAGCAGGTCGGGCTTGAAAGCTATCATAATAATAAAGCATAGACAAAGAGCGTCAAGCAATGAGCCTTTCTTTTCAATAATAAGCAATACCGCTCCAAGGCAAAGCATTGTGGCTGCTCGTAAGAGAGAAGGCGGGGCAGATCCAAGCCAAAGATAGAAAAGAGCAAAGGGCAGGCTAAGTAAAGCAATCAGATAATTGCGGGGGACATGCTCAAAAAATTTTCCGTGAACAAAGGTGTATATGGTTAGCAATACCGCAGCCAAGAAAGTGGCGACTGAGAGGTGCTGACCTGAAAGGGCAAGAGAATGCGCAAGGCTTGCGTCACGAAACAAATCAAAACTTTCTTGGCTAAGATAGTATTTATCGCCAAAAAGCAAGGCCATAACAATAGCAGAGGCCTGTCCTTTTATGCCTTTGTGGTCAGTTTTTTCTGGTTTTTGTAGATTCTTTGTTTTTTCAAGGCCGAGCATTCTTGCTGTTTTCATACGCCAAGCTTCACGAATGTGACTGCCTTCTTGGGCTTGCTTGTCAATGACATTGAGCTCGCCTTTGCGTGACCAAGAGCGCAAAAACACTTCTTGCCTGTGCCAATAGTCTGTGCTTGAGAAATTCCCTCGATTGGCAAAAGAGCTTATTGGGCGAAGGATATATTCTTGTTCTACTCTTTGCCCGACAAGGGGGCGGCTTGTGCTTTTGTCCCAAGTCCAGATGAGTTCGCCATTGTACTCTTCTTGGTTTTTGACATGAATATCTTCAAGAAAAACACGCAATCGTTCATCGTGCAGGCTTTGCACTCTACTGATGCGGGCATTGATATGTCTTTTTTGTGGGCGATTGTCTTCGTCTATTTTTGCCCAAGAAGGAAGGTTTGGAGTGTTTTGTGTTTCGTATTGAGCAAAAAAGACATGACCAAGGCCAAAACAGAGGCAAAGCAAGAGCATTGCGCTAAAACGCCAAGTGCGTGAATCTATCCAAAAAATAAGGACAAGGCCTGTAAGCGACAAAAGGCCGTAGCGAACACTGACCATTCCCAAGACGATTGTCAAAAGGGCGAGATGGCGGAAGAGCAAGGCGTGAAGCCTTGGGCTTTGTGTATTATTTCTCGTATTTGTAGGCATGTCTTCCGCTCGGCGGGTTAAGAAGGCACGTCACAATTTCGATAATGCTACACACTATTATAATACACAAACAAGCCCTTGGCAAGGCTCTTGTCGCACTTGCCCATATTTTCACGCAAAAACACAAAAAGCCTAGAAAAACCGTCATATATGACTTGCAAAAAAAGCTTCTCTTTGATAAGTAAGGTAAAAATATCTTTGATAAAAATGAGGCCTTAGGATGACAAACAATGCGCCCAGCGAAAAGACAGGCTTCCAAAGCTCAGCCACAGGCTCAACAAGGCTTTGGACGACTGAATTTACTTTGCTTTTTTTACTAGCGGCCTTTGCCAATGTGTATTTGGCGGTTTTTTACGGTTTTGAACATTGGCTCAGCACTGTAAACATTAGTCCGCAATGGCGTGGTGTCTTGCTTGGCTCTTTGGGCCTTGGTGTTATGTCGGCTCGCCCCTTTGTGTCTGTTTGGCTTATGCAACACAGGGGCCTTTTGCTTATGGCCTGTGCTCTTTTAACAAACAGTATGTTTCTTGTGAGTTATAGCTTTACCGTTTCTCCCTATGCTATTATGTTTATACGCTTTTTTCAGGGAAGCTGCATTGCTGTCATGACCAGCGTTTCGATGAGCGTCTTGGTAGAATGTATCCCCAAGGGGCAAAGCACAAAGGCTTTTGCGGCTTTTTCTTTGACCATGGTTTTGCCCTATTCTATTGTGCCTATCGTTGCCGAGCAGATGTTGCCACACTTAAGCGAGGCCGCTCATCTTTATGCCTATGCCGCCTTGCTTGGTATTCCTTCTTTGCTGGCCATGTATTTGCTTTCTCGTCGCTTGCCAAAGAGAGAGCAAAAAAGCGGCGGATCTGGTAAGGGTTCTGGCGGCGGCTCGTTCTCTTTAAAGCATATATGGAATGCTATCTTTCATTCTGGCCTCTTTCTCGCCTTTCTTTCAGTCTTTTTCTTGGCCTGCGCTTATTTTACGGTTTTTTATTTTATGAAGAGCCTTTGCGCTTCAAATGGCGTAGATGCGGGGCTTTTCTTTACGACCTATACGGCCTTTGTCATTATCATTCGCTTCTTTGCTGGTGGCAAGATGGACAAAATCCCTCGCATTCCTGGGATTTTGCTCTGTGCGGCCGCTTCTGGTGTGGCCTTTATGGGCTTTGCTTTTGGGCCGACTTGGCTCTTTATGCCCTTTGCAGCCCTTCACGGCCTGGGTTCTGGTATTTTGTATCCCATGCTTGCGGCCACGGTCTATGATATGTCGACACCAGAGACACGTTCAATCAATTCAAATACTTTGCTACTCTTTTTTGATGCGGCGGTTATCGGTTCGTCGCTCATTGGCGGCATTATCCTTGACATGGGCTTTAGCTATGAAGATGTCTTCTTTAATGGCAGCTTCTACCTTGTGATCATTATAGCTTGCATGACTTTCTTTGCGCCAAGGTGGAAAAGAAGGCATGAGCTTGTAGACTAAGCGTAAATTATTTACTTGTAAAATGGCTCTTTTTTTGCGATAAGGCTTATAAAAGGATGGGGATATGTCAGAAAACAAAAGTACCGATACTGTGACCAAGGAAGAAAGCCCTTCGCTAGAGCTTGCGCCAAAGCCGACAAGTCTTTGGAATTTTGAATTTACGCTTATCTTTTTGATTGCCATGTTCTCCAATGTCTTCATTGCCATTTTTTATGGCTTTGATTATTGGATGGAAAACAGGGGGATTGGCCCGCAATGGCGAGGCATTTTGCTTGGTGTTTTGGGTCTTGCCGTACTTTGTACACGGCTCTACATGACGGCTTGGCTTTTGCGGCACAGAGGTCTTTGGCTTATGACCTTGGCTCTTGTAGTGTCTGCAGGCGTTATGATGTCCTATGATTTTGCGAGCACCCCTGCCTCTATTTTTGCCCTACGTTTTTTACAGGGCATGTGCTTTGCCATTGTGAATTCTATCAATGTCAGCATCTTGGTTGATTGTATCCCCGAAGGACAAAGCACCCGTGCCTTTGCTATGTTTTCTTTAACGTACATCTTGCCCTATTCGGCTGTGCCACTGATCGGTGAATATATTTTGACTTTTTTAGCAAATCCAAGTCATCTTTATACTGTCACGTCTGTGCTTGCCCTGCCTGCTCTTTTTTCCTTATTTTTATTAGTACGCCGCCTGCCAAAGAAAGAATTTGATCCAAATGCCAAAGCTCTTTCTTTGCTTCATGTATGGAAAAATTTACGTTCTTCTGGCCTGATCTTGATTTTCTTGTCGGTGCTTTTCTTTGCCTGTGCGCATTTCACCTTTATGTTCTTTTTGAAGGGCCTTAGTATCCGTATGGGAGTTAATGCTGGACATGTCTTTGGCGTGTATACGGTCTTTGTTATTCTTGTTCGTTTTGTGGGCAACAATCTCTTGGCAAAAATCCCTCGCATGACCAGCATTATCACTTGTGCGGCCCTACTCGTTGCTATTTTCCTTGGTTTTGCTTTTGGGCCTTCTTGGATGCTTATTCCTCTAGCTGTGCCTTATGGCATAGGCATGGGCATTGCCTATCCCATGCTTATGGCTACAAACTACGATATGTCGCCGCCAGAAAATCGTTCGCTCAATTCAAACACCATGCTTTTATTTTTTGATGCAGCGACGATGGTGTGTTCGCTTGCTGGTGGCGCTGTTCTTGACCTTACTGATTCGTATGGTGCTGTGCTTGCCAATGGGGCTGTCTATATGGCTCTTATTGTTGTATGTATGACGCTCTTTATTCCAAGATGGAAGCAAAGACAAAAGGCCGCATAGTACATTTTTGTTAAAACTGCAAATGGAGGTTTTTCATGTCTACGGATATGGCAAATAATGATGTCCCTCAAGCTGAGCAAGAGGCGCAAGCACAACAAGAAGCTTCCCCGCCTGCGCCGCCAAAGCCGCAAAGCGTTTGGACACTTGAATTTACCACCCTTATGCTGCTTGCTATCTTTGCCAATTTGTATGTGGCTGTCTTTTATAGCTTTGAGCAGTGGCTTGTCTTAAAGAGCATTGGCCCGCAATGGCGTGGACTTATTCTTGGTTCTATGGGCCTTGCTGTTTTATCTACACGCTCCTTTGTCTCTGTGTGGCTTATGCGGCACAGAGGCTTTGTCCTTATGGCGATGGCTCTTTTAGTCAATAGCCTTATCCTTGTGGCCTATACCTTTGTTGATACGCCAGAGCCCATTATGGGCTTGCGTATCTTGCACGGTGTTTGCTTTGCGGTTATCAATTCTGTGGCGATGAGCGCCTTGGTGGAATGTATTCCTGATGGGCAAAGCACGAGGGCTTTTGCGCTTTTTTCTTTAACCCGCATCTTGCCTTATTCCATTGCGCCGGCGGTTTCAGAATTTGTCTTGCCAAGCCTAAGCGACCCAAGTCATCTCTATGCCTATACGGCCTTGCTTGGCCTGCCTTCTCTTATAGGCATGTATATTATGGCTAAAAGGCTTCCGAAAAAGCCCCCGAGCAGTGACGGAAAAGAGCCTTATTCTTTGTGGCAGGTTATCAGCAATATGAATAAGTCCGGTCTTTTCCTCGTCTTTGCTTCTGTTGGTTTTGTGGCTTGTGCTTATTTTACGACCATTTTCTATATGAAGGGCCTCTGCCTTGACAATGGCACCAATCCTGCTGTTTTCTTTGGATTTTATACTGGTTGTATTATTCTTACTCGTTTCTTGGGCGCAAAGGTTGATCAGATCCCTCGCATCCCTGGCATTATGATTTGTGTGGCTTTGTCGGCTCTTGCTTTTGTTGGTTTTGCTTATGGCCCAGGCTGGATGCTTATTCCTCTTGCTATTGTTTATGGTACCTCAATGGGGATCGGTTATCCTATGATTTCTGCGACTGTATACGATATGTCGAGCAAGGAGACTCGTTCGATCAATGCCAATACGATGATGCTTTTCTTTGATGCGGCCAATGTTGTTGGCTCTATTATTGGCGGCAATATCTTGGATTTTGGCGGCGATTATCACGATGTTTTCTTTAGCGGTTTTGTGTATATGGTGCTTATTTTGATCTGTATGGTTTTCTTTGCGCCTAAATGGCGACGTCGCCACGAATTTATATAAGGGCGTTGAAAAGGGTCAATCTGCGGCGTTAAATTCTTTTTTTGCTCCATGTCGAATACCAATTCGTATACTCATTCCGCAAAAAAAGAATTTGCCTTGCATCTTGACCCTTTTGAACGCCCTTTGGTTTTTGCTGGCACCTAAGGTTTTTTTTGAGCTTTTACCCTCTGGTGTTTTTGAGCTGCCCTTTGGTTTTTGCTGGCATAGAAAATTTTTTAGCTTATAATACTTTCCAGAGCTTGCTTCTGGCGTCCCCTAAGGGGTATTTGGAGTGGGCGTGTCTTTCTGAAGAAGGCATGAAAAAGCCCCCTCCCCGAGGGAGGCTTAATTGATGCTTCGCACATTAAAGATGTTTAATTTCACTGAAATTGCAAGAAACAAAGACATTGAAGCGAGTTTTCTGGCAATTTTGTTAGCGTATTTTGAACTGAAAAGTTTCAATATCAAATGCTTAGTCTGTTTTTCAGCTTCGACTAAATAATGCTTGCCTTTTTTTTAATTTTTTTTTATTGTAACAAAGTATCAAATCTATATATTTAGTAATAGCTTCTATTACTATTAAATAAAATTTCACTTTTGTTAAAAAAAATCATTATAAAAGTCTTTTTTTTCTTAAAAATGAAAGTCCAAATGACAAAAAGTGCCTTTATCTCTTTTAAGTATTTCTTTTTCTTAAGTTTAATTCTTAAATAAGTCTGTGTCTTGCTTAAATTTTTTACTTTAAAGTAAAAAATTTCTCTATGTTTTTTTTCATAAAAAGTAAAAAAATAAAAATAGGTAAAATTTTTTAAAAAAAACTTTGAAGATAATAGTTCACAAAATCAGCTTATTATAAAATTTTATAAAAAAAATTTAAAAAGAGAAGCAGTTTTTTCATAAAAGTGAAAGACCAACACAGTTTTAATATGTATAATAGAGTCAAAATTAAACGGAGATACAATCTCAGGAGGTTTTGAATATGTCTAATCAAGTTATCAAATCTCAAGTGTTGTCAATGTTAGAGACAGGTAAAACGGTTACTTGGCCTGCTAACATCGTAAAGCCAGAAACAGGCTTTACCCCAAAAGAAGTTAAAGGCAATCCATCTACAGAGCGTACCAAAAGAATGCAAAAGCGTTTCTTTGAAGGCAAGTGTCGCTTTGATACAGAAATGCCTCTTCTCTATACAGAAGGTTGGAAAGCCGCTGCTGGTCAGCCAATGTACATCCGCAGAGGTATGGCTTATAAGCACATGCTTTCAAACATGACTCCGCTGATCAAAGAAGACGAAGTTATCGTAATGTCAAAGCACCGCTACACACGCGGCGCCACCATGTATCCACAAGTTTCTACAAAGTTTATGATCGACTTCCTCAACATGGCTGTTGATGAAGAAGCAAAGCTCTTTAGCGTAAAAGGTACAGCCGCTGCTCACAATATCGATGAAGAAGGCTGGACAAAGCTCGGTCAATTCTACGGTATCCCAACTGCTGAAGTTGAGCCAATGAAAGAGTGTTTGGAATACTGGAAGACACGTTCTATTGAAGACGTAGCCGAAAGCGTAATGGCTGACCTCTTCCCAGAGTACGAAGACTTGCTTCGTGGTACAAAGATCGGTATGTGGCCTGGTTCTGGTGTTGCCTCTGGTTGTGACGGCCGCTTTAGCCCAGCTTATGACATCGTAATCTACCGTGGTCTTGAAGACGTTATCAGAGAATGTAAAGAAAAAATCGCCAATGCCCAAGCTATTAAGCAAGAAGGCTCTGAGCAGATCTTCTTCTGGAGAGGCTGTATTCTCGCTTGTGAAGGTATGATTCAGTGGGCGAAAAATTATGCCGCTTCCGCTCGAGAAGCAGCAAAAACAGCCACCGGCGCACGCAAAGACGAACTCTTGCAAATGGCTGACACTCTTGAGTGGGTACCTGCAAAGCCTGCCCGTACGTACCGTGAAGGTATGCAAGCCGCTTGGGCCGGTCACATGATGGTGTGGAATGACTCTATGTTCCTTGGCCTTTCTCCAGGCCGTTGGGGTCAAATGCTTTATCCTCTTTATAAAGCCGACATCGAAGCTGGCCGCATCACTGACGAAGAAGTCTTGGAATTGTGGGAAATCATGCGTATTAAGTTTAGCTCTGAAGAGTTCATTACTCCTTCAGGCTGGGCAGCAACCGCTTCTGCAAACTCCTTCCAGCACATGGTAGCTGTTGGTGTTGACGATAAAGGCAGACCTCTTGAAAACCCAGTTGAACTTGCTATGCTTCAAGCTGGTATCAATATGCCTACTCCACAGCCAACACTTGGTGTATTCGTAGATGGCAAAACCCCAAGAAAACTCTTGCTCAAAGCCGCTGAATGTACAAAAGCCGGTAACGGTTATCCCGCATGGTTTAACTATGACATGATGGTAAAGCATCTTCTTTGGTCACATGCAGAAGAAGGTATCACCATGGAAGACGCCAAAAACGTCGCTATCTCTGGTTGCGTAGAAATCGGCGCACAAGGCACAACTCACCCGATCTCTCACCCAGCATTCTACAATCAAGCCAAAACTCTTGAGCTTGCTCTTAATGACGGTGTTGACCCAAGAACTGGCGAAGTGTGCTACAAAGGCCTTAAAGCTATCAATAGCTATCAAGACGTTTGGGACAACTTTGTTGCCATTCGTGAACACTACATGAAAGTCTACATGCGTTATTGGAACTATGTAATGGCTATCTTCCGTGAAAACCATCCAAAAATCGCTTCTTCCGTACTTATGCATGACTGCGTAAAAGTGGGACGTCCGATTTGCTGTAACGGTATCCGCTACAATAAGTCCGTAACCTTGCTTGAGTCTGGTACTGTAAACGTATGTAACAGCTTGGCCGCTCTTAAAAAGCTCGTATGGGAAGACAAAAAATACACCTACGCTGACTTTAAAGACGCTATGGACAACAACTTCGGTTATATGCTTGGCGCAGAGAACAACAACTTCTCTATGCTCAACCAAGAAATCGATCCTGCAAAACACGAAAAGTATGTACAAATCCACAGAGACGTACTCGAAGCGCCTAAGTTTGGTAACGACGATGACTTCGTTGACGACATCTTTGTTGACTTGTGGCAAGATTATGACCGTGTATGTGCCTCTGAAACAACCTATCTTGGCTACCGCTGGTTGACAGCTGCCTTGTCAATCTCTGCTCACGGCCCACACGGACGTGTAACAGGCGCAGGCCCAGACGGACGTCTTGCTGGCGTAACACTTTGTGACGGTATCCTTTCTGCCGCACCAGGAACAGACGTAAACGGCGCTCTCGCTCTTATGCGCTCTGGTGTAAAGCTTGATCCAACTGAATACCGCAGTGTACAACTCAACATGAAGTTCCACCCTTCAGCCGTAGAAGGCGAAGAAGGCAGCAACAACTTTGTTGACTTCATCAAATCCTACTTTGACATGGGCGGCTTCCACGTACAGTTCAACGTAGTTGACTCCAACATGTTGCGTGACGCACAAGCAAAGCCTGAAGAATACCGTGACCTTATGGTACGTGTAGCTGGCTTTAGCTCATACTGGGGCGAGCTTGGCAAACCTATACAAGACGAAGTTATCGCACGTACAGAATACAACGCGATGTAATCTATAAACCTTAGCAAATAGGGGACTTAGCTCCCCTATTTGCTGAACAAGGCCTTATCAATAAAAGACATTGCACAATTGTTTTTAACAAAAGATTGAATATAATCGTGCAAGAAACTACAAAAACAACAATAAGGCCAAGAAGACAATTATGGTGCAGTTTTCAATCTGTAATACATAGGGGAAAGTTGCCATTTTCTTTCCCCTTTAATCTCTTTTAATGAGACGGGAGAGAATTGGTATGAGTAGTAATAATGCAAGTCCGGTGGCAAAATTCTCAGGCTGGACAGTCGTAACCGGCGCCTTCTTTTTGATTTTCTTTCACATGATTGTTCGTGGCTCTTTTGCTACCTTGATTCCTGCAATGGTAGCCGATACGGGCTGGTCTACAGGCACAGTGTCTGCTGGTAGTTCCTTTTTCTTATTGTTCTACGGTCTTTTCGCCTTCTTAACAGGCACCTATATCGGCAAACTCGGTTGTCGCTTAACCTACACTATCCACGCCCTTCTTTTGGGTGGTGGACTTTTCTTGTGCAGCTATGCCACACAGCCCTGGCAGTATTGGGTCTTTTATGGCGTAATGGGCGGTGCTGGTGCTGGTGCTTTTTGGGCCCCTGTAACCGCAATGGTGCGCCAATGGTTTATTGAAAAGCTCGGTCTTGCGATGGGTCTTGCTATTGCGGCTGCTGGTCTTTCGATGGGTCTTGCGCCTATCATTTCAATGTATCTTATTGCGGGTCAATCTTGGCAAATGATGATGCGTATTCTTGGTGTTGTTCTTATTGTGGGCATTGCAGTTGCTGCACAATTTACAACAATGAAGCCAGAAGACGCAGGCCAAAAGCCTTTGGGCTTTGAAGCCTTTATGGCAAGGATGGCGGCTTCTGCGGGTACTGCTCCAAAGCAAGAATTTTATGTTCCCTTTGCTTGGGCCGTAAAAAATAAAGTCTTTTGGATTTTTGCTTTTGCTTGGTTTTTCTCTAACTTTGCAGAATTCATCGTCTTTGCTCACGCTATCAACTATGTAACCCTTGACCTTGGCTTTAGCAAAATTGACGCTACTTATGCCTATTGTCTTATCGGCTTTGTCTTTATCTTCTCTGCTATTTATGCAGGTAATATTGCTGACAGCCTTACCAAAAAATTGGGCGATCCGATTAAAGCACGCAAAAGAATTTTGACCTTTGCGTATCTTGGTGCAGCTTGTTCATGTATCTGGCTCAACTATGTTGTTCGCGGTTATAGTGATGGCGGAGCTTTTGTTGTGCCTTTTGCTGTCTATACCGCCTTCTTTGGTTTTGTGTTCGGAACGTACATTACGACATTTGCCGGTTTGGTGGGTGTTATCATGGGACGTAAAGAAATGGCACCTGCATGGGGCTTTATCACAGTAGTTGGTATGGGCGGCGGTGCTGGTCTTGGTCCTTATGTTGCTGGCGCTTTGCGTGACTCAACTGGCAGCTATTTCCCAGCTATTTGGTTGTCAACTGTATGTTATGTTGTCGCTGTTATTCTTGTAAATATTCAAAGGCAGCCGACAAATGAAGAGATCTGGGGTCCTGCTGGTCCTCCACAAGCCTAAAAAGCTATAGACAAAGTTCTTTGTATGATTATTTACATTTGACAGCATTTCATTTAGTTTCCTTATGAAACAAGCCCGCTCAGTGATTTTGGGCGGGCTTACTCGGCACAACTGGAGGGAGGTTTGTCGCCATGGAAAACAGCCAAGAACTGCAAGCATTGATATTTAATATTCAGCCCTATTCATCACATGATGGCCCGGGCCTTCGGACAACAGTTTTCTTTAAGGGTTGTGCTCTTAAATGTCTGTGGTGCGCAAATCCCGAAAGCCAGAAGATGATTCCCGAACTTCTTTATCACAAGCAAAAGTGTTGCGCCTGTTTTCGTTGCAAGCAGTTTTGCCCGCATGACGCAATAAGCGCCTATGAGAGCGAAGAAGATCTTGAAAACTTTGGTTTTGTTCGCTTTGATAGAAAGAAATGCGACAAGTGCGAAAATCACGAATGTGTACGGGCTTGCGTGCAATCTGCTTTAACGGTTAGCGGAAAATACATGACGATTGATGAAATTTATGAAAAAGTCAGTCGAGATGTAAAAATGTACAGTAAAGAAGGCGGCGTTACCCTTTCTGGTGGTGACCCTTTGATGCAGCCTGTCTTTGTTGCCGCACTCTTAAAGAAATTTCAAGAGAACGGTATCAATACAGCCTTAGAGTCCGACCTTTTGGTTCCACAAAAAAGCTTAGAGATGGTCATGCCCTATGTAGATCATTTTTTGACAGACATGAAGCTTTATGACGAGCAAAGGCATATTGAGGCAACGGGAAAGAGCAATAAAATCATTTTAGAGAATTTGCGTCTTTTAGGGAAGACATATCCTGAAAAAGTGCTTCTTCGTGTGCCTATTATTCCAACTTTTACTGATAGCGAAGAAAATATCCGCAATATTATAGCTTTTTGCCTTGAAAACAATTTGCCAAGAATCAATATTCTGCCCTATCACAAATTGGGCTCTGGGAAGTTTTCGCAAGTTGGGAAGATTTATGAGATGCCCGACCTTCCCATTCCAGCCAAAGAGTTTATGCAAGGCATAGCGGCTTATATTGAAGCCTACGGCATAAAGTGTAAGGTAAATTAAGTTTTTTATGACGATGTAGAGCCTAAAGCCTATCCTGTGCAGGATAGGCTTTTTTATGATTTCCAAAAAAAGAAATGACAAAAGTGAAGAAAATTTTCTTTTTTTTGAAAAGCTCTTAGCCTATTTTTTCTTTATCTTACGAGCTTTTTGCAAGCCTTTATCTATGAAAAGGCGAGTAAAAAGAAGGTGTAAGCCATTCAAAAAACGGTAAAAAACACTTGACAAAACAAATTGCCTTGTATACGTTCGAAAGAAGGCAGATTCTTTGTGACAGGAGGTGAGAGGAATCTTTGTTTTATGTGTTTTTGGCTAGATGAAATTTTTGGTTTTTATTTTTTAGTAAAAGCCGCCTCGCCTTGTTCAGCTATTGTTTCTAACTTTAGCCTGAATAAAGCACAAGGCAAGCCACAAGAAGCCTGTATCTTTGGTGAACGTGCTTGCATTTGCCCATGCTTTGGGTGAAATTGTTTTGTTTTGTACATTGCCAGTTATTGCTTACAATTTTTTAGAGAATATTGTTTGCGGGCTGCTTGTACCTTGGTTTATGTCTGGCGATGAAAATAGTACACAGTTTGCACTAGAAAGTGACAGAAAAAAATGGCGCTGGTGCAGGCAAAAAAAGCATTCTTTGCTTTTTTGTATTAAAATTCATACGCACTATTTTTGAATCATTCTCATTTTAACTAAGGAGACTCAAAATGGATGATGCTGCACGTTCACAACGGTTAGGTAAGATTACTACCTTTTCCTGCTGGCTAGCTCTTTTTGGTTTGTTCGGTTTCCGTACAACCTTTGCTGTTCTTAAAAACCCTATGGCCGCTGACCTTGCTTGGTCTGGTGCTGACGTATCATTGGGATATTCTATCCTTATGCTCGTTTATGCTATCACAGCATTTTTCTCTGGCCCAATGATTGACAAATGGGGCACACGCCCAACATTCGCCATTGCGGCCGTTTTCGGCTTCTTGGGCTTCTTCCTTACCGCAAAAATCGACACCGTACTTGCTTACTACTTCACCTTTGGTGTAATCGGTGGTGTATCTAACGGTATGTGTTGGGTATCTTCAACTGTATCTATCCGTAAATGGTACGTTGGTGCCGGATACGGTAAGATGTTTGGTTGGGCCTTCATGGGTGCACCTGTTGCACAAATCATCATGTCCACAATGGTAAAAAGCCAGCTCGCTGGTGGTGACCCAACCGCTTGGCGTGGTGCTATGCACTCTCTTAGCTTCCTTACCCTTGCTGTACTCGCCCTTGCTGCTATCGTAGCCAGAAAAACACCTGAGCAATACGGTCTTAAGCCAAACGGCTTGCCACCAGCCCCAGCTCCAGGTGCCCCAGCTGCTGCTGCACCTCCAGCAGAATACCGCTGGACACGTGGCGAAGCTTTCAGAACCTACCCAGTATGGGCCGCTATCCTCGTCTTCTTGACCGCGATGATCGGCGAATTCCTTATCTGGAGCCAAATCGTATCTTACTGGGTACTTGACCTTAAAATGCCTCTTGCTGACGCTACTGACATGTATATCCTTATTGGTATCTTCGGTATCTTCACCATGGTACTTGTTGGTATGGGTACTGACGCAATCGTAAGAAAAGTCGGACACGAGCCAACCGGTCGTCGTCTCGTACTTATCATCGGACCACTAATCGGCTTCATCGCTTGTGTGCTTCTCCTTATGCAGCCACAAAACGTTATGTTCGGTTATGCTTCTACAGTTATCTTTGCAATCTACTGGGCGATCGTGCCTGGTGGTGTTGTGGGTTACGCCGGTTCTATCTACGGTCGTCTTACACTCGGAACAATCTGGGGCCTCGCTACCCTTATCATCATGGGTATCGGACCGTTCACAGGTTCTTTCGTAGGTGCTACTTTGGCTGACCATTTCGGTAGCTATCGTTATTCCATCATGTTCGCAGCTGGTGCCTTCGTTGTTGCATCTATCTTTGCGTTCACCATGCCTACAAGCATTAAAACACCTGATCAAAAATAAGTTTGTTGTTTATAGCCTCTTTGTCACTAGTGGCAAAGAGGCTATTTCAATCTTGCTTTACCAAAATGCTTTTATAAAAACAAAACAATTTTGCCGAAGAAAAACACAGAAGAATAATTTTCCTCTAACACTTCCTCCTCCTGTTTATAGAAGCTTTATGCTCAACATAAACAGGAGGTTTTTTTTGTGCAAGTGTACAGTTCACAGCAAATAAGCGGCTTGTTTTCACATAATTTAAGCGATGCTCAAAAAAAGGGCATATTTCACTAGGAAGAGTAGATATTTTTCGATATTTTGTTAAAAAATAGACTTTTCTTCTGTAAGGTTGCTTTTTTAGGAAGATTTCTTGACAAGCGCATAGAAATAAGGTATTCTTAAGCTTGTGGTGAAAATTTTAATAAACAAAGACCATAAGGAGAACATTATGAGCACAGAAAGCAGTCGTGATACAATTATTCAGGCAATTGTCAACATTGAAGAAGCCATGTTTGACAGAGTGACAAATGAAGGTGGCAGAGCTTCTTGTCAAGACCAGCTCAAAACCTTCAGAATGATGCGTGAAATTGTACAAGTTGCACACTCAAACGCCTTCTTGAATGAATACCTTAAGTTTCTTACCGAAGCTCAAGAAGCAGGTCGCAACTTGATGACCGAAAAATACGCCATCATGCAAGGACTTATCCCAAAAGATTTGAACGACACCATGGAATACATCGTTTCAACCGAAATGGCGTGGATGGAAGAAATCAAAAAACAATACCCTAACTTGTTTAAGAAAGAAGGCCGCTTTAGAGATTATCTCGAAGGCGAGATCCAAACTTTCTCTGATGAATGTGTTCACCTTTATTACCAAGAGATCGTAGAAGCCGAAATGGCGAAAAAGAATCTTGTGCGTGTGCGCTATGAAAAATTGTATGAGCTTCTTGGCCGTGGTAGCCTTGCAGAAGCCAACGAAAAAGCTGGAGCCGCAAGCTAAGACACAAGATTTAATTGACTTATAACAAATTCATCCCCATGCCTTTTGCAAGTGAGGCTTTGTTATAAAAACAATCTCAAAGGCGAACACCTTTCACCTCTGTTTGTGAAAAGTGTTTGCCTTTTTATTTTACCAGTCGAGGTGCGTATGAGCCTAGCCAATTCATTAGACCAAGTTTTTCAACTAGCCCATCAGATTGCAGCTAGAAAAGGCGTTGAGACAGATGTGCGGCACGCACTAAGGGCGATAATCAATATTGAATACGGGCGGAAATTGCTTGTTTTTTCAGGTGTTGATATGGACACTCTTCTACAAAAGCTCAATTCACTGATTGATGGTACGCCCCTTTATGGTTGGGCTATAGACGCGCAAGGGAAAAGCCTAAAAGAGCTTGCTGAGATAGCAAACAGACACGCACTTGCATCAGGCCACCCATTTCCACGCATTGACTATTTTCTTTTGACAATCTTGGACGATGAAAGCTCGCCAATCTCGAAGCTTCTAAAAGACTGTGGTATGCTACGCAAAACCTTCTTAAAGGCCTTGGGGCGAAAATCTATCCCCCGAAAAAAGGATTTTACAGAAAATAACGATGGAAGTGCAAGGGCTTTTTTGCAAGAAGCCTTTGAGCAGATGCGTGATAGAGATGATTTTGAGGCCGAGCAGCCTGAAAAAGCAGCACAAGAAAACGTAATCAACAACGACGAAGCTTTAAAAAATTATACGACAAATCTTACAGATCTTGCCTCTTCTGGCCTTTTGGATATGGTTGTTGGCAGGAAAGAAGAGCTTGACAGGGCTATTGAGATCCTTGCGCGACGCCGCAAGAACAACATTCTTTTTGTGGGAGAACCGGGTGTTGGTAAAACCGCAATCGCTGAAGGCCTAGCTATTCGTCTTTCAAAAGGCCATGTGCCCCAAGAATTTGTCAATTCTGCCATGCTCTCTCTTGATATGGCCGCATTGATGGCGGGCGCAAAATACAGAGGCGACCTTGAAGAACGCCTTAAGTCGGTACTTTCTGCCTTTGAAGATTTGAGCAATCCTATTTTGTTTATCGACGATATCCATACGATTTTTGCAAATTCTGACGCAGCAAGCGGAGGCCTAAGCGCTGGTGAAATTTTAAAACCCTTTCTTACAAAGGGGGCTTTGCGCTGTATCGGCACGACAAATTATGTAGCCTATCGAAATACCTTTGAAAAAGAAGGTGTTTTGCTTAATCGTTTTCAAAAAATTGATGTAATTGAGCCAGAGCATGACAGTTGCAAAAAAATCATTGCAGGCATTATAAACTATTATGAAGAACATCACAAAGTTCGCTATACGCAAAATGCTATTAAATCGGCGATTGAGCTTTCAGCACGCTATATAGGCGAGCGTTTTTTACCTGATAAGGCCATTGATGTGCTTGATGAGGCGGGTGCGGCAAGGCGACTTCGTGCAGGCTTTAAGTTAGGGGCCTCAGTAAGCAATATCGATGTTGAAAAAGTTATAGCCAAAATTGCCAGAATCCCCTTAAAATCTGTCTCGACTTCAGACAAAGCTCGCCTTGAAAACCTTGAGCAATGTTTGTCAAAATCTGTGCTGGGGCAAGAAGAGGCTGTACGCTTAGTTTCTCGCAGTATACTTCGCTCTCGTGCGGGTTTTTCAAGCGAAAAAAGGCCGGTGGGAAGCTTTTTGTTTTATGGTCCAACAGGTGTTGGCAAGACAGAGCTTGCTAAAAGTCTTGCGGCCAATCTGGGTATCGAATTTATTCGCTTTGACATGAGCGAATACATGGAACCGCACGCTGTGGCAAGGCTTATCGGTGCGCCACCGGGTTATGTAGGCTTTGAACAGGGCGGTATCTTGGTTGAATTTGTCAGAAAGTCTCCACTTGCCGTTATTTTGTTTGACGAAGTTGAAAAAGCGCATCCTGATTTGCTCAATATCTTATTGCAAATAACAGATTATGCAACGTTAACTGACAATTCTGGACGGAAGGCGGATTTTAGCAATGCGGTAATTATTTTAACAAGCAATGCAGGCGCTAGAGAGATGCAAAAAAGCCCTATGGGATTTGCTCTTGCAAATAGTGTCAAAGGCATAGAGGCAAGTCAAAGAGGCCAGGCGGCTGTTGAGCGTTATTTTAGTCCTGAATTCAGAAACAGACTTGACGCTCTTGTCCCATTTAACTCTCTTGATAGCAGCACGATGCAGGGAATTGTGGATAAATTTGTTCGGGAACTGCAAGCCGATTTGAAAAAAAGCCAAGTGACCTTAACGCTAACAGACGCCGCTCGCCTGCGCTTTGCACAAAAAGGCCATGACCCTCTTTATGGTGCAAGACCTTTACGAAGGCTTATGCGCAAGGCACTTGAAGACACATTGGCCAAGGAAATTCTTTTTGGCCATTTAAAAAACGGTGGCAAAGTGCTTATTGATGCCATAGACGAAGACTTGACAGCAGAAAGCGGAAGCCTAAAAAATCTCGGTTTTGAAGTGAGTTTTTTGTAGGGATAAAGGATTGAAGCTCTTTCGCTACGCAAAGGGAGGTAAGCACTTGTTGCTTTGCTTAAATGTGTAAACTTTTGAAAAATTCAGCACGGTTCAGCTGTGCTTTAAGAAAATTTTAGCTTGTTGACAGAGAAGAAAATTTTAGGTACAAAAAAGCTTGTTGAAAATATTTATCAAGAAGGTTGTGTATGGAATTTTTATCTGAACATCTTGGAGTTATCTTTTTCAGCCTCGCGATTTGTCTTTCATTTTTCTTTACACTTAGGACAAAGCTAAAAAAGAAAGGTTCTTGCGGTTCTTGTGGGACCTGTGCTTGTAATCCAGAAGAAGGCCTAAAGCCTTTAGCTATGGCCCAAAGAGAAAAGAAAGAATGTTGTAAAGATAAGGCTAAAGCTTAAACCACAAAGCTGAAAAAGTCAGTAAAATATCTTTTTCAGCTTTGACTGGTTAAAGAAAAAAACCATCGTTGAATTTCGCTTTAACGCACAAGGACATCACTGGTGATCTGCACCGAATGCCCAGATCCGCCATCAAAAAGCACTGTAAAATCTTGTTGTTGCGGCAAAGGCATAACAACCTCGCTGTCAGCATTGAGCTGTGCCTCATGCAAAATAGACCCCGACATATCCATAACAACAATGCGTATGCCTGTTGCCGAAGAGCCGTCAGAATAGCCACCTTGGCAAGTAAAAGTGCCATCGGCATTGTCAAAGCAATTGAGCAAAGCGCTGTGCGCAAAAGCGTCGCCAGAAGCAAAAAGGCTAGACGCCAAAACAAAAGAAGCCAATAAGAATTTCATACTCTTTCCTTAATAAAGCCCTCTGCACAAAATATTGCGTGAGGGTTTTTGTGTAAAAAGCAAAAAGGAAGCTTGCGTGAGACAAGCTTCCGAAAAGAGACAATCAGCAAATGAAATTGCTAGTCAATATCAACAGCTTGTACCCAAATAACGGCGTCTTGTGAAAGATCTTTGCCTTTGTATTTGGTGTCAGGACCTACGCCAAGAGCTGCAAAGCCCCACCAGCCAGCTTTTGGAAGACCAAAAGAGAAGATACCGTTAGCGTCGGTGAAGATGGTTTGTGTGACAAGAGAAGGATTTTTGTAGTCAACAGAAGACTTCTCAGGCATGGAATTTGTTTTGAGATTTGGCATATTGCTCATGTACTCAACTTCAACTTCAGCATTAGCAACTGGCTTACCAGAAGAAAGCACTTGGCCTCTAAAGACGTTGCCTGTCCACAAAGCATAAGGCTTGATGAGGGGTACTATTTCAGTTTTGAGGCCAACAGGCTCGTTCCAATTTGTTGGCGCACCAGCCACGTTGATGATGGCTTTGGTGATTTGCTGCATGTAAATGTCTTCTTCTTTTTCAAGGTAGAAGCCTGGAACAAGAACAAAGATATAGTCGCCCATGCTTCTGATTTCTTTGTTAGGAATTTTTGCTGAAAAAGCAGGGGCTTTTGAACCTGGATTTGCCCAAGTGATGTCTTTCAAATACTTTTTCATGTCAGTTTTTACAACATCATCGCCTTTTTTGCTTACGGCATAAAATTCTTGCACGCCGCCCATGTCCATTACAGAACCCGCTTCGGTTGGGTGTGTGAACACAAAACGCCAATCGGTTTCTTTGGCTTGTGGGAGGTAGGTTTCAGGTGTATAAGCCATCATAAAGTGAGCATTGGCTGGTGCTGCAAGCATCAAAGCGCCAGCAAAAGCAAGGGAAGCAAGTAAAACTTTTCTCATCGTTTCATCCTTTGTTTAAAATGTTTTTCATTATCAACTTGTTTTAAGAAAACAAATTGCGACAAGTACAACAAGAAAGCGTGAAACGAAAATTATTCGGTGATATTCGCGCTTTCTACTTTAACAGTATGCCCTTCACCGGCATCCATTATTACAGAATAATTGCCCTCAGGCTTGTCAAAGGTGATTTCACTATTGTCATCAAGGGCAGCAGCAAGAATTTCAGCGCCTTTAGCGTCTTGAACGACAACTTTAATGCCTGCGGCGGCATTGCCGTTTGAGAAGCCGCCTTGGCAGAAAATTGTGCCATCAGCATTGTCATAGCAGCTAAAAAGTGGAGTGTGTGCATTTGCAAAAGCTGGGCTAAGCAGCATAACAGCAAAGGCGAAAGCTAAAAGTTTTTTCATGTCCAATTTCCTTCTTTGGGTAAAAACCCTTTAATGTTAAAGTGTTAATAGCGTTTAGCTTGATTTTTCCTCTCGTAAAAAGGGCTTTGTTTCTCTTGGTTTTGCATGAGGGATCAGTCCCACAACAAGCAAAAGCACAAGGCAGAAAGCATAGAGCGACCACATGGCCTGCACACCTGTTAGGCTAAGAGCTGAACCCACAGAGAAAACAAGGCTCGCTATACATAGGCCAATGGTGATTTGGAAGATAGCGGCAAAAATCATCCACTTTACAGAACCTGCCTGCGTCTTCACCATTACAGCGGCCGCAAGGCAAGGCGGATAAAGAGCCATAAAGAGCATAAGCGCAAGGGCGTGAAGGGGAGTGAGGCTTGACTCTTGCTGTGCAAAGCTTTCAGCCGTCGTTGTACCGTCAATCCCATAAATCGCACCAAGCGTTGCTGCGCTATTTTCTTTTGCGGCAAGGGCAGAGAGCAGGGCAACATTGATACGCCAGTTAAAGCCAGCCCAAGCAGTAACAGGTTCAAGAGCCTTGCCCGCACGTCCAAGGTAAGAGTTCTCAAAGCGTTCAGTGCGGTATTGTCTGCGCAAATTTTTTCTTGCGCTGTCGGCTCTGCGTAAGGCTGTGGCAAGTTTTCTTCCCGCATCGCCTCGACGCAAAACGATTGAGGCGTATTCGGGATTTTTTACAAGCTGTTCTTCGTTAATGGCCTTGGCCTCTTCTGGGCTTTTCCCAACCTTCATTTCTCTAAGCTCTGCTTGATAGTAAATAAGAGGGACAATGTCTGCGCCTGATATTTTATCAGCATAGTCTGTCTTGCTTGCCGCATCGGTAAAGGCTTTTTCTGCGGCTTCTTGTTTGCTTAAATAAAAGGCTTCTCTTTCATCAGAAAGGCTAGGGTAGCTGATCAAGATAAAGACTACAGCCGCTACAGTCACGACAACGGTGACAATTTTTTGAATAAAGGTCAGCATACGAATGATGGCTTCACGAAGGACATTTCGTGCTGTCGGCATGTGATAGCTTGGCAGTTCAATAATAAAGGGTGCAGGTTGATAGCCTCGTAAGATAGTGAGACTCATTATCTTTGCCACGATAAGACCCAAGATCAAGGTGATTGTTCCCATAAAGAACATCGCACTGCCAGCGGTATCGGTAAAGAAAATGCCGATAAGCATGAAATACAGAGGCACTTTTGCTAGGCAATTCATCATGGGCACAATCATAATCGTGGCCATGCGAGCCCTGTTGTCGGGGATAGCCCTTGTCGCAACAACACCCGGAATAGCACAGCCGCCAACGTAAATCCCCCCAAGGATAAGGGGCAAGGTCGATTGTCCATGCAGGCCAAAGGTATTGAAAATCCTGTCAAGGACAAAGGCAATGCGAGCAAGATAGCCGCTGTCTTCAAGAATAGCCACAAAGGAAAACATCAAGAAGAAGATGGGCAGATAGTTCATAACCGTCGTCACACTTTTGATAAGCCATGCGCCAAAAGAGGTGAAGAAGGGATCAAACAAAAAGTTTTCCATGGGAAGCATTTTTGCGGTAAGGCTCTCAATCTTTGCCCAAAAAGGCCAGGCCATAGCGGCAAGCTCATTGCCCCAAGTGATCGACACTTGATAAAAAATGAACAGAACAAGGACAAGACAAATCGGCCCCAAAATTCTGTGACACAGAACAGAGTCGATTTTGTCAGTCAAAGACTTCCTGTAGATACTTGCGTCTTGTGTGTCGGTATTGTCATCTTGTAAGACTAGCTGGCGAAGTTCACGGGCTTTTTTGTGACGCTCATGGGCAAGCATGGTCACAGGGCGGTCGGTAAATTTTTCGCTTATTTTGGCTGTAAGGTTTTTAAGCGTTTCATCAATCAAGCTTGATTGCTCGGTATCTTTGGCGATGAGCTCCATAATCGCTGGGTCTTCTTCAAAGATTTTTAAGGCCAGCCAGGTGCTGTTATAGTCTTTGAAAGAAGCTGTTTCTTCTATTGCTTTGGCAAGTTTTTCGACATAGGGCGTGATTTCGCCATAGGCAAAATTGTAGTCAAAGCTGCTTTGCCCTTTAGCGATTTCTTTGCCGATAAGGTCAAGCAATTCTTTTGTGCTTTCTTTCTTTGTGGCTTGAAGAGCGATAACAGGCACATTCAAGAGTTCTGAAAGCTTTTCGGGGCTAGGTTGCAGGCCACGTCTGTGGGCTTTGTCAATCATGTTCAGCGCCACAATGACAGGACGCCCCATCTCGAGCAGTTGCAAAAGAAAATACAGGCCTTTATCAAGGGTTGAAGAGTCAACAACAGCCACGATAACATCGGGCTTGTCAAAGACGATAAATTCCCTTGCGGCTTTTTCTTCAAGTGAATATGAAGTAAAAGCATAAGTCCCTGGCAGGTCAACGACGGTGATTTTTTGATCATTGACAAAGCAAGATCCGTACATTTTGTCAACGGTTACGCCAGGATAGTTGGCGACATACTGTCTTGCACCGGTCAACATATTAAAAATAGTCGACTTGCCACAATTTGGTTGCCCTGCAAGAGCGATAAGTGTTTCTTTCTTAGTTGGAAGCTTTGTCATTTTTGCTCATCTCAACGTGTTTTGCTTCGCTGCGACGAAGGGCTATGTGATATTGGCCTATGCGGACATGGATCGGGTCATAAAGCGGGGCAGAGCGGACATAATAGATTTCTGTACCTGCACAAAGGCCAAGGTCTGAAAGTCTTTGCCCAAGTTGGCCGCCAATGTTTACGCCAAGAACGGTGTATGTGCCCGCTTCAGTGATGTCATTAAGTGTCATAATTTCCTCCAAAGCTTCTATATTATTAACTTTTTTATTTTGCATAGTTTATTTGTTCAAAACTCTGTGCCTAGCCTCTTTTGCGGTATTGCTCCATAAAGAACAAAGGGATAAGGGCGTATAGGCCAAAAACAAGCAAGCTCAGACTTTGGCTTATTGAAAAAGAATGCCCAGAACGCTTGGCAAAAAGTGTATAGAAAAGTGCCAAAATACAAGCAAAAAGCAAGCTATAGCTCAAAGCATAGGGGCTTTTTTCTATGTCCAAAACACCAAGCGAGTTGTCTTCAGCTTCAAGATTGATCCGAAAAGGGAAGAGGACGCTTGCGATATGCGCATAAAAAGGTCTTTGATTGCGTGACATTTTGTGCGTAAAAGAATGAATAGGCTCAAGGCTTTCTACAACTCTTTCCGTGTCGTATGCATAGGCTACTGCGTGAACCTTTTTGTCGTCAGAATAAATAGCCGTCAGGTAGAGAGGGTCAAGCAAGATTTTATAATCCATGGTCTGTGGATTGTAGTCTGGACTTGGAATGTGAGTCAGGGCATAATTATTTGTATGGAAGAGGTAGATTTGATTATTACTATCAAGCAAAAGACCAAAAAGTTTTTTGTCTCTTGTTTCAGAGATAATGATCTTTGCGGGGACAATGCCCTCTTTAAAGGGCACCTTTGTCACAAGGGGCGCGTCGTTTTTGCGCAAGACATGAAAGGTCTTTCCTTTTGCGTCTGTAATAAAAACACCTGCATCATAAGGCTTAAAGATCGTAAAATTGCCCCAGACACCTAGAGCTGGGAAGGCAAAGTCTTGTTCTTTGAGGGCGTCTGTGAAGAGGGCGGTCAAATTTGGGTCGACAGCGTTTTCATCACTATTGACAAAAACCATGGCGTCCTTTGTCATTCTGAACCTGTCAGTAGGCAAGACAAGGGCGACTTGGTTGGGATTTGATTCTACAAGAGGATAGATTTGGTCTACACGTCTTTTATTCTCAAGGCGGCGTGAAGGCAGCTCAAGCACTCTGCGGGCTTTTTCAATGTCTGCCCTGCTGTAGGATTGCCCGTCAATGTCCATAGGCAAAAGACCGCGCATTTCCATATTGCGAAAATAGATAAAAGGAATAGCCGCTTCAAAGCCCACTCTGTCAAAATAATTGCCTTCTTCATCTTTATAGGCAACATCGGCATGGTGATTTTCAGATTTTTTGGCCGCTTCCATATCGTCAATAAGGAGCTGTTCTGTATAGACCATTTTCTTGAGTGTCGGGCTAAAAAAGATATGGGTTTTGGCGACTTGCTTTTCAAAAAGGGTTGAATAGCTTTGTGGCAAGGCCCAAGCGAGAAGGAAGATTGAAAGCACATAAATGCACAGTGTGGAAATTTTTACCTTCATGATGTCCACCTGTTCCTGTAATCGTCAGCTGAGACAGGGATAGAATAAAGCATAAAGGGCAAGAGGACAATATAGGCCCAAATAATATTGACATAAAAGCCCGCACCTTTATAGAGAAGAAGCTCAACACACAGGCAAAAAGTAATAAAAAGCCCTAAGATTTTGCGCTTTATTTGCGGTTCAAGCAAGACAAAGGCTCCGCCAAGATAGACAAAGAAGCCGGCAATAAACCAAGGTAGGGTATTGACAAAGGCTGAAAAAACTATTTCAAAAGGGAAATAATAGCTCATCATAGCCAGTAAGACAGTCATATCGATGGCAAAAACACAAAAAAGAAAGAGCAAGCCAAAAAGAGCGTGAAAAAGCACCATGGTCGAAGAATCACAAGGGGCGTGAAGGGCAATGCGAATACGAGCGTCACGCATTTCTTGCAAAAACTGAAAAGTGCAAAAGAGCAGGGCCGTAATGATGGGAATAAAGGTTAACTCTTGATAAGGAAGTTGGCCAAGTTCAACAAGCCTGTGCCAAACGACCTCTGAATGGTCCAGAGTGAAAAGTCTGCGAATAGAGATAAAATTCCAGGCCATATAGGCAAGGTTAAAGGCCAAGAGCGCAAGCATAACCAGTCGAGTTTTAACAATTTCTTTGTAAAAAACTGAAGCGAGCATCGCGAAGGCATTCATACTAATACCTTCCCGTATAGCCAATAAAGGCGTCTTCAATGTCCATAGCTGTCTTGTTAATGCCAAGAGTATTTAGGCCTGTTTTTTGGAAATCCTGCAAAATAGCGTCTTCATCGGCGTACATAAAGACTTGAGCAAAGTCTTTGTGCCATTCTGCATTGACAAAAAGACTTGGGTCAAGGGCGTCAATCATTTTCTTGACGCTTTCTTTGTTGCTTGTTGTCGGTACGGTATAGCAGCTGAATTCGCTCATAAAAGCGTTCAAAGAGGTGGCGAGGGCGGGCTTGTTGCGACGCATAAAGACCACTTCGTCAACAAAGTTTTGTAGGTCTTGAATGACGTGTGAGGTGATGATGATGGTGTGTTTGCCGTCTCGCAGGTGTTCACACAAATAGTCAATAAAAAGACGACGATAGCCAGCATCAAGACCCATGGAATAATCGTCAAGGATAAGCAGTTCTGGGTCTTGAGCAAGGATAAGACCAAGCACAATTTGTGAGCGTTGCCCTTCGCTCATGTGACCTATGCGATGCGAATAAGGCAGGCCAAGTCTGTCGACAAGGTCATAATAGACATCGGGCTTCCACTTTTTATAAAATCTGCGGGTAAATTTTTCGGCTTGTTCAATCGAAAAGAAATCATAGGCAAGATGACGCTCAAAGAGCAGGCCGACTCTTTCGCGAGTTTCTGGACGAATGGCATAGGCAGGATCGCCAAAAATTTTGCAAATCCCACCAGTTGGGCGCATGAAGCCCATAAGTATTTGGATAAGTGTTGTTTTTCCCACACCGTTTTTACCAAGCAAGGCATAGACTTTTCCCTTGGGTATGGTCAAAGAAAGAGAGTTGTACAGCTCTCTTTGCCCATAATTATGAGAAAGGTTTTCAATTACAATGGGGTGGTGTTCCACTTTTTTGTCCTTTAATCCGCAATTGCTTGTCAGACCTTCCAAGAAAATGAAAGTCAAAATCAAAAAAAATTGAAGCTGCCTTCTATTTAACTAGGACTTGTTTAGTAGCTTGTTTTGATAATGCTTGTCAAGTCTTTGTCGGGTAATTTTTGAAGTTTTTTGGAAGTTTCAGAAAAGAATTTAAAATTTTTACTAAAGAAAAAGAGTCAGGGAAGGAGTAAAAAAGTTGAAAAAGACACTTGTATCGACACTGCCTAGAGTGCGTTAACATAAAATGATTTTTCGAATTATATCTAGGAAGATGAGTGGGCTTTGAGGAGTTTATAAAAACATAAATGACCGAAAAAGCCCATGAAATCTGACGCAGAGATAATCGAAAAGGCGTTTATGTTAACACGCTCCAGAAAAAAGACGCAAAAAAACACTCATACACCTTTATGCATGGGAAAGCGTAAGGTGATATGAGTGTTTTTCGTATAAAGTCAAGCCCAGCAATCAGGCTCTTCCTGCCAAAAACTAACCGATAAGCTGTTGAGCCATTTGCGGAATGCTGTTTGCTTGGCTGAGCATACCGACAGCAGCTTGTGTCAAGGTTTGGTTTCTGACAAATTCAGTCATTTCTGTTGTTACGTTTACGTCTGAGATACGAGACTCAGCGGCTTGAATGTTTTGTCTTTGCACTGTCAAGTTTTCCATTGTTGCAGCGAGACGGTTTTGCAAGGCACCGATGTGCGCACGCACTCTGTCTTTTTCAACAATCGCATTTGTAAGAGCGTCTAGGGCTTTTTGTGCATTTTCTTGTGTGCGAATACTGTGCCCCGGCTGAGTGTCTGCACGAGAGAGGCTAACGGCTTCTTCCATCATGCCTTCAAAAGGCCTAAAGTCTGTTGTGCCGTCACGCAAGGTGGCGTCTTCGGGCGGAATGGCCATGCCACTTACGGAATCGTTCCAGTTTGCAGCGAGGGTGTAGTCAAGGTATTGGCCTGGAGCTGTTGTTGGGGTGTATTCGCCCAAAAATTCTCTATCGATTCCCAAGGTTTCTGAAAGAAGAACCATGAAATCTTCCGGGGTGTCTTCTGAATTGCCTTCACCTGTAATATGCAGGGCATAGGCATCGGCCATGACGGCGGCTTCGATGAGAGATTCGGTGGCATTGTCTGCGACACCGGCAGCGTCAGCGGCAAAGGCGTCAATTACTGCGGCCACGCCGATAAATTCACCGTTTTCTTTGAGTATATTCGTTGTATCAGTGCCCCAACCGCCTGTGCGATCGATTTGGCTGGCCTGGAAATAACCTACGGTTTCATCGATAGTAGGCATACCTGCTGTTTTACCAACGCCAAGGGCAGAAGCTGTTGTTTCAGCGATTTCAATGTCGTAATAGTCTTCTGTAGAATCGTTGCCTGTTCCAAAGTGAATGCGCACGGCACCGCTGGCGTCAAGTGTGCTTCCGTCGTGGACGCCTGAAAGGCTTCCGTCAAGTAATTTGATCCCGTTAAAGTCTGTCGCTTCGGCGATACGAGTAACCTCGTCGGCCATTGCTTGGTATTCATCATCAATGATACCACGTTGAATTTCATCATAAGTACCCGTTGCGGCTTGCTCGGCAAGTTCTTTCATACGGATAAGCTTTTGGTCGACTACGCCGAGTGCGCCGTCAGCTGTTTGCAAAAGGGATACGCCGTCGTTTGCGTTGCGGATACCTTGTTGCAAGGTGGTGATTTCAGAGCGCATAATCTCACGAATAGCAAGACCCGCTGCGTCGTCGGACGCGCCCATAACTCTAAGACCAGAAGACAAACGCTGAACTGATTTGTCCATATTTGCATAGTGAGCGTTTAAGTTGTTGCCTGCACCATACGCCATTAAGTTGTTGTTGATTACTAAAGACATAACATTCCTCCGTGAATGAGCTTTCAATTAAAGCTGTAAACTTTTTTTAGCCTTGAGCCTTAAGCGGCAACAAGAGCTTGACTTATACGTTTTTCAAGAGAAGACTTTTTGACAGCCTTGTGCTTGATGTTTTTCATTATGCACAAGGCGTGCCACATTGTGCTCAAGCCCTGTTTTGTCTTAGAGCCATGCGGATATAGGAATTTTTTTTCTAGACTTTTTTGAGAATAATCGGCGAAAGAGGAAAAAATTGACCGGTGCATTTTGCACAAAAAAAGGCCCTTGATAGGCCTTGGATTTGGGGATTTTCACGCCTAGGCCTCCCTCTGGGAGGGAGGTGGCAGGCGTAGCCTGACGGTGGGAGAATGCGTATTTACTGGGCGAAGCCACAAAATAAAAGTCCGCTTGCTCCCCCTGCTTTCGCTTCGCTCAAGCTTTCCCCCTCCCGGAGGGGGGCTTTAAAAGGCACTTGCTAGCATAAAGTTAGCTTCCCCTAACTTTAAGAAAATAGGAAGGGCGCCCTTTATTCACTTTTCCGCAAAGCACAGAACATCTGCACAGCTAAATTCTCAAGGACAAGGGAAGCTTTTACCCCCATGTCGCAAGAATGTGCGGCTTTTTGAGTAAGGTCTGACAAGGCTAAAAGCTTTGCCGCATCGCAAGTCGAAAAAATCTGGGCAAGTCTGTTGTTTGCATTTTCATTGTGGACGTCGATGAGGGCTCTTTGTATCATTAGTATAATCTGGCGGACTTGAGCGTGTCCCAAATCTTTTTTGTCATTGCTTGCGTTTAAGAAGTCTTGTCCGCCTGAAACAAAGTTGCACAGGCGGGCTTCCCATTCAAGGAAGGCGGCAGCTTGTTCTTGCTTTTTGGAGCAAGGAAGAGGCAAAACCCAAGAACGAGAGACCAAGGTCGGCAATAATTGCCTTCTTTGCGGTGTAAGCAAAAGAAAGCAGACCTGCCTTAGCGGATCTTCCATGGCTTTGAGCAAGGTATTGGCCGACTCTGATGTAAGGGCTTGCGCCTCGGCAAAGATGATCATACGGTAAGGGAGGCTTGCGGCCTGCGAGAAAAAGGGACGTAAAGCTCGCACATCTTCTACTTTGATGCTGCCCTCCCTCCCATCAAAGAGATGAACATCTGCGGCAAGCAAGGCTCCAATGCTAAGGCAAGAATGGCAAGCCAGGCAAGGGTCTTGCGTGTAATCGCCTTGATTTTCTGCCTTTTTTTGACAATTCAAATAGGCAGAAATCCACAAAGCAAAGGAAAAACGCTCTTCTTGCGATCCCCCTTCAATAAGCAAGGCTTGCGGCGGATTTGCATAGAGTTCTTTTGCCAAAAGGCGAGAGCTTTCGAGATTTTGCTCTAATGCAGGCGCATAATGTTTCCAAATTTCTGGTTGACTTGGCATGGCTGTCTCTTTTGCCAAAGCCTTCTTTGTGGTCTTTTTTGTCATGTTTTCTTTGTCTCGTCTTAATTTTTGCTACCGAGATTTTCATTGCACAATCTGTTGACGCTTTGTAAGTATTCTTGTGACTTTTCAAGATAGAAAGACAGGGCTTTTGAGAAATTTTTTCCTACAAGGCCATCAACATAAAGCTGGCTCACTTCTCGAACACGCACCAAAACATGTTGCGAGCGGGCAAAAACTAACCTTTCTTCAGGGCTCATTTTGGCGACAAATTTGGCAAGGCGTTGTTGAGCATAGGGCAAATAATACCAAAAATACATCAAATCAAGAGCGTTTATGATAGAAGCCAGATAGAGCTGTCTTTGCTCAGCGCAAACAATATGGATATATTTTTTGGGCTTTGCAAATAAAGACAACATGTCTTCATCAGGAAAGGCCAGCTCAAGCCTTGTGAAATTGGCAAAGACAGCCTGAATTTTGGCTTGATAATCTAGGCTACGAAGACGCCAGTTGACCTTTCTTTCGGCTATGCCCTCAATAAGACCGGCCACAGTATCAGAAGCGGCCTTACTGATAATAGCGGTACTTGGCACCATAAAACTTAAAGGGTCGGCCACTCCCATAAAGAGGAAGGCGGCAAAAAGTCCGTCAAAATAGAGCATAGCCAAGGGAATGGCAAGGACAGAACGAAAGGCATTGCCGATAATCGCTTCTTTTGGCAGACCACGAAAGAGATTGTGCCCAGAAATATACAGACCATTGGCAACAGAAATGCTGGTAAAGACAAGGGTTGGCGCGTTTTCAACGCTAAGGCCTAGCAATTCGCCAAGCAACATCTTGCGCATTCCCCATTCTAAAAGCACAACAGAAAGTCCTGTATACATGAGCGAATCGCAAATCCTCCCCCAATCTATGTGATGTTTCCATCGCAAGAGCGAAGGGCGGCGAAGGGTTCCACCTGCAAGAATTGCCTGCACAATATTGCGGACACCTGTAATCAAAAACCAAATAATAGCTCCACCATAAGCCAAGAACCAAAAGCTTTGTGTTGCCCAAAAGGCAAGCATGGCAGGGATAAAGCCAATAAGCAATTTTAAGCCATTAGCGACATGTTTATTGAGGTAGCTCAAATGATCGATAGCAGAAAATTTTTCCTCTTGCTTTTCTGCACGCTCAAGAGTGTTTTCCTTGGCAATATCAGGCTTAATGCCGCCCATTGTGCCGATATTGGCATTATTTGTATTTGTTTGTCCATTTGTATAATAGGCATCGCTAGAAGGTGAAGACCATTCTCGGCTTTTTTGCATAGAAAGGTCGCTCAAAAAAGGCACATGGCGCAAAAGCCGCACACAAGAAGGCCAAAAGCCTCTTTGCGGCAAGTTGTCTGAATAGCAATCACAACGCACAACATGTAAATGAATAGGCACAACAATGCCACTTTGCTTTTGAATTTCTCGTATTGCGCTTTGCCCCCGCATAGGCAAAGTGTTGATCACCGCAAGGCCCATGCCGTGCCGCATATTGGCATTGCTTGTTGAATCTGTTCCCAAGCGTGAGCGCAGGGGCATTTCTTTATACATATTTTGTAAGGCAGAAATATTGTGCAAAATATTGCGAAATTTCTCGCAGCGCTGACTGTCTTTTTCACCATTTTGTTCAAATTGTGTGATCATTTGCCGCAAAATAAATTTCATGCGTGGAGCAGAGCCATTGTTGAGATTTTGTTGCATAAGGCTTATGGCCTCAAGATCTTTACAATGCCCATGATACCATTCTTTAAGATTAAAAAGCTCCAAATGCGTGATAAGGCCCTTACAATCCCACAAAATTTCTAAAACATCGGTGGCGCTTAGGTGCGCAAGCTGCAAAGTCGCTCGATAGCTTGAGCGTAAGCTTGAGAGGTGATGCAGAAGTTCACGAGGTGACATACGCAAAATTTCTGGGATTGTGCTGTCACAGCTAGGAACATAGGGCGAAGGAAGCTCGGGATTGCATGAAGGCTCAATCCATGTTTCCCCTATTTTTTCTACTGAAAGACCGTGGCAGACCTGCAAAAGGGCATCAAGTTCTTTTTGTTCTTCGCTGTTTGCGTCTAAAAAAAGGTCGGCAATTTCTACTATGCGCTCTTCAAGCAAGGGTACAAGCTCTTTGTAGGCAAATTCTGCAAGGTGCATATATGAGGCTTGGCCAGCGCCCACATAACGCAAAAACTTTTCTTCTTGCAATAAAGGCAGGGAAATGCCAAGCTCTCTGGCTATGCTTGGTGCGTGTTTTGTGTTCCAATGGTGCAGGCTTTGTACAACATGCCTTTGCTTCCACATCGAGACTTCTCGCCCTTTGAGCATGAGCTTGGCGACGTCAGATTCTTGCATAAAAGCAAGAAAGCTGTCTGTATCGCTAAAACCTCGCGGTGCCCAAGTAAGTCGAATAAAACGATCATAAAAAGGGACTTGAAATTCAAGGGCAATACGCACATTGATGTCCATGATTTCAGCGGCAGTCAACAGCTCTTTAGCCACTTCTTTATCGACATAATTGTAATAGACCACAGTCAAAAAACGCACGCCCTTTACCCAGGCGTCCATGATAAGGTGGGTCGGATTTTTGCGGCCTTTTGTGTTGGCGTCGTGAACATGGTGATCAAGGGTGAGCTGATTGCACTCTTCAGGCATCTCTATGAGGAATTGCTTCTTTAAAAAAGAACGGACAATGCGGGCATTGCCTAAAAGTACACGGCGAAAATCGTGAACAAGGCGCAACTGCTTTAGGGGTGTGCCACGCGAACGCACAATGTCCTTCATTAGCTGAATAAGCACACGCCCCGTATTGTATCGAAAGCTTGTACGTGCGCTGTGCAAGACCTCATCTCGAAGGGCTTCAAGAGCCATCAGGCGATCTTCTGAAGAGCTGGTTTGTAAACTGTCAAGCAAATTGATTACGGCTTGCGCCATGCGGTATTCGGGGCTAGTGGCGAGACGTACAACGCCATGAGGATGCAAATTTGCGTCAAATATTTTTTTTTGCCGATCCAAATAATCTACATGATCAAGGGTTTTGTTGATCATGCTTAAAAGCTCATAATCGTGCTTGTCAAAAAATAATGAACGCCTTAACATTTGCTGTCCTTATGCGTGAAGAAAATTCGATATATAGTACTGCTATAAAACAGCAAAAAGAAATGATAAAGTTGGCACAAAATGTGAGAAGTCTTGTGGCTTTGTTATAAAGAAAAAGCCTCCCCAAGATACATTGTCCTTGCTTGTGGATTGTCAACAATTTCTTTTGGCGTTCCATAAAGGGCAACTTGGCCTTCTACCATCAAATAGGCCCTGTCGCAAATGCTTAAGGTTTCTCGCACATTGTGATCTGAAATAAGCACGCCTATCCCTTTTTTGCACAAAATGCGAATAATGTCTTGAATATCGCCAACAGCCAAGGGATCAATGCCCGCAAAAGGCTCGTCAAGCAAGATACATTGTGGCTCGCGGATAAGGGCACGAGCGATTTCAAGGCGACGCCGCTCTCCACCAGAAAGCTGCAGAGCCTGAGAGTTTGCAAGCCTTGTCAGGCCAAATTCTTCAAGCAAATTGTCCGCTCTTTCGGCCTGTTCTTTTTTAGAAAAGTCCGTGTATTCAAACATGATTTGCAGATTTTCTCTTACCGTAAGGCGACGAAAAATAGAAGACTCTTGTGGCAAATACGAAATGCCAATACGGGCCCTGTCGTGCAAAGGCCAATGTGTGATGTCTGTATCATTAAAAAGCACACGCCCAGCCGTTGGCTTGATGATGCCTGTGAGCATATAGAAAGTGGTCGTCTTGCCAGCGCCATTTGGCCCAAGAAGTCCCACCACCTCGCCTTGTTCAAGCTTTGGGGATACTTTGTTTACGACATTTTTCTTGCCGTAGTTCTTGCACAAATCAAGGCCTTCAAGTTTCATGTGAATTTTTCCACTTGCTTATTTTTTTGAACCAGGAAAGACAACACGCACTTGCTTGTCAGGTGAACCCAACACCTCACTGCGGCTTTCATTCAAGTAATATTTGATAGTCGTGCCGATAATTTGGCTTTCGCCATCCGTCAAGCTGGGATTGCCGCTCATAGTCAAAACGGCCGTCTTTGCCTCATAAGTGATTTTTTGCGACTGGCCAAGGCTTGTGTCGCGCTTCATTCGCACATTGCCTTCAGCGACAATGCGCTCAACATCAGAAGCATTTATCCCTTCTGGGAGTCCGCCTGCCACACCTTGTGGTGTCTCTTGTTTTTTATTTTCTTTTTTTAAATAAATTGTTAAGGTCTTTGACCAAAGTTCAAAATCTGGCCGTGAAATATGGACATCGCCCTGAAAAAGCACTTTTGGCTCTTCGGCAAAAAAAGTCATCTCGTCAGCGGCAATGCGTGTTTCGACATCGGTGTCAAAAGCCCTTGAGCCAGGCGAAGCCGCAAAAGAAGATTTTGGCACAGCCACAAAAAAAGACAGGCAAAGCAAGAAGAGAAAGAGAGAAGGCCGTATATTCATGAAATACAATCCTTTTTGTTGGTAAATTACTTTGCAGAGCTTGGGTTTAAGGTTTTTGTGCTGCCTTAATCACTATGTCCACACGGTTTTTTGCTTGCAAGATATTTTTGTCTAAATGCCAGGTAAGATACTTAGCAAAGCCCTCTCCATTGGGGCTTTCAACGTGCGCCCCTTCTGGAAAAATCATCAGGCGCTCTTGTGCGTCATAACGCATCATTGGGGCTTTTATATATTGATCGGCACGACGCACTTCGACATTGCCCTCTAAAAGCAAAAAGCGTTGCTTTTCAGTAATGTGCCCTGTATCGGCTGTCACGTCAATATAATCTTTCTCGGCAGGATCGCCAAGTGTATATTGCACAACAGGCTTTTCCACACTTGTTTTGTCTTCTTCAGTTGAAATGCTGGCATAAGAAGCGTTAAGTCGCCAAAGCTCATTGCCGTCTTCACCTTGCGATAAAAGAATATTTTGCAAGACAAGGCCAATGTCTTCAACGGCCGCTTCATCAACTTTTTCGGCGATTTCTTCTCTGATTTTTGCTTCACTGCTTTCAACATTGCTGTTTTGTCTTGTTTCTTCTGCAAGCTCTTTGGCTTGAGCTGTTTTTTCGCTTTCTTCAGTCGTTTTTTCTTGAGCAATGTCTTTTGGGGCAGCTTCTTGTGGCAAAGCAGACTTTTCAGTTTCTGCCTTTTGTGCCTCTGCATCAATTTTTTCAGGCAAAACAGTGTTTTCAGTAGTTTTGATCTCAGCCGAAGGCTCTGCTGCATTTGCCATTAAATGTGGCGGAAGGCAAAGCATTGCAGCAAGGAAACATGCGAGCAAAAAGGCTTTTTTCATACCAAGTTTGTCCAATAGCTTAAGAGTTCTTCATATTTCCCTTGGCATTGCAAGATCCAAACGATACATTCTCTGATAGCGCCCTGGCCGCCTGATCTTTCTGTAATCATTTTAGCCACATCTTTTACTTCTGGTACGGCGTTTGGCACTGCGACAGGCAAGCCAACACGGCGCATGGGGGCAAGGTCTATCCAATCATCCCCCATATAGGCAATTTCTTCCCACTCAAGGCCAAGTCGCTTGCGAATTTCATCTACATGTGTGGCCTTATTGTGTACGCCGCCAACATATTCTTTAATGCCTAGGGCTTCTAAGCGTTTTGCTACGCAAGCAACGGCCATTCCTGACACAGCCGCCACTTCAAGACCGACAGATTGCGCCATTTTGATGCTTATTCCGTCATGAACGTGAAAGCGTTTCATGGCGAGGCCGTTTTCATCATAATACACACCGCCGTCAGTCATCACACCGTCAACATCAAGGACAAGCAAGCGAATGCGGCTTGCGGCTTCTTGCAATTCTTTACTTCGTGGCATAGTTTTTTCTCCAAAGCGGTTTTTTTTGTAATGCTTTATTTGTAAGAATATTCATTTTTCCACAGTCTGGCAAGGTCTGAAAAAATCGCTGGCAAATCTTTAGTATTCAAAGAATTTGGTCCATCACACAGGGCTTTGTCTGGATCTGGGTGGCATTCAACAAAAAGCCCATCAATCCCAAAGGCTACGGCCGCTCTTGCGAGGCTTGCTACATATTTTCTTTCACCACCAGAGGCTTTGCCAAGACCGCCTGGGAGCTGTACAGCATGGGTGGCGTCAAAGACCACAGGGCAGCCAAGCTCGCGCATGACAGCAAAAGAGCGGAAATCTACCACCAAATTATTATAACCAAAGCTTGAACCACGCTCTGTGAGCAAGAGATGTTTGTTGCCCGCTTCAAAGACCTTGTCTCGCACGGCGGCCATGTCCCAAGGGGCAAGGAATTGCCCTTTTTTAACATTAACGACACAATTTGTTTGTGCGGCGGCTGTGAGCAAGTCTGTTTGACGACACAAAAAAGCGGGAATTTGTACAATATCAACAAAGGGTGCAACATATTTTGTTTGCTCTTCTGTATGAACATCCGTAACAATGGGCAGGCCGACTTTTTCTTTTATGCGTGAAAGCCATTCACAACCTGTTTCAAGGCCTGGGCCTCTGAAGCTGTCTTTTGAGGTGCGGTTGGCTTTGTCCCATGAGCTTTTAAAGACAGCGAAAAGACCGGCTTTGTCTGCGGCTTCTGCAACGGAATAGGCGACTTCGAGCGCCAATTCATAAGACTCAAGGGCGCAAGGCCCAGCGAGGACAAAGGGATTATTTTGGAGAGTTGAGTAGAGATTTTTTGTAGGCATAGTGTTTTTTGCGGGTAAGAGGTTTATTTTTTTATGAAGGTTTTGAGTTTTTCTTTGTGAGCAAGTTACCATTTCACTTTACTTGCTTCATAGATTATTAGTATCTTATATTGTTGTGCGAGGGGGACGAGGGGCCTAAGGGGGGAAGATATTCGCCTCTGCACCTTAAGCTTGATAGAGCTTTGAAAGTTTTTTCTTTACACCATGCAGAGGCTCATATATTTCCCCCCTTTACCCCT
>CAYJIB010000004.1:0-7150 GCA_964370125.1 uncultured Desulfovibrionaceae bacterium
GCTAAAAAGTTTTCAATATCAAAGACTTCTTCTATTTTTCAGTGCCGACTAATTAAAGTTTTTTGAAAAGGGGGTCCAAACAGAGCAGGGGGAAAAACTTTTTTTCAAAAAAGTTTTTCCCCCAGTAAACTCCCCGTAAACTTCCATTATTTAGTCACGGCGTGGTGGACGGCGATCGCCTCTTTCTGGGCGACCACCTCTTCCGTGGCGGTATCCTCATTCAGGGCGTGGGGCTCTTGGCGGTCTGGCTGTGTCTTCTGGGTTCCATTCAATTCCATCAGCCTCTAAAAGAACGGCCTTGCGAGAAGCACGGACTCTATCGCCTTTGATTTCAATAACTTTGACTTCCATCTCATCGCCAAGACGTGCCACATCGGCTGGCTGTTCTACACGCTTTGTATCAAGCTGTGAAACATGCACAAGGGCCTCAACATTGGGCATAATTTCAACAATCACACCAATTTCAAGCATCTTGCGCACCTTGCCCATGTAGTTCTTGCCAAGATCAGGTCTTTGGTCATAATATTCAATCATTTCTTTTGCTTGCGCAAGGCTTGCGGCTGTTGGCGCAAAGATGCTGATACGGCCAGAATCGTCAATATCGATAGAAGCACCGGTCGTGCTTGTGATGGCTTTGATGTTTTTGCCGCCAGGCCCGATGATCATGCGGATAACATCTGGATTGACAATAACTTCAGCGAGTTGCGGGGCATATTGTGAAAGCTCGGCACGAGGACCTTCAAGGGCTTTTGCCATTTCTGCAAGAATGTGCAAGCGGGCTTCACGGGCTTGTTCCATGGCATTTGACAAGACTTCGGTTGTGAGGCCTTGCACTTTAATGTCCATTTGAATAGCGGTAACACCCGTGGCTGTACCTGCAATTTTGAAGTCCATATCGCCAAGGGCGTCTTCATCACCCAAGATGTCGGTAAGTACGACAAATTGACCTTCTTCGTGAATAAGGCCCATCGCCACGCCAGCAACAGGCGCAATGAGGGGGACACCGGCGTCCATAAGCGACAAACAACCGCCGCAAACAGCAGCCATTGAAGAAGAACCGTTTGATTCGAGCGTTTCGGATACAACACGAATGGTGAAGGGGAAGGATTCATGGCTTGGCAAAACGGATTTCAAGGCTTTTTCCGCCAAGGCACCGTGACCGATTTCACGACGAGAAACACGTACAGGCTTTACTTCACCAACTGAAAAAGGCGCGAAATTGTAATGCAACATGAAGTTCTTCATAACATCGCCCGTTAAGCCGTCTGTGCGCTGATTGTCCATGGTGCTGCCAAGAGTGGTCACGCAAAGGGCTTGCGTTTCGCCACGGGTAAAGAGGGCAGAACCGTGGGTGCGCGGCAAGAAAGTCGGCTCAATGTCGATTGGGCGAACAGTCTTTGTGTCACGGCCGTCAATGCGAAGGCCTTCGGCAACAATGCGGCGGCGCACAATTTTCTTTTCGACATCGCCAAGCGCTTCGCCAAAAAAGGCCAAGAGTTCTGGCTTTTCTGCGTATTCAGCATCGGCTTCAAGAGCCTCAAGTACAGCCTTTTTCACAGCTTTTTTCGCGTTCTTTCTGGCGAGTTTTTCAGCCACTTGCATAGCTTCTGCAATGCCGGCTTCTAAAGCCAAGGCCTCGACTTTTGCTGCAAAGTCTTTGTCGATTTTACTTTCTTCAAAGACGATTTTTTCAAGACCTGCCTTTTCACGCAAAGAAAGCTGGGCTTCGATGAGGGGTTGAATTTCTTTATGTCCCCAAGAAAGGGCGTTAATGATGACATCTTCTGGGATAAATTTGGCTTCACCTTCAACCATAACAACGGCGTCAGCAGAAGCAGCAAAGACGATATTCATATCGCTTTGTGCGCTTTGTGAAACAGTAGGATTGAGGACAAATTCATTGTCGATACGGCCAATACGTCCACCAGCAACAGGGCCGGCAAAGGGCAAATGCGAAAGCATGAGGGCAGCAGAAGCGGCTGTAATAGCAATGACATCGGCTTCGTTTTCTTGGTCTGATGAAAGCACAGAGGCAAGGACCTGCACATCTTCAAGTAAGCCTTTGGGGAACAAAGGACGCAAAGGGCGGTCAATCAAACGAGAAACGAGGGTTTCGTTTTCGCTTGGGCGACCCATTTCACGGCGGAAAAAGTTGCCCGGGATACGGCCAGCAGCGTACATACGCTCGCCGTATTCAACGGTAAGAGGGAAAAAGCCCTTATCGACTTCAAGACTTTGTGAGCAAACAGTCACCATAACCATGGTGTCGCCAAGGCGAATGGTGACGGCCCCTTGAGCCTGCGTGGCAAGGCGGCCGGTTTCAATAGTGATGGTTTTACCACCAACAGTGGCCTGAACAGCCACGGCTTCTTTACGAAATGACATAGATTTTCCTTTTGTAGAAAGAGATTCCGTGAACAAAGGCCGAACGTTTTATAGCATAAAGCTGCAACTTGTTCATGCAGCTTTGAGTTCGGCTCTCGACACGGACCCTCTTCTTACTGTTAGATTTTTGATAAGGACAAGGGGAGAAAGCTCTCCCCTTGTTTTATAGCCTTTTAGGCTTTTCTTATTTTCTAAGGCCCAATCTCTCGATGAGTGTGCGATATCTTTGCACATCACGCGATTTCAAATAAGACAAAAGCTTACGACGTTGCCCAACAAGCTTGAGCAAGCCTTGGCGTGAGTGATGGTCTTTTTTGTGTATTTTGAAGTGGCCAGAAAGCTCTTCAATACGCGCTGTCAGAAGGGCAACTTGCACTTCTGGTGAGCCTGTATCGCCTTCTGAGCGAGCATAGGCTTCAATTACCGTCTTTTTTTGTTCAGGATTCATTACCACAGCCGTTCTCCTTTTTAGCCTAGCCTAAAAAATACCTTTTCAGTGCTGACTAATTCGCTAAAGTGTCCAAAGTCCACGAAGTACAGTCCATTCTTGTTTTTCAGCTTGTCCTTCAAGCAAGGCAAGAGCCTTGTTTTGCTTATCAAGCAAGACAACTTTCTTTGGCAAGGCGGTATGGTCAATAGCCGAACCGTCTGCCCAAGTTGTAAAAGTCAAAGCCGAAAGCGCCACACCGTTTCGCACCTTGGTTTCAATGTCTGCATCTGCTTGCAAACAAGGCCAGTCAAGGGCTAAGTGTATGGGTACAATCTTAGAAGGCAACAGCTCAGGATTTTGAAGCAAATCTTCAAGGCCGACTGCGCCTTTAAGCCAAAAAGGATGGCTGTATTCTCGCACAAGTTCTGTCAGCATGGCTCCACACCCGCATCGTTTCCCCAAGCTGTGGGCCAGGGAACGTATGTAGGTTCCAGAGGAACATGCAAGCCGAAAAGTCACAGAGGGCAAGTCTATATTGACAAGCTCCACCCGTGAAATGTGCACCTCTTTTTCTTTTTTGGGCGTTTCAAGCCCTTGCCTAGCCAAAGTGTACAGGGCTTTTCCCTGATGTTTGGCGGCAGAATAAGGGGGCACTTCTTGCGTACTTGTGCCTTGCCAATCTTTTATGCATTGCTCCACAAAAGAAGGGCTTACCTCTTTCCATTCTTTGCTTTCGACAACTGTGCCTTCGGCGTCCCAAGTATCGGTACTTGTCCCAAGGCATACTGTTCCCTTATAGACTTTTTCTCCGCCGTCCATAAGGTGATTTGAAAGCTTTGTGGCGGAACCCAAAAGCACAAGCAAAAGGCCTGTGGCCATTGGGTCAAGAGTTCCTGCATGGCCTATTTTTTTTTGACCAAGCCTTTTTATGCGGTTTAAGCATTGAGCAGAACTCAAACCTTTGGGCTTGTCAAGCAACAAAAGACCGTGCTGTTGCTCTATAATTTGAGTGTATGTTTTTTTTTCTTTTACGTCCATACGAATATTGTATTTTACTTTGATTTTTTTTTGCGTAAATTTATTCAAAAATTCCGGGGATTTCTATCATAAGGCTGTAAGATCTGTCATAATCGTCATAGCGATAGGCCGCAATGATACGATAACATTGGGCATCATAAGCCAGTTGGACTGTTTGATTATAGGCCTCACCAAAAGAGCCTCCACGGTCAAGGTCACGATAATCTTCGAGCATAATTGACCATTCTGGGCTAAGCGTCAGTTCAAGCCTGTTGTGCATGAGATTTTCTGGCGTGCTTTCTAAGATACTGTCGGGATTGTCATAGCGGAGTTGCCTGCGAATATTGTAATTTTCAGTGCGGTATGACAGACCCGTGTACCAAGAGGCATAGTGCTTGTACGCAAAATCCATCCCATAGTCAAGCCTTGTTATTTCTGCATCGTAGGGTGAAATATACATCTTTCCTTCAACCGTCGCCCAAGGCGCAAGATAGACCTCTACGTCGGTGAGTATATCCATAAAGGGGCGACGTTCGTATTCACGCACCTGATAATCACGTTCGTCTTCTTCAAAATCATAGCCAGAAAGAATACGCAGCCTTGCCAAGTCTTCATAGACCGTTTCTTCGGTGATTTTGTCAGGCTGCTTTGGGTCGGCAACAACAATGCGCTTGCCTTTGCGAGTGATGATATTGGTGACAGAATAGACAAGTTCACTTTCTGATAAAATTCGGTCATCTACAGTGTAAAAAGGATTGTCGTCTTGGTATTTTCTGGGGGTATAGGTGTATTCAGCTCGGGGCTGAATATCGTGGCGCACAGCTGTCCAGCTGGTTTTTCCCACATTTTCTTTTGTGGCGGCCAGGGGCTTTGCGTCAAGTTCCCAAATGCGATTGGCTTCAGTAAAGGCCTTTATAGAATAGTCAACAAGGCTTCTTTCTGTGCCTGTTTGTAAGGGTGCGGTATTGTTTGTGGCATAGGGATTAAAGGGCGAGGTGTTTGACTCGGTGCTTGTGCTATAAAAGGTTTGGTTGAGACCAACTGTACCGATAAGTGAAAAATACCTAAAGTTTAAAGGCAAAGAAAGCCTTGGGATAATTTCTGTGCGCAGGCCTCTTGTGCCTTCTGCACGGTAAAAATAGCCGCTTTGAAGATGGGCTTCAAGTTCAAGGGGAATGTTTGGAAAGATACGGCTTTTATTAAAAAAGAAGTCAAATTGTGGCAAGCTTTGTACGGTTTCATCTTCTGAAAGGGGGCGATTGCCGTGACCTAGGCTTGGGTCTTGGGTATATCTTGCGCTCATGACAAAGCTAAAACGTTCCCAATCACGGTAAATATTAAAGGCACTTTCTCTGTTTTCATTATAGTCGTTTAAGTCACGTCCAAACATAGAGAAAAGAGCGTCACGGCTATAATCAAAGCCGAACATATCGCTGTCAAATTCGCGCAAATAGTTTTGATCAGAAACATAGTCAAAGTCTGAACGATAGCGCCATTCTGTTTCACCAAAATGGCCGTCTGCCATACCTCTTAGCCAGTAGCGGCCGTGATTTGTGCGAAGGGCTGGATTGCCGGGATAGACTTCATCATCAGCAAGATTGTTGATGCTGCTTCTGTCATAACCAAAGCTGGCCATAAGCCATGTTTTTTCGGTAGACAATCTGTTCGAACGGTATTCTAAGCCCAACATAGGGCCGATTTCTGTCATTATTGTGCCATAGAGCGTAAGGTCAGAGCTTTCGTCAATGACATGATAATAAGGCTGCGTATAATAGACGCCCCTTCTTGTGCTGTAGCCATAATCGGGTATCAAAAAGCCCGATTGCCTTGAGGTCTTTGCGGGCAAGATGAAGTAGGGGCTATAGAGGACGCCTTGATCTTTGACGCTGACATTGGCACGGTAAAGCTGCGCATAGCCGTCAATTTCAACGATAGCTGTGCCTGCTTCAAGCGACCAAGCGGGATTGTCGCCATCACAAGTCGTTATGCGGGCATTGGTGAAGGCGTATTGATCGTTGGCGTTTCGTACCATGTGGCTTCCGCTAAAATAGACATGCGGACCTTCCATAAAGACCTTGCCATTGGTGAGCCAACCCACTTGTGATTCAAGGTCAAATTCTGCAGAAGAGGCTTCAAGCACATCGCCCTTCATCTGCACTGTGACATTGCCTTCAAGATAGACCCAGCCAGTATCAGAAAAATAGCGAATAAAATCAGCCTTTAAGGTGTCACCGCCGCGATTAAGAACAACATTGCCCCTTGCTTCAACAATGGTATCGCCTGAAAGTGTTGCCAAATTGTCGGCATTGAGTATCCAAGGCAGATCTTCTGCAAGCAATCTTTCTTCATAATCAAAATTTTGTTGAGACAGCGCGCTTTGCGCAAAGGCTTGTGAGGCAAAATTTGTAGAGCAAAGAGCCATCAAGCACAAGACAAGACAAAGCGCAAACAAGACGCCTTGCATGGTCTTTGGTGAAAGTCTTTGGTTCAATTTGCTCTTCATAAACATTCTACAATATACCTAATGTTTTTTGTTGTATTTGCTTTTAATTTCCGATGGTTATGCTTGTGTGCACATCGCCGCTCGTTCTGATGCGTGGCTTTTCTTTTGTGCGAGAACAAGCCGAAGAGGTGAGCAATAAGCAAAAAAGCACAAAAAGCCCTAAAGCAAGTTTATACAATTTTGTCTTGGAAGGCGAGAAAAAAGTAGGCATAAATTCAAACCATTTTTTGATAAAATTTTAACTTAATAAGCTTCAGAAGGCACCATGCGTGGATCTAAATTTTCAAAACGTGTGTATGAGGGCAAATAGGCAAGCGAAGCCATTCCAATGGGCCCGTTACGCTGTTTGCCGATAATGATTTCTGCTATCCCTTTGTCGGGGCTGTCTTTTTTGTACACTTCATCACGGTAAATAAAGAGAATAACGTCGGCGTCTTGCTCGATAGCGCCAGATTCGCGCAGATCAGAGAGCATGGGTCTTTTATCGCTTCGGTCTTCGAGTTTTCTGTTGAGCTGAGAAAGGGCGACAACGGGAACATGAAGTTCTTTGGCAAGGCCTTTGAGCGAGCGTGATATTTCAGAAATTTCTTGTTCACGAGAGTCGATCCTTCGTGAAGAGCGCATGAGCTGCAAATAGTCAACCATGATAAAGCCGAGGCCGTGTTCGGCTTTAAGTCTTCTCGTGCGGGCTCTAAGTTCTAGGGGGCTAAGGGCTGGCGTATCATCAATAAAGATGGGGGCTAGTGCCAGAGTGTCGGCGGCGTCTTGTAGGCGTGGCCACTCATCACCAGAAAGAAAGCCCCTTCGCATATTGG
>CAYJIB010000004.1:7160-45106 GCA_964370125.1 uncultured Desulfovibrionaceae bacterium
CCTGCACACAAAGCATACGCATCATGAGCTGCTCCATTGACATTTCAAGAGAGAAAATGGCGACGGGCACATTGTCATTGATGGCGGCATTCATGGCGAGATTGAGCGCAAAGGCGGTTTTGCCCATTGCGGGGCGAGCGGCTAAGATGATGAGGTCAGAATCTTGAAAGCCAGCAGTAAGCTGGTCTAAGCGTGTAAAACCTGATGAAACGCCAGTGACCGCTTCGTGGTTGTTGATGCGTTTGGTGAGCGTATCAAAGACTTTATGGACAAGGTTTTTTGCGCTGGTAAAGCCTTTTCCAGAGGTGCGGCTAGCGATGGAAAAAATGCGCTGTTCAGATTCATCAAGCAAGGCATCGACAGGTTGGCTGGTATTAAAGCAATCAGAAATAATCTCAGAGCAATTAGCAATGAGGGCCCTTTGTAAGGATTTGTCCTTTACAATCTTGGCATAATATTCGGCATTGGCGCCGCTTATGACATTTTGGACAAGGTCAGCCAAAGCAACAGAGCCGCCGATTTGCTCAAGCTGTTGTTTGTCTTGCAAAAAACTGGCAACAGAGACAAGGTCAATGGGCGCACTTTTCCGGTAAAGCTCTAAAAAAGCTTCAAAAATTCTTTGGTGTGCCGGCACATAAAAGTCATCAGGATCTAGGTTGTCAGCCACATTGTGCAAGACGGTATTGCGCAATAAAATGCCCCCAAGAACGGCTTGCTCGGCAGCAATATTGTGCGGAGGCACACGCTTCATCAGTTCATTTGTGGCTTTGTTAAGCGAGGTAGCGCTTTGTGAAGGGGCTTCTTTGCTTCTTGCGCCAAAGGCAGAGCTTTTTGCAAAATTTCCCCCTTGGCTAAAGGCGGGTTCAGCAAAGGCTGGCTCAGCAAAATCTGTTTCTCCCAAAAAAGCTTCGCCAGAAAAGCTTTCTTCAGGTGGCATATCTTCTGCTAAATGATTATCGCCCAGATGAGCATCGCCTAGCGGAATGTCATCTGGTGGGGGAATATCGTCTAAAAAAGGCGGGACTTCGTCTAAAGAAGGGGGGATTTCATCAGAAAGAGGCGGCGAATTGTCTGAAAAGTTGTCGCCCTCGAGGGATTTTTGGGCTTCAAGCTCTTTTTTGGGTTCAAGAGAACCCTGCCCATCACGAGGTGGGCTGTTTTCGCTTAAAGAAGCGTCAGTCCGGCCTTTTTGTGCGTCTGGCGCAGCAGAAAAAGCCGGACTGATGTCAAAATCATTGTTCTTCAATTTCAGTGGTGCTTTGTGTTTCTGCTGCCGGCTCTTCATAGTCACGGTAGCTGTCTTCAGAGACAATTTTAACGACCATTGTCGGCACTACATCAGGGTGAAGGCGTACACGCACTTCGTGGTCACCAAGGGTACGAATGGTTTGCTCAAGCATGATGCGACGACGGTCAACATTAAGACCTTGCTCTTCTAAAGCGTCGCCAATAGAGTGCGTATTTACAGAACCATAGAGGCGGTTGTTGTCGCCAGCACGCATTTTGATAACAAGCTCAAAGCCTTCAAGTTTTGCGGCGAGTTTTTCAGCGTCAGAGCGCAATTCGTCCATTTTGGCTTGCAATTTTGCACGCTCAAGTTCAAAGTTTTTCAAATTACCAGGGCTTGCCAACATGGCCATGCCTTGTGGCAAAAGATAGTTGCGACCATAGCCGTCACGAACGGTCACAACCTCACCAAGGCGCCCCAAATTTTCAACATCGGCACGAAGGATAACTTTCATGTTCTTTCTTCCTTATTTCGGCTTATGTGTTGCGTTTTTAGTTCGCAACTTCACCGACTATAGCAAGGTTCTTTGCCTTGCAAAATACTTCACATTGTTGCACAACAAATGTTGCGCCTGCCTTACATATTGCTCTTTTTCTTGACATTGCTAGAATGGCCAGCTGTGTAAAAGAGCAGGGCCATTTGTCTTGCACGCTTGATTTCTGTGGTTAGAAAGCGTTGATGTCTTGCGCAAGTGCCAGTGATGCGACGAGCGATGATTTTTCCACGCTCTGTGATGTATTCGGCAAGAACTTCGGTGTTTTTGTAGTTGAGTGGCAAGTTTTTGTCAGCGCAAAAACGGCAATATTTTCTTCTTGGTGTAAATTTTTTCTTGAAAGCCATTAGGCACGCTCCTCTTGTGTTTCATTTGTTGATTTCTTTTTGAGTTCGGCTTCATCAAACAATTTGACGGTCATGAATTTGTAGATGCCGTCAGTAATGCGGATAATGCGCTCAAGTTCTGCAACACAAGTAGCGGGGGCCAAGTATTCGAGGCGGACATAATAGCCACGCATGTGCTTTTGCACAGGGTAGGCCAAGTCTTTCATGCCCCAATGGTCGACGGTTTCGATTTTGCCTTGTTCACGCTCGATGATACTTGTCATCGTGGTGAGCAGGCCTTCACGGTTTTCTGTTGAAAGCTCTGGAGAGAGCAAAAGAAGGGTTTCAAACAATCTCATAATCTAGTAAGCTCCTTATGGTCTTATGGCCCGCACAAATCTTTTTGTGTGAGCAAGGTGAACTTGGTTTTATACAAGCTTTATTTTTTGCTGTCAAGCTTTTGTTTTGGAATAATCGAGGCTGAAAAAAAGGCCAAAACAATGCCGTGCTTGGCTGGCAAACACGGCATTTTATATAAGCAATTAAAAGAGTATCTTACAATCTAGCTTTTACGGCTTCTCATTCTCAAAGCCACAAGGCCAAGAGCAAACAAGGCAAGCAAGGCCATATCATAAGCCGATGTCGCACCAACAGAACAACCAGAGCTGCTGCTGTTGCTGCTGTTCCCTGGGCCAACACCAGAACCAGTATTTAAGAAGTTCGGGTCTTTTATGCTATCTAGGGCTTCATTAGCGTCATATTCACCATTGTTTTTAATTCCAAAATAGACGATATACGAAGTGCCACTCGTGAAGTTATTGTCTTGACTTGTGTCAATATAGTCTGTTTGACCGCTTTCTTGTAACCAGAATTTACCATCCATATCGCCCAAGAAGGCTTGGCTGGTCAAGTCAGGTTTGCCATTATAGAGCGTGAAGTCAAGGTTTGTGCTGTTGTTGTCTTTGAATTTTCTTAGCAAGATATTGTCAGAATTGATAGGAAGAGGCTCACCAATATAGGTGAAAGTTCTTTGCGCAATGTATACACTGTCTGCTGTAAGACCAGAAGCACTAAACTCAAATTCTTGTGCGCCAAGATCTATAGAGTCTTTGTTCGCCGTTATACCCACTTGAATTTCAAAATCTTGAATGCTCCTAGGATGATACGCCCAAGTCAATTCGGTTGCATTCGGTAGACCCGGCTGAACACCTTCGTCAAGACCAGTCTCTGGTAAAACTGTTGGTACAGTTTGCGTGCTTATGGTCTTTTCGACTTCAGCCGTCTTCGTTAAGACAGCCACATTGCTTGTCGCTTTTTTGCTTTCTTGGTCTATGCCTATAGTGTAAAACATGGTGTATTCGCCAGCAAGAAGTGTTGCTTCTGTGTCTGTAAAAGGGTCTCCATTGCTGTCTTTTACCCAATACTTATTTGCGGCAGGGCCCTCATTTTCAGCCCAAAAGCTAAGCTTTTCGCCCAAAGCACCTTCGCTGTCAACATGTTGCACATAGAGGTCTGCAAGTGTTGGTGCTAAGTCGATCAAGTCTGTATTGCTTTTATAGTCAGGCACTGTAAACTTTACAAAATACGTTACAAAGCTTGGCTTTGTTTGAGTCGGGTCTGCTGGAAAAACAGTCGTTGCATCTGTTGTCAAGGCTATGCTCTTTCCTTCGTTTTGAGCGACAAAGTGAGAAGGAATCCCCTTAATGTCAACAGAGGCATTTGGTGTTAATGTTGTGCCTGCTTTCAAAAGTATGAGTGCTTCATTTCCCGCAAGCGTTTCGTCCTCTTGACGTTCGCTTACAAAGGCCGCACCATCAGCTGGGCTTGGCTCAGGAAAAGATTCTGGGCCAATAATGCGGGTGGTATTTGTGAAACTAGATGCATCATTTACTGCTACAGCATAGTAGATATCATAGCTCATATTCGACGCCACGTTGGCGTTCTCTGTTTGAGCGTTACCCTTTTCTAGCGCAAAGTCAGGCAGAAAAGCGGCCCACTCACCAGCTTCCAAGTTTTCAACATCTTCCTCTACTCGAACATACTCGACTGCCTCAGCAGGAACACTTTCAAGCTTTACATCCTTGAATGTCTTCGATTCAGGGAGAAATTTAGGCTTATAAGGCATTTTGAGGATAAGGACTTCGTTATTGTTAAGAGCAGATCCATCATTGGCAAGGCCGGCCGTCATACTTACTGTTTGTACAAAATTTACTTCTTTAGTTTCGTCAGCTGGGTCAAGCGTATAGGCGGGGTCGCTTTCATTAACTTCTGGAGCTGTTGCTTTAATGCTGTAATAGTCAAAGCCGTCGCCAGCGGCAGCAGCTTGTGTTGTTGAAATAGCGTCAGGTGCGCCAGCCCAAGCGAGAATGACTAGGTTAAGGACAGTGTCTTTAGTGTCGGGGGCATCATCATCAAATGGACCATTATTTTCAATCTTCATGGTAAGCTCGTAGTTGCCTTCTGCAAAAACTCCATCTGATAAGTCTGGGACAATTTTGTATGTGTTGAGTGAACCAGCAGAATCGAAAGGAATAGGCTTAGGATTTTCTAAGTCGGCGCTTTTAAAAGACAAAATGCGTAAAGCATTGTCTGGAGTCTGTCCAATAAGTGGGCTACCTTCAACGACTTTTAGGGTGAATCCAAAATTCAATGGAGGGTAAGCACCACCATCTAAGGTGGTTTCTCCCTTTAGCGTTTGAGTAAACAAGCCAAGACCGTTTGGGTACAGTTCTTTCGCTTTAGCCTCCGCCTCTGTTTTGTCGAAGGCGAGTCCGGGTAGACTACTCCAATAACTTAATTCGCCAATCTCACTGGGATCTTCTACCCTTTTTGCCTTAGCAAAGCCAGGCGCCAAAAGGATTGCGAAGCAAAGTACGGCTAGGAAGCTAGCACATTGCTTCAAGAATGTCTTCTCTTTCATAGTAAAACCTCATGCGTAAAAATGTTTGAAAAACTTAGCATTCAAAGAAGGCAAGGTGGATTATGAATATATATGTATAAAAAACTAGCACAAGAGCCTTTAATTGTCAATTTTGTTTGAGAATATGTTTTAGAATGTTTTTATAAAATCTACAATTTCAGAGATTTATCAAAAAAGTTCATAAAAGTGAAAAAATGCTTGACAAGGCCAAAAAGGCAGTATACTTTCTTTTCAACAATCAAGATAAGGATTTTATAACACAATGGCACATTCGGTAAACACAAACAATAACAAAAGCGCGCACAATGCCTTGTGTGCTCTTGTGTCTTTTGCGTATTGGTGGCGCCCCATGACATAGATCAGGGCTTCTTTTACCGTTTTTATTTATACTCAAAAAAGAGTCGCTGATTTTGTCAGCGGCTCTTTTTTTGTTTTTTTACCTTTTTACTTTTTATAAGGACAAGCACCATGAATAAAAAACATTTCTCCACACTTTTTTCCTTTGTGCTTTTTGTAAGCATGGCCCTTGCCTTTTCTGCTCAGGCAAAGACTTTGCGCTATGCAAATTTCCCGCCCGCAAGCACTTTTCCTTCCATTCAAATGGACAAGTGGATTGAAAAAATCACAAAAGACAATCAAGGACAAATAGAAGTGCAGACCTTTCCTGCCAGCACCTTGCTTGACGCAAAGGCCATGTTGCGGGGCATCGCTCGTGGTCAGGCAGACATTGGCTGCATCAGTATGCTCTATTATCCCGGTTCTTTCCCTTTGTTTGAGCTTTTTGGCCTGCCCTTAGGCTTTGTTTCTGCGGCAGAAGCAAGTTATGTCGCTTGGGAGGTTTTCAAAGCGCATAAGCCAAAAGAATTGGCCCGTTATAAGGTCTTGTCGATCTTTGCTTCTGCCCCCTCACAAATCATGAGTTCTGTGCCTGTAAGCACTATTAATGACTTGCAAAAAATCACCCTTCGGGCTTCAGGTTCTGTCTCTGATGCCCTTGACAGTTTTGGTGGAAATGCCGTCTCTATCCCCATGTCTGAAACACCAGAGGCCTTGCAAAAAGGTGTGGTTGATGGCGTGTGCTCGTCTTGGGATACCCTGTATGACATGAACTATGTCGAGGCCTGTAAATTTGGCCTGACTGTCGACATGCCCGTCTATCCTTTTGCTGTCATTATGAATAAAAAATCCTTTGAGGCCCTGCCAGAAAGTGTGCAAAAAAGTATTGATGCCTATGCCGATGAGCATGTGGCCTACACAGGACAGCTCGTCGACGCAGCAGGCAAAAAATCCCTCGATTGGGCCATAAAAGAGCACAATTTTCAGCTAAGCGAGCTTGATGAAGCAGGCCGTGAACAAATCACACAAGACTCTGCCCCGCTTATTGAAGAATGGAAAAAGCGTGCACAAGACAAGGGCCTTGATCCAGAAGCCATTTTGGCCGATGTAGAAAGATTTCGTAACAAGTTTACTCATCAACAATAAGGAAAATAAGGAAATACCATGTTTACTCGCTTAACAGACAAAATCGTAAAGGCCCTTTTCTTCTTTGGCTGTGCCTTGTTCTTGCTCACCTTTGTATTGATCTTGCTCAATATCGGCACTCGTTCTGTTGGGAGCAATTTGCGTGGCATTGTAGAGCTTAGCGGCTATTTGGCGGCGGCTTCGCTTGGCCTGTGTTTGCCCCTTATTCAAAGAGAACAGTCTCATGCCAGCGCGGGCCTGTATTTTGCTCGTCTTACGCCCTTTATGCAAGATGTGCTCAAGCTTTTGACCTGCGCTCTTTGCCTCTTTTTGTCTGTCGTTTTTACGATGGAAGTGGCTGATCTGACGCTTTTTGTGCATGAAGGTATGGAGACGATTGATGGCCTAGATGTGCCTTCTGCTTTTTTTGTCTTTTTGTTTACTCTGGCTTGTGCAGGGCAGGGCCTTGTTTTGCTCTTTGAGCTTGCTGGCCTTTTGCAGAAGACTTTGCGGGGCTTAAGGTCGGTATTTGTCAAAGTTCCGACTTTGCAGGCTGGTAAAGTGGCTTAGCTTTGAGTTTGTTTGCACGAAAGTTATCTTAACGCAAAGCTCTACTTTGCAAAAAACGAGGCAGAAGGAAGGTCTTTTGGGCTTGAGGTATAAGGAAGGTCTTTCGGGCTTAAGCCTCTTTGAAAAACTGTGTATTTTGAAAACAATTCCAAGGAAAAATGTATGACACCCCTTCTTTTAGCGCTTCTTTCACTCGCAATACTCTTATTGGCTATTGTCTATGTGAAAATCCCTATCGCCTTTTTGTTAGCCTTTTTAGGCTTTGCAGGCTATGCCTTTTTAGACGGTATTTCCTTGGCTTATTCGATGGCGGGCAATGAATTGTGGAGCCTTTTTTCAAATTATGGCTTAACCGTCATCCCCTTCTTTATCTTTATGGGGCAAATCTGTTTTCATTCAGGCCTAAGTCAACGCCTCTATGGCGGCGTGCAGAGCTGGTTTGGGCATAAGAGGGGAGGCCTTGCCCTTGCGAGCATCATGGCTTGCGGCGGCTTTTCGGCTATTTGCGGATCAAACACAGCCACAGCCGCTACCATGTCTGTGGTCGCCTTGCCAGAAATGCGCCGCTATGGTTATCACCCCTTGCTCGCCACAGGAAGCCTTGTCGCAGGCACAACCCTAGGCGCAATTATTCCGCCAAGTGTTGTGGCCATTGTGGTGGGCGTGCAGACAGCCCAGTCCATCGAAGGCCTGTTTTTAGGCGGCCTTGTGCCTGGCCTCATCTTGCTTGCTCTTTTTATGTTGACCGTCCCCCTTGTTTTGCGCAAACACCCAGACTGGGCGCCAATTTCACAAAAAGCAAGCTTGCAAGAACGCTTGGCCTCACTCGGCGGTCTTCTAGAAGGCGCTGTGCTTTTTTCCTTGGTTGTCATTTGCCTAAGCCTTGGCGTCTTTACACCCACAGAAGCAGGTGCGGCGGGTTCTTTTGTGGCCTTGCTTTTGGGTTTTGGGCGCAAGTCTTTAAGCCTTAAAGGCTTTATTTGCGCTCTAAAAGAGAGCTTGTCCATTGCGGCCATGCTGATTTTCTTGCTCGCTGGGGCTTCAATGTACGGAAAATTTTTGACACTCACCCGCCTGCCTTTTGACTTGGCCACGGCTATGACGGGCCTGTCCTTGCCAGAACCTGTCATCTTGGGCATGGTGCTTGTGATTTTCATCTTGGGCGGCATGGTCATGGACGCCTTGGCCTTGCTTGTGATCGCCTTGCCTATCTTTTTCCCCTTGGCAGAAGCAATGGGTTGGGATCCTTTGTGGTTCAGTATTTTGCTGATTGTTGTTACAAGCCTTGGGGCGATGACGCCGCCTGTGGGCATTGCGGCCTATGTTGTCTCTAACCTTTCGGCAAAAAAAGAAGAAGAGCGAGTGCCCCTAAATATCGTCTTTAAGGGCGCCACACTCTTCTTGCCGGCTTATATTGTTTGCTTGCTCTTGCTTGTGCTTTTCCCAGATTGTATTCTTGCCTTGCCAAATTTCTTGCGGTGAGATTGGTGTTTTGATGAAGAGTCAAGGCTGAAAAAGGTGTTAAAATGCCTTTTTCAGCCTTGAACTATTTCGCTCCAGCCGCCTCAACAAAAACACTTGCCACCAAGGCTAAGTCTTCATCAAGAAGGCTTCTGGCGTCCACGCAAAAGGCCTCATTTTCTACTCTCCCGATAAGGGGCGGATTTGTTAAAAGCAGTCTTTTCCTCAAAGTATTTGGCGAGCAAGAGGCAAGTTTTATCGCCACAAGGCTTGTCGGCAAATTGCATTCAGGAAAAGCCCCGCCGCCCACTTGCGAAAGGCCAGCCACACAAGAAATGTCCACCATATCTTTTGCCTTGTCACCATAAGCTTTTTGAAAGGCACGGCGAAAGGCCCTTGCGAGTTTTTGTGCAAAGGCCTGCAAAGTTTTTGCGTCTGCCTTGATCATGCGCAAGGTCGGCACTCGCTCATCTGCCAGCTCTTTGTCCACATAGAGGCGCAAGGTGGCTTCAAGGGCCGCTACGGTCATTTTGTCGATGCGCAAGGCACGAAGCAAGGGACTTTTTTTGATGCGGTCAATATAGGCCTTTTTCCCAACAATAATACCCGCTTGCGGGCCGCCAAGTACTTTGTCCCCAGAAAAAGTCACTACATCAGCGCCGGCCTTTACAACCGATTGCACTGTCGGCTCTTGGATAAGGCCAGGCACGGGCAAGTCAACAAGCGAACCGCTCCCCAGGTCTTCGATAAGGGGGATTTCATGTTCTTTTGCCAAGGCGGCCAAAGGCTCAATATCCACATCAGAATGAAAGCCGATGACCCGAAAGTTTGAGGTGTGTACCCGCATAAGGGCCTTTGTTTCTTCGTTTATTGCCTGTGCATAATCGGCAAGATGCACCCTGTTTGTGCAGCCGATCTCTCGCAAGGTCGCTCCGCTCCGCTCCATGACTTCTGGAATGCGAAAAGCGCCGCCGATTTCTACAAGCTGCCCACGAGCAACAACCACTTCACCGCCCTTGCACAAGGCGTCAAGCACAAGCAAGACCGCCGCCGCGTTATTGTTGACGACAAGGGCCTCTTCTGCCCCTGTGAGCTTGCACAAAAGCGAGGTAAGGTGGCTGTATCTGCTTCCTCTCTCGCCGCTGGCAAGGTCGAGCTCTAAATTTGAATAGGCTGAACAAGCCGAGACAATAGCTTCTATGGCTTCTTTGGCAAGGACTGAACGCCCCATGTTGGTATGAATGACAACACCTGTGCCATTGATCACTTTTTGATAATTGGGGCGGATTTTCTCGCGTACAAAGGCGCAAAGAGCTTTTGAAATGGCAGGAAGCGCGAGCTTTTCGGCTTCTGTTATGCGGCCTTTTTGTATTTCTGTGCGCAGATTTTGCAAAAAGGCATTGATGGCTTCTTTGATGAGACCTCGTGGCTGTGTGGCAAAGAAGCTGTCTTGTTCAAAGAGGTGGGTCAGACAGATGTCGACAGAGGGGAGGGTTCGGAAGAGTTTGTTCATATAATTCCTTTTAGACTGTTGAAAAAGGGCAATCTACTTCGTCAGACTTGTTTTTTGCTTCGGTCACGTACCATAAGAGTACGCTCCACTCCGCAAAAAACGGCGTCTTCCTTGTATCTCGCCCTTTTTGAACAGTCTATGTTTTGAGGCGATAAAATAATGTGCGGACCAAGCGTCATAGTAGAGGATAATGTTTTCCATATTCGGCAATCAAATACAATGAGCCGCAAAGAAGCACAGGCTTTTTTTCTTCTCGTACATGGGCAGAGGCCTTTTGCAAAGCGTCCTTGATGTCTGTGCAAGGCATTGCTCCCTCACCAAGCAAGGCGGCCAAATCCTTAGCAAGTACGGCCCTTTCATTGTCAAGAATTGTCGGCACAAAGACTGGCACATCGCCGCACAAAGCCACTAATTCCTTTACAATTTCAAGCATTTCAATCTTGTCTTTGTCTGCAAGGCAAGAAAAGATTATCGCGCCTGGCCTTGGTTCTGCTTTGGCCTCAAGGCTGGCAATATAGGCGGTTAAAGCCCGCAAGCCGTGCGCATTGTGCGCTCCGTCAAGCAAAACAGGGATTTCTTCTTTCGTGACTTCATCATAAAATCTTGTCCATTGCAAACGCCCAACAATATGGCTTTCTTTTAAGGCTTTGGCGACTTTTTCTTCATCATAAGGCCAAATATACTGCTTACACAGATAGCTAAAGGCCGCTTGTGCAAGGCCGGCATTGACGCCTTGATGTGCCCCCAAAAGACCAAGGGGAAGGTGCTCTATGCTTTGTGTCTCTTCAAAAGAAGATTTGCGTTCACCTGCAAAAGAGCGAAGAATTTCAGCAACTTCACTTTCTTGTTTGGCAGAAAAAACCGCCCTTTCAAAAGGGGTTGCGTGGGCTTTTTCTGTGGCAATTTCTACAAGGCTATGCCCCAGGATATGCTCATGGTCCTTGCCAATTGGCGTAAAACAAAGGACATCAGCGGGCAACATACTTGTGGCATCATGTCGCCCCCCAAGACCGGCCTCAAAAATCATAAGGTCGGTCTTTGCTTCATAAAAAGCCACAAAGGCGACAAGGGTCAAGAGTTCAAAATAGGTCAGATCAATGCCAAGGCTGTGGACTTTTTGGACGGCTTGCACCCAAAGTTCTTCATCAAGTGTTTCGCCATTTATGCGAATGCGCTCTGTAAAGCTTATGATGTGCGGTGAGGTATAAAGGCCAACTTTTACGCCGTGTTCCTTTGCCATTTGCGCCAAAAAAGTCGCCGTCGAACCCTTGCCATTTGTGCCAACAATCTGCACAGAAGGGCAAGATGGCCGAATTCTTAAAGCAATTAAGGCTTTCTCCATACGGTCGAGAGAAAAATCCATGTGGAAGATATTTAAGCTGTCAAGCAAGGAAATGACATGATCAAATTGTGTAATGCTCATAAAAGACTTGTATAATGTGTTCATGAAAAAAGCAAGCCAACAGGGCGCTATAGGCCTGCGCTAAAAGTTTTGAGAGTTATCTTGCATATTTTGTTCTTTTTTGTTATAGTGACCATACTACACATTCTTAATATAGCATAGTACATTGAGGTTTTCATGAAATATCTTGCTATCATCGTGCTAACACTCTTCTTCAGTCTCCCGCAGGCTGCTCTTGCCAAACGTGTGGCTCTTCCCTCTATGTTTTTTGATATGCCTGACAGCTGGACAATGGCAAAGCTTGATGCCGCAAACCTTCCCAAGAATGCCGAAGGCGTCATTGTTAAGCCTTCTGCAAATGCTTCATACTCTGTAAGTTTTATTGTTTTGCCAAAAAATGAAGCGCAAAAGCGCTATTATGAGCCGCTAAAAAGCATTGACAAGCAATATGTTATAAGAGGTAGCATGCTGTTTGCAGGCCAAAAAGTGCCTTCTGTTTTTTGGTCTGAAAATTCAAACGCAGCCAAGTACCTTTTGCAAATCCCTAGCAAATCTGACAACGATGTCTTCATCATGTATATTGTAATGAATGAAGGTACACAGGAACAATGGGATAAATGGTCTGCAGAGGCCGAAAAAATGCTGCGCTCTTTGCACAGAAAACGCTAAAAAGGCATCAAACTTGACGTTTTAATATATGAAAATATGTTTGAAAATTGGAGTTGGATACACCTATAAACACCACAACAAATAAGGAGCCACCTATGTCCAGTACGAGCACTCAACGCACCTATGCCCTTGTGGGAACTGGAGGTTGCGGGAAAACATCCCTTGCTGAAATGTTGCTTTTCCAAAGCAAAGTGATCAATCGCCTTGGTGCTGTTGAAGAAGGAACCACCCTGCTTGACTATGAACCAGAAGAAATAAAACGCCGTGGCTCTATTCAACCCGCCTTTGCGACCTTTTCTTGGGAAAAGCACCGCCACTTCCTTATTGATATTCCTGGTGACAACAACTTTGTTGGCGACATAGCCACCTTGCTTATGGCTTCTGACGCTGTTGTTCTTACTCTTGATGCCGTTGACGGTGTTCGCCCTCTTACCCGCCGTTTGTGGCAAGCTGTTTGCGCTGCAAAGCTTCCAAGCTTTGTTTTTATCAATAAACTCGACCGTGACAGAGCCAATTTTGACATGGCTTTTCAGGGCCTTGCCACTAACCTTGGCATGAAGCCTGTTATCCTCTATATGCCTATTATTGAAAATGAAAAGCTGACAGGTCTTGTCGATATCCTTAATAATAAAGCCTTGATTTTTGGCGAAAACGGCGCTGTGAGCGAAGGGGCTATTCCTGCTGATTTGCAAGATGAAGTCACCCTTATGCACGATACGGCCATTGAAAATATTGCTGAATCTGATGAAGAGCTCATGGAACAATATCTTGAAGAAGGGGCTCTTTCTGAAAAAGCGCTTGCCGAAGGCTTGCGCAAGGGTGTGCTTGCCAGAAGCCTAGTGCCTGTTGTTGTTGGTTCTGCCCTTGAAAATAAAGGCGGCGTGCAGCTTCTTGACGCTATCAATGCTCTCTTCCCAAGCCCAGAAGAGCGTGAACCCTTTGTCGACACTGAGGGCAAAGAATATTCAGCCGATCCTAATGCGCCAACAGCTTGTTTTATCTTTAAAACTATCGCTGATCCCTTTGCTGGTCAGCTCAATATCGCTAGAGTGCTTAGCGGTTCTTTAAGCTCTGATTGCACGCTCAAAAACACACGTTCTGACGAATCAGAGCGCACGGGCACGCTTATTTATCTTACAGGAAAAAATCAAACACCGTGTAAAGACAATCTTGGCCCTGGCGCTATTGTGGCCATTGGCAAGCTCAAAAATACCGGCACTGGCGACACCCTTTGTGATGATAAAGCCCCCTTTGCCATCGCTATGCCTGACCTTCCCCCACAGCTCATCACCTTTGCTTTGGCTCCGCAAGAAAAAGGCGATGAAGACAAGGTCTATGCCGCCATTCAAAAATTGCTCGAAGAAGACATCACCCTCAAGCTTAGCCGTGATGAAGAATCTGGCGATATCTTGCTTGCTGGTATGGGTCAGCTCCATATTGAAATGGCTGTTGAACGTGCAAAACGCCGTTATAAAACAGAAATTTTATTAAAGACACCAAAAGTGCCTTATCGTGAAAGTGTTCGAGGCAAGGCACAAGTTCAAGGGCGCCACAAAAAGCAAAGCGGTGGCCGTGGGCAATTTGGTGATTGTTGGATTGAGCTTGAGGGCACGCCTCGTGGCTCTGGCTACGAATTTGAAGACGCCATTGTTGGTGGTGCTATCCCTCGCACTTATGTTGGCGCGGTGGACAAGGGCATTCAAGAATCGGCTGTTCGTGGTTTCCTTGCGGGTTATCCTGTTGTTGACTTTAAGGTGCGAGTCTATGACGGCTCTTATCACAATGTCGACTCATCAGAGATGGCCTTTAAAATTGCGGGCTCTCTTGCCTTTAAAAAAGCTATGGAGGCCTTAAAGGTGACCTTGCTTGAGCCTGTGATGCTTATGACTGTCGCTATTCCTGATGAATTTATGGGCGATGTTATTGGCGACTTATCGTCTCGTCGTGGCAAGGTCTTGGGATCTGATTCGACTATGGGGATTACCGAAATCAAGGTGCATATCCCGATGAATGAGATCTTGCGCTATGCGCCAGATTTGCGTTCCATGACAGGGGGGCAAGGTGTCTTTACGATGGAATTTGCCCATTATGATGAAGCCCCGCCGCATGTAACAGAAAAAGTTGTCGCTGAGGCCGAACTTGCCAAGGCCGACGATTAACAATGATTAGATTTTGATTGAAAATCTTTAAAGAAAAAGCCCTTTTTGAGAATTACTTCTTAAAAAGGGCTTTTGTTGGTAGCCGGCTTTAAAAAATAGAGGAAGCCTTTGATATTAAATTTTTTAATCTCAAGTTTTGCCCTATGTTGCGAAAGCGCTTTAAAAAAGCTTTTAAAATGCTTATGAATAGATTATGAAATATTGGGAAACATTTTTTTAACACTAGGCGCTGGTTGCCTTATAGGTGTTGTTATTTCACCCTCAAGCTGGCTTGGTGTGCCAGTTGGTGTTTTTGCAACTTTGTATGGTTGGAACCTTCACAAAAAAGGGGCACGAAAATGAATATTGGAACAATTCTTGTTGGCCTTGTAGTCGTTGTTATAGCTTTTGCAGTACACATTGGCATCAAGCGTGGCTATATAAAGTAAGCAAAATACACTTCAATAAAAGAGGCGACTTTTTTCAAAGCCGCCTTTTTTGCTTCTAAAACTCAATTTATTGGAACAAATATGAATAACGAATGGCGAGCGAATCTGTTGTTTCAAGAAGTTTTGCCGTAAGGCCTTGCACTTGGTCAAGGGTCATAACACCAAGGTCAGATTGCAAGAAATGACGCAAAGTGTTTTCTGATTGTGAAAAAAGCCACACGACAGAATAAGCTGAGCCAAGGCCCGGACGAGAAGGAAATTCTGGTACAGTTGTCACAATGAGGCGGATTTTTGGCTCGTCTTTTTCAGACAAAGCAAACAAATTGCTGGCATTAAAGCGTTCTTTAATGCTCATGGCGAGAGCCGCCCCAATACTGTCATTGCCTTCAAATTCAACAGCTATCGGCGTTTGTCTTTGTGTGACTTCTGCTGGCTTGTTTTCGACACTTTCAGTTGCGGGCACACTTTCGCTTGTTGCCGCCAAAAGCAGGGAAGGCATACACAAAAAGAACAAGAAAAATAAAGATTTAATCATCAAATGGGTATTTTTCATACAAGGCTCCTATTTTTTGTTTAGCCTAGTCTAAAGCAAGTGTCGCTGTCAACGCTATTTGTTATAAATCAAAGTGAAAAAATATCAAAACAGCCTTATTTTACAGAAGGCACAACAAAGGTTTGTGTTGTGAAATAGCTAAGATGGGTACCGTCAAGAGGATTTTGCGGGTCCCAAGGAAGGCCAAGCCTTGTATACAATTCGTGAATAAATTGTGGCACGTCCCAAAGTTGCTCTACGGGTGCTTGGGGCAAGAGCAAGGTTGAATAATTTTCGTACTCAAGGATAAGACCGTGCTGGCCAATGACGATATGGTCTAAGGAAGGGCAAGGGCAGGGCGCGCCTAAGATGCTGATTTCTATCTGCATATCGCACCATTCTTGCTTGTCAAGCGGTGTAAAGCGTCTGTCGCCAAAGGCCGCTGCAAAAGCCATGCGTGCTGTGCCAATATGCAAAGGCGGTGGATTTCTATAAAGGCCTAAAGAGCCACGAAGACGTCTGTGCCGCATCAAGGTCACGTATACGCCGTGTGAGTCTTGTAGAGATTCGCTTGTTGGCTTGGGCAATTCATCTTGTGCAGGGATGGCCTCTCCAAGAAGACCTTTGCCAATAACAAAACGTGCCAAATCGGCTAAATATTCTTGCTCATCACTAGAAAAGCTAGGGCTAAGAGGCACTATATCGTATGCCTCAGAAGGCTGGTGCGCCATATCTTCCTCCTCAAAAGTGGTCTCGACTTTTTTTTGCCGTACTTCATGCAGAAGGTCAATCTTTTTTTGGTGATTTTTAGCAATTTTTTTAAAAAATTACTCAAGTCTGTAGCTTGGCAGAATATGAAAATTTTAACTTTTGATAAAATCTTGCCCATAAAGGACTTTTTTGTTATTGTTTCTTTGTCTTGACTTTATTGTTTTTTGAAAAAGTTCAACATTGCGGACGAAGAGCATTGGGAGGATTGTTGTGAAAGAAAAGCATGAAGCAAAATGCGCCAAGTGTGCTGTTGCTGTTCAACAAAGAGCTTGTCTTGTGCCAAGTGGCAAAGGCCCTTCTTTTTGCCCCACCATAAACTATAAAGACCTGACCCAAGAAGCCTTTGACACGACAGACAAGGAAGAATGCGCCTTGTGTCATGAGGCTATCTGCCAAGAAGCGGCTGGCTATGTAGGGAAAGAAGACGGCTATGCCATGCTTCGCCCAAATAAGCCCCGCATAGTCGAGCTTATCGAATTTTGTCACCGCATGAAGTATTCTCGTATCGGCCTGATTTTTTGTATGGGCGCAAGAAGTGAAGCCAGTATTGTACACGATATTTTTACCGTGAACGGCCTTGAAGTTGTCTCTGTGACGTGCAAGGTGGGGCAAATCGCCAAAACACGTTATGATATTGGACCTGAGCACCTTCTTAACAAAGATTTACCAGAAGAAAGTGCCTGCAATCCAAAGGTTCAGGCCTTACTCGTCAATCAGGCAAAGGCCGATTTTGCTGTTCTTCTTAATCTTTGTGTGGGGCATGACAGCATAGCCATTAAGCATTTGGATATGCCTGTGAGTGTGCTTTCTGTAAAAGATCGCCTTTTAGGACACAATCCTTTGCTTGCCATTTATCAATACGACACCTATTATCGCTATCTCAAACAGCCTTTGCCAAGAACATAGGCGATTTTTTGCGCTTCGCTTTATTACATAAGGAATAAAAGGTTTTTCATGACGAGACTTAAGAAAAATTTTGTGGTGCTTGGTGGCGGTTCATGGGGAACAGCGCTTGCTCATGTGCTTGCCAAGGCGCAACAAAATGTGCATATGCTTGTGCGAGACGCGACCATTGCCCAAGCCATTAATAGCGAACATAAACACCCGAAATATGTACAAAATCTTCTGCTTGACCCAAATCTTTTAGCGACAAATGATGAAAATATTTTGCAAGAAGCGCATGTTGTTGTTGTGGCCATTCCTTTTCAAAGCATAGCGGAAAGCCTGCCAAAGTTTGCGCACCTTATTAGAGAAGACGCAATCATTATAAACGCTTCAAAAGGCCTTGATGTACAGACAGCTAGCCCCTTGTCGGCGAGCATTCATGCGCTTTTGCCAAGTTGGAAGGGCGTATACGCCATGTTGTCTGGGCCTTCTTTTGCTAGGGAAGTGATAGAAGGACAGCCAACGGCTGTTGTGCTTGCCTGCAAGGACGCCGATACGGGGGCTTTTTTGCGTGAGGATTGTTCGTCTGCTCGTTTTCGCTGTTATTCTAGCACAGATGTTTTGGGTGTGGAGCTTGGCGGGGCTTTAAAAAATGTTTTGGCCATTGCAGCGGGGGCGGCGGCTGGCCTTGGTTTAAAGGACAATGCGAGCGCGGCCCTTATTACTCGTGGAATAGCTGAAATAAGTCGTATTGGCGTTAGCCTTGGGGCGCAAGCAATGACCTTTATGGGCCTTTCTGGCCTTGGGGATTTGATGTTGACTTGTATGGGGGATTTGTCGAGAAACCGTCAGGTAGGTTTTCGTCTTGCGCAGGGCGAGTCTTTAGAAGACATTGTGCAAAGCCTTGGAATGGTTGCAGAAGGTGTAAAGACAACGCAGGCCTTGTATACGCTTACGCAAAAAAAAGGTCTTTCAAGCCCCATTACCGCATCGGTCTATGCCTTGATTCAGGGCAATGATCCAAAAAAAAGTATACAGAAACTTATGACACGTTCACTCAAAGAAGAATAGTAAATAAGCGTGTTGCTTCTTTTTTGCTTCGGTCGAGTACCTTTTTGTACACTCCGCTTCGCTAAAATGAATTTTTCCTCGCCCTTGATACGCACTCCACTTATTTACCTACGAGCTTTGATATCCTAACATAAAGAGATTTGTATTATGCAAGATGAAAAAAAACTTTCGGTTTATATTGCCGCTTCCTTTCGCAATCTTCATGCCGTTCATCTTCTTTCTGCGGCACTACAAGAAATGGGTTACGATATTCTTGATTGGACAGAAAAAGGCAAGCCGCCAGAAAACTTGAACGCTGCCAAGCGTCGTGAATGGATGGACACTGATCATGGTGGCGAAATTTTTTCTTTTTGTGCCAATGCTTCGCACAATGCTGATATTCTTATTTATCTTGGGGCTTCTGGACAAGACGCCGGTATAGAAGTGGGCATGGCCTATGCGTCTGGTGTGCCTATCTTGGGTATTCGTGGCCCGCTAGAGCCTCTTGGTCTTATGCTGCACGGGGCGGCGACAATGTGGGTTGACAGTATCACAAATGCCTTAACTATTATGCAAAGTCTTATGGATAAAGCACAAAAAAGCAAAAAGCCCCTTGGAAAAGAGGCTATTCAAGCTTTGTTAAAGGCTTATGCCTTGCCCATTCAGCAACAATAAGCTGCGCCTTTTCAGCTTCGACTTTTTAATCAAAACAAAAAAACGAACTCACTCTCTGTCGAGCATTCTACAAGAAATCGCCTCTGCCAAATGCGGGCCAGAAATATTTTCTTCATTTGCCAAATCGGCAATAGTGCGAGCAACGCGCAAGATGCGGGTATAGGATCTGGCAGAAAGCCGCAAGCTCTCAACAGCGTGGCGCAAAAAAACTTCTTCTTCAGAATGCAACACACAAAATTCTTGCAAAGATTTGCCAGAAAGATCTGCATTGCTGTGAATATGTTCCCAATCTTTATAACGCTCATACTGCCTCTGCCTTGCCTCAACCACTCTTTGGCGTATTTCAGCAGAAGAGCTGCCGCCTTTTTTTGAACGCAAATCGTCAAAAGGCACAGCCGGCACAGAAATGTGCAAATCGATGCGATCAAGCAAAGGGCCAGACAGGCGGCTGCGATAGCGTTGTTCTTGAATTGCGGTACAAACACAGGTGTGATCTGGCTCAGAAGCATAACCGCAAGGGCAAGGATTCATCGCCGCAACAAGCATACAATTTGCGGGGAAAGTCGCTGATTGTGCCGCACGGCTGACGGTTACGACGCCGTCTTCAAGGGGCCCTCGCAAGACCTCAAGTGTTGCCTTGCCAAATTCTGGCAATTCATCAAGAAACAAAACGCCACGATGCGCCAAAGAAACTTCGCCAGGCCGTGGATACACACCACCGCCAACAAGAGCCACATCAGAAATTGTGTGATGCGGAGAACGAAAAGGCCTGTGGCGGACAAGCCCCTTATCGCCAAGGCAATTTGCAACGCTATAAATCTTTGTGATTTCTAAGGATTCTTCAAAGGTCAGCGGTGGCAAAACCGTAGGCACTCGCTTGGCAAGCATGGTCTTCCCGCTCCCGGGCGGCCCCATAAACAAGAGATTGTGCCCGCCAGCTGCCGCAATTTCGATGGCTCTCTTGGCGTGCTCTTGTCCTTTCACTTCAGCAAAATCGAGCAGAAAATCTTGCGGCTCGTCTTTGAGCTCTGGGGCGCTTGTCGGCTCTAAGTGAATTTTTCCATTTATGAAATCAACCGCATGGCTAAGTGTGGGCAGGCCATAACTTGCAAAATCGGCGACTATTGCGCCTTCAAGGGCATTTTCTGGAGAAGTAAGGACACCTTTTGCGCCTTCTTTTTGGGCTAAAATGGCCATGGGCAAGATGCCAGTGACTGGCTTTATGGCACCAGTGAGCGAGAGTTCACCCGCAATAAACCAAGGTTCGAGCTGTTCGGGCTGAATGTAGCCAGTGGCAGCAAGAAGGGCCATGGCGAGTGGCAAATCATAGGCAGAACCCGCTTTCCTACGGTCGGCTGGGGCTAAATTGACCACAATACGCGCGGGAGGGATTTTGAAACCACAAGAGCGCAAAGCAGAAAATACTCGTTCTTTTGCTTCTTTTACAGCCCCTTCTGCAAGGCCTACCATGGTAAAGCCTGGCAAGCCTTTGCGGATATAGTCCACCTCTAAATCCACACGAAAAGCATCAACTCCATGCAAGGCTCCACAGGCAAGACGAATGACCATAATTTGCCTCCAAAAGACTCTGCGCAATCATTGAGCAAAAGCCTTAAAATGCTGATATGTGCAAAAATATGTTTCTATTATGACTTTTCAAGTCAAATATAACAGAAAATGCTTCTCATTACAAGCATTGTGCGGACTTTTTATTTCAACAAAAACATCATTGCAAACCAAAAAAACGCACGGCATTTTGGCCGCATTGCGTCCAGACTTCTGCTGTGTCGATTTGGCGGCTTTTGGCTATACTTTCGGCAACAAAAGCGACGAGCGAGGGTTCGTTATTGGTGCCACGCCAAGGCATGGGGGCAAGATAGGGGCAATCTGTTTCTATGTGAAGATGTGTGAGGGGGATTTCTTTGACGGCCTCACGCAAGTACTCATTGGCTTTGTAGGTGATGATACCGGGGATTGAGACCTCCCAGCCGTGCGTGATGATGGTGTCAAGATGGTCAATGGCGTCGCCTTGGAAGCAATGCCAAAGCACAGGGTGTTTTGACATGCCTTCATCAAGCAAAACTTGTACCGTTTGGGCCGCTGTGTCTCGTGAATGAATGGCTAAAGGTTTGCCAAGCTCTCTTGCAAGGCCTATTTGGCGGCGAAAAAAAGCTTCTTGCACTTCGATGGGACATTCCTTCCAATAGGCGTCAAGGCCGACTTCGCCAACGGCTTTAAGTCGAGCTTCTTTTAAGAAAATAGCCTTTATTTCGTCGACAATGTCCAAAGAAAATTCGTGGGCATAACAAGGATGTATGCCCAAGAGAAAGAAGACTTCTGGATAGATTTCAAAGGCTTTGTGACCTTCTTCATAGGCTTTTGGGCTAAGAAAAACTTGGCCAATATGGGCAACACCGGCCTTTTTTGCTCTCTCCATAATGTCAGCAAGGTGAGGCCAAAGGCTTTCGCTGTCGAGATGGGCGTGCGTGTCTGCGCCTGCATAAGGCAAGGCCAGGCTTGAGGGATCAATGCGGGGGGCTTTTTTTTTGGCCATTTCGAGTCTCTGGCTTTTTGGCTTATGAGCCGTTTTTTAAGAGGCGAATACCGTCACAAAAGAGCACGTGCATTTTGTCAGGAAGGAAAATCTCAATGACAACACCTTTGCCAAAGGTGGGGTGCTCTATCACGTCAGAGAGTGCCCAAGCTCTTTTCATAGAATAAGGGGCTGGCTCGCTGTTGGTGTTGTTCAGGGCGTATTGCCAATTGTTTCGCAAGATTTCTGGATTGTTCTTGTCTTTGTCTGCCGCCATAAGCTGCTTGTTTTTCTGTGTTTTCTTGGGCGTGCTTTTTGTGCCGTCCTTACTGACAATGCGTCTTGTTGTCTTTGTTTTTTCGCTGATTGCGGGCTTGTATTTATGTACGCCCTTGCACACACAACATTCTACCTTGTGAATAGCGCCGTCAACAATAACAATGATGGCATGACTTGTTAAGTCATTGCATCGAGTGCAGCGAGAATTTACCCTGTCGCCGGGCTTCAACTTAGAAATATCCATAATTCACCATAAATTAAGGCCATTGCACAATTTTTTCTTTAAAGAAACTTCTTGTTTAAGTGTGCATAGCCTTATTTTTTTTAAATGTTTGACTGTGTGATCTTACAAAGAAACATGCACTCGAACGCCCCATTCTGTCTCAATATCGAGAAGTTTTTGACGTTTGTGATTTAAGAGATAGAGGCCGACCTCACGCTCTACGGCATACAAAATTTCTTTGATGCCCTTGGCGTGTGCTTGCTTTGCCTGCAGAGCCATGTCTTTGACTGTACGTAAGGCCTGCCATTCCATTTTGCGTCGTACCCCTGTTCCATTGCAGATAGGGCAGGGCTCTTGTGAGAGAGAAATAGCTGAAGAACCGATGCGTTGACGCACCAATTCTAAAAGGCCAAATTCGCTTATTTTTAAAACATCGTGTCTTGCTCTGTCGCATTTCATCGCTGTGCGTAAGGTTTTCTCAACCTCACGGCATTGATTTTGATCACGCATTTCAATAAAGTCAATGACGACTTGACCGCCAATGTCACGCAGGCGTAGTTGCTGGGCAATGACCTTTGCCGCTTCAAGATTGGTGCGCAGGGCCATCGTTTCAAAATTGTTTTTTCCAGAGGTTCTGCCAGAATTGATGTCGATGGCCATAAGGGCTTCAGTTTGGTCAAAGACAAGACGCCCACCAGAAGGCAAGGCCACTTCACGGCTGTATACTTGGTCAAGCTGTTTTTGGACTTTAAAATGATTCCAAAGGCTTAGGGTGTTTGGCGTGTACAGGTGCACGAGCTTTTTCTTTCTGGGAAACAAGATCTGCACCATGTGGCTTATGCTGTCCATGGTATCGGCGTCATCAACCCACACAGCGTCAACATTTTCTGACAAATAATCTCGTATGGCTCTTGCGGCGAGGTGCGGCTCTTGATAAATAAGTGCCGGCGCTTCTTCTTTGGTTACTTTCTTTAAAACGTCCTTCCACAAGCGTTTGAGAAAGTTTAAGTCTTTTTGTAGGGTGGTCTTGCTTGTGCCAACAGAGACTGTTCGCACAATAGCCCCAAGGCCTGGGCCTGGGTCAAGGCCACGGATAAGTTCGCGCAGGCGTGTTCTTTCTTCTTCGTCTTCAACTTTTCTTGAGATACCGATTTGTTCTTGGCCAGGTGTTAAGACAAGAAAACGCCCCGCCAAAGAAATCCATGTGGTGAGAAAAGCGCCCTTGCTTCCAGAGGGTTCTTTGACCACTTGCACCATGACCTCTTGGCCGACTTTCATGACTTTTTGGATAGGCGGATATTTGTGGCCTTTGACAGGTTCATAATGCTGTAGCCAATATTCTGGATGCACTTCATCAATTTGCAAGAAACCGTTTCGCCCGCCACCAAAGTTGACAAAGGCGGCCTGAAGATTTGTGTCGATATTGTTGACAATGCCCTTGTAGATATTGCCTCGAATTTTTTCTTGATGCGCCATTTCGACGTAATATTCTTTGACTTGGCCTTCTTCGACAATGACCACTTCGGCCTGTTCGTTTGGTACAACGCTTACAAGCATCTGTGCGGCGACAAGTTCAACTTTTTCTTCAGTCTCTTGTTTTTTTGCGCCCTTTTTTGCTTTCTCTTTTGTATTTTGCTTTTTTTTGCCCTTTGCTTTTTCTTTAGGGGCTTCACTTTCTGCTTCAGGGAGGGCAAGAGGGGCTTCAGTTTGTTCTATGGCGATTTGTGCGGGGCTTGCGCTTATGGCTTTTTGGTTTTCTTTTGCAGCTAAAGCCTTTTGTTGGGCTTTTTGAGGGGCTTTTTGTGGTGAAGCTTTTTTAGGTTTTGGTGCTTTTTTGGGTGTTTTTTTTGTTTCTTTTTCTGCTGTTTCTTGGCCTTCTACACTTGGCAATTCTTTTTCCCCAAACTCTTGCTCTTGAACACTTTGTTCTGCAACACTTTGTTCTTGAATGTCTTGTTGAAAATCTTCGGCTTCAATTGCTTGTTCTTGAGCAGGACGCGCTTTTTTAGGGCGTCCGCGGGGTCTTTTTTTTTGTGAAGTAAGAGTTTTTGCTTCAAGCTCTTCGCTTACAGTCTCTTCTTCTGCATTTTCTAAAAGCTGTGCTTTTGGCTTTTGACTTCTTGGGCGATTTGTCTTTTTTCTTTGTGGTTTTTGTGTTTTAGCCTGTTCGGTGTCGGCAAGCTCTGTTTTGTCATCGTGTTCGTTTGTGTTCATGGCTTCCTCAAAAAAGTTTTTGCCTCTTGCTTGCGCTATTCTATTGGCTTTGTCGAAAAAATATATTCACTTTATGCGCAAAAGGCCGAAATTGTATGTAAAGCAAAATTTTTGCGTACTGTTCATGTAAACAATAAAAAGTTTTGCTTTTTTTGTCAATGTCCAAGCTTTGGCTTCAAGGCAAGGCTTGTTTTGTAACTGAAATCAATTTTTTGGTTCTTGTGTCTTCCAGCGATTGTGCATCCAAAACCACTGTTCAGGATATGTCCGCACCATATCTTCAATGTTTTGTGTAATAAATTCAGAGGCTTTTGCAATTTGTTCGTCAAGGCTGCCTGTTAGGTCTTTTGTGTCAAGGGGGGGGTAGGTCCTAAAAATATGTGTATGTGGCGTATTTTTGCTGCGTACAAGGCAAGCTGGCCAAATGATCGCCTTTGCCCGAATGGCAAGAAGGGCTGGGCCTTTGTTGACTGCGGCAGTTTGCCCTAAGAAGGGCATAAAAAGAGCCTCGTTTATTCTTGCATTGTGATCGCCCAAAAAAGCGACAACGCCATTTTTTTTAAGTGTTCGCAAGACTTGTGGAGCGGCTTGCCTGTGATAAATAACTTTTGCGCCCGTGCATGAGCGTTGTTCTTCCATAACTTCTTGAACGCTTGTGAGTTTTTGCTTGCGAACGACAACAGCACAGGGGGCTTCTTTGGGGAAGATACAGCCAAGCAGGCCGGCCATAAGTTCCCATGAACCAAGGTGAGCTGTTACAGTAACGATGGGCCTGTCTGAGTGGGTGAGTTGATGGTAGAGTTCTGGCTCTGCGACATAAATGTCTTTTCCGATAGATTTTTCGGTATACTTTTGTACAGCAAAGAGCTCTAAAAAAGATTTGCCATTTTCGCACATAGAACTATGCGCAAAGGCCCTGGCTTCTTTGTCTGTTTTTGCGAGTTCTGGAATATGTTTTTTTATGCGAGCAACGGTGGCTTCACGTCTTTTTGCAAAAAAAAGCCACACAACATGGCCGACAAAATCACCAATCTTGTGCAGGCTTTGTAGTGAGCGTTTTTTTAAGAAGCTTTGAAGACCAGTAGTAACTGCCCTTTCTATGCGCTCACGAAAAGAAGTAGAGGGCTTTGTCATCACTTTATCACAACACGGTCACGGCCACTGCGCTTGGCTATGTACAAATTGTCATCGGCTCTTTTTATAATGGACAGTGTGTTGTCTTGCGAGGCAAAAAGGGTGCCGCCGATACTTATGGTTACCGAAAAAGTCTTGTCTTCGTGGTGGAAGACGTGTTTGCGCATGCTTTGGCAAATACGATTGCCTACAGCTTGCGCTCCTTCATTTGTTACACCAGGTAAAACAATAATAAATTCTTCTCCTGATAAACGCCCAAGTTTATCATAAGGGCGCAAAACACTTTGCATTATTTCAACAGACTGACAAAGCACCATATCGCCCGTTGCGTGACCATAGGTATCGTTGACATGCTTGAAGAAATCAAGGTCAAGCATGAGCAAAGAAAAAGGCGTTGATGTACGCAAAGCCAAGACGATGGTATGGTCAATATGTTGCATAATATTGCGTCTGTTTGCAATATTGGTTAAAGGGTCAAGGTGCGCTTGATCAAGCAAGATGCTTTCATAGTTTTTAAAAGAGGTGATATTGCGCACAATACCGACTTTGCACATGACATTAGCTATTTTAACAGTTTCAACAGAGATGCCAAGGATGATGTTTTCGCCATCTTTGGTGACATAGGTCGCCTCATAGCTCATGTCATCGGGCATAAAGGTTTGAGATGAATCGCTTTTGTGAAGGGCAAGCTCAAATTCAAAGCCTTTGCTGTTGATTTCTTCTTGTGTGTAGCCCGTAATGGCTTGCATTCGGGCATTCCACACAATGTATTCGTTAAAAGGCGCAGTCTCAGAAGGTATGCTTACATACACACCTTCTGGAGCGTTTTGAAAGAATTGCTGTAAATTGTCATGTGACAAGAAATTGTGCATTGAACATCCTAACTATAAAAGTCTGTGGCTAGTGCCACAGCGTATGCTTACATACATAAAACTTTGCCTTCTGGCAAGCCAAAAATCTGCAAAATATATGCCAGCTCGTGTTGACACAAAGAAGATTTTTGGCTTGTATTAAGGCCAATTTCAAAAAACTCAATCGCTTTTAAGACTGCTTCTTGATGAGCATAACCAGATCTGCCACACGGCAAGAATAGCCCCATTCGTTGTCATACCAAGACACAACCTTTGCAAGATTGTCGTTTTGCATGGTGGTGTATTCTGCTTCTAAGATAGATGAATGTGGATCACCCTTAAAGTCCATAGAAACAAGAGGTTTATCACAATAAGCCAAGATGCCTTTCATGTATGTTTCAGAGGCTTCTTTAAAGAGGGCGAGCAGTTCTTCTGTGCTTGCTTTGCCGTTTAACACAGCGGTAAAGTCAACAACAGACACCGTCGGTGTCGGCACACGCAAAGACCAGCCTGTAAATTTGCCTTTAAGTGAAGGAATAACTTCTGCAACGGCTTGAGCCGCACCAGTAGAGGCAGGAATAATATTGCAAGCGGCCGCACGCGCACGACGAAGATCTGAATGCGGGAAGTCAAGAATGCGTTGGTCATTGGTATAGGCGTGAATGGTCGTCATTACACCTGTTTGAATGCCATAGTTTTTCTCAAGGATAAAGGCCAAGGGCGCCAAGCAGTTTGTTGTGCAAGAAGCGTTAGAGATGATATGGTGTTTTTTGGGATCGTATTGGTCATGGTTAACGCCCAAGACAAGGGTGATGTCTTGATCTTTTGCTGGCGCAGTGATGATGACTTTTTTGGCGCCATTATCGATGTGGACGTGCGCGTCTTTGGCTGAACGGAAGATGCCTGTAGATTCAATAACTACGTCAGCGCCAACATCGCCCCAAGCGAGCTTTTTTGGATCACGTTCTGCAAAGCAGGTAATGTTCCAATCGCCAACTTTAGCGACCTTGTCTTCAAGCTCAACAGCAAAATTCGCTCGACCGTACATGGTGTCAAACTCTAAGAGATGAAAATTGATGCTTGGCTCATACAAGTCGTTGACGGCAACGATGTCGATTTGATCACGATAATTGTCAAAAATAGCGCGAAAAACTTGTCGTCCGATACGCCCAAAGCCGTTAATCCCCACACGAATCTTGCTCATAAATCATCCTTTATTGTAAGAGGTTTGCGAAAGTAAAAACCAAATTGCTCTGCCTGTGCGATAAAAAATTGCGAGCAATGTTTTTATGTGGCAGGTAGAGTGTTTTTGTAAGTTGCCTATATTATTGAATTTATGCGGCACAAAGGCAGGCATAAAATTTACTGCAAGTCACTTCTATCAAAAGCATAGCTTTTTATTGTATTTTGGTCAAGGTTTTGCTTGCATTTTTTGCAGTCTTTGCTTTTTATGCGCTTTTCCTTTACAACAAGCTAAAAAAAGGCTAAAAGAAGTATAAAAGGTGCTGTTTTTTCAAAAAAAGCCTAGAAACAATCGGCAGGCTGATATGACACATTCTCTTGCAAATCTCCAAAGTCCACCTGAAGGCTTGTCTAAAAGTTTTCCGACGGCCACTGCTTGGAATTGGCTTGACAGCCTTGTTGCGGAACAAGGTCTTTCACAAAACACCCTTGCCGCTTATGGTCAAGACCTTGACGCTCTGCACGACTTTCTTTATGATACACAAAAAAACTTTAACACGCTTAATGAAGACGACTTAGCGCTCTTTGTTGTGTGGCTACGAAAAAGAGGCGATGCACCAAGCTCTATTGGGCGGCGCATTTCAAGCCTTCGGGCCTTTTTCTTGTATTGCTTTGATATTGGCCTCATATCGCACAATCCTGCTCAACATCTTGACAGCCCCAAAAAAGCCCAAAAATTGCCAAGCGTTTTAAGCGCAAAAGACATAGAAAAACTTTTAAATGCCCCCAATTCTTCAGTCCTTGGGCAAAGAGACAAGGCCATGCTCGACACGCTCTATGCCACAGGTATGCGTGTTTCAGAGCTTGTTGGCCTTGAACTCCAAAGTATTGATCTGAGCCAAGGCCTTTTGCGACTTGTCGGCAAAGGCAATAAAGAAAGGCTTGTCCCCATTCATGAACAGGCCAAAAAAATGCTTGCCCACTATCTTTCCTTTGTTCGCCCAGAATTAAAGCCACAAAGCTCTTTTGTCTTTATTAATCGATCAGGCCAAGGCCTTAGCCGACAAGGGGTGTGGAAGCTTATCAAAAATTATGCACAAAAAGTTGGCATTCATCAAAATATCTCGCCGCACACCCTGCGCCATTCTTTTGCCACACACCTTCTTGAAGGGGGGGCAGATTTGCGAAGCTTGCAAAGCCTGCTTGGGCACGCAGACCTAAGCGCAACAGAGCTCTATACGCACATTCAAAGCGAACGCCTAAAAAGTGTTCATGAAAAGTTTCACCCCCGCTCTCAAAACAATAAAAGGTCTTGAAATTTATGAAGGACACAAAGTACACAAAGGTCATCACCTGCCATAGCAATGCCGATTGGGACGCTTTAGCCAGCATGACGGCCCTTTGCCATCTGTATCCTGACGCCGCCTTGCTCTTTCCTGGGAGCATGACAGGGCACATCACGCAATTTTACCAAGACCATATCCAAGGGCACTATCCCACACTTCACGCAAAAGAAATTGAAAATCACCCAATAAAGACCTTAATAATTGCCGACACAGCAAATTTTTCTCGCATTCCTGCCTTACATTCTTGGCTTGAACACAATAAGCCAGAAATCCATATTTGGGATCATCATCTTGAAAATTTAACAGAAAACGAAGGGCAAGAAAAGGCAGAAAAAGAAGATAAAAACAATGAAGCGTATGCACATCTTTCTGATCTTGTATTGCCTGACGGGAAATTTATTGCAACATTTAGCCGTATTGAGCCCTTAGGGGCGACTTCTAGTCTCATTTGCGAAGCCATGCAAGAAAGAGGCATAGCACCAGGCCCTACTTTGGCCACCTTGCTTGGCCTTGGCATTTATGCCGATACAGGAAATTTCCTCTATACAACGACAACAAAAAGAGACCTAGACGCCGCTGCTTGGCTTCTTGAAAAAGACATGGACTTAAAACTTGTGCAAAGCCTGCTTGAAGAAGTCTATACCCCTTGCCAAGTTCACGCCCTGCACACCTTGCTTGAAAATGCCGAAGTACACAGTATTGGGCAATATACCGTTTCAATAAGCACCCTTCTTACAGAAAACTTTATCAGCAATTTGTCAAAAATCGCCCAAGACCTCATCAATATCCAGCAAAGTTCAGCCCTCTTTATCTTGGCCACCATGAAGGACAAGCTTATGCTTGTGGCACGCAGCCTTGATGAGAGCGTAAATGTCAGCCAAGTGTGTAAATTCTTTGGAGGCGGTGGACATCCATCTGCCGCTTTTGCGAGCATTCAAGACAAGATGCCAAAGGAAGTGATCGAGACTATCCTTCAGCAAATGTATGCACAAATCCACACAAATAAAACCGCCAAAGACCTGATGACAAGTCCTGCCATCTGCCTTGAAGAGCACACGCCTATGAAACAGGCCGAACTTATCATGAGCCGCTATGGCTTAAAGGCCGCCCCAGTTGTGGTTTCTGGGACACGTTATTGTTCTGGCTATATTGACTATCAAACGGCTGACCGTGCTGTTAAACACGGCCTTAGAGATGTGCGTGTGAGCGAATACATGCAGCGTTCAATTTATACAAGTACAAAAAATGGCAGCCTAAACGCCCTCTTTGACATTATTCTTGCCGAAAGACAACGCCTTGTGCCGATTGTTGATAAATGCAATACCGTGCTTGGTGTCGTCACACGCACAGATCTCTTAAATCTCTTCATAGACGATCTTGGTCAAAAACCAATAATCAGCAGAGGCAAGGCAAAATCAAGACAGGTAGCTCACCTTCTGAAAAAAAATATCTCAGAAGAAGCCTTTTCTTTGTTGAGTTTTGTTGGCAAGCTTGCTGATAAATATGAAGTAGACCTCTATATCGTTGGCGGCTTTGTGCGAGATGTTTTGTTCGATATGCCCAATATCCACAGTGAAGACTTGGACATGGTTGTTGAAGGCGAATGCCAAGACTTCATTAAAGCTCTTACCAAAGAGCTGAGCGGTCACATTCAAGAACACAAACATTTTTTGACTTCAACTATCAGTTATCACGACAAAGAAGGCCAAAAAAAGAGCCTTGACGTCGCCACAGCCCGCCTTGAATATTATGAATACCCAACAGCCCTGCCAACTGTCGAACTGTCGTCTATAAAGATGGATTTGTACCGAAGGGATTTCACCATAAACGCTATGGCCATTCAACTCAATGAAGCAAAATTTGGTACCCTTATTGATTTTTTTGATGGGCAAAATGACCTCAAACAAAAGAACTTGCGTGTTATGCACACCCTAAGCTTTGTTGAAGATCCCACGCGTATTCTTCGTGCTGTACGCTTTGAACAACGCTTTACCCTGCGCATTGTCAGTCAAACTGAAAAACTTATCAAAAACGCCTTGCATCTTGACTTGCTAGAAAAACTGTCTGGCTCTCGCATTGTCAACGAATTTTCTTTAATCGTGCATGAAAAAAAACCAAAAGATTGCTTTGTGCGCCTACACGAACTCGGTGTTTTAGAAAAAATTCACCCTTCGCTCAAGCTCAATGCCAGACGCGTAGAATTGCTTGAAAGGTTGGTAGATATTCTTGACTGGTACGCTCTTTTGTATCAGAATGAAGAAATCAGCTATTTTACGACCTATCTTATCATCTTGCTCAGCGGCCTTGATGAAAGCGATACCCTTTCTGTTCTTGACAGACTTGTTATTCCGCAAAACACACAGCTGACAATTTTACGGACAAGGCAAGAGATTTATCATTGCACCAATCGCCTAAAAAAATGGCATGAACAAAAAGGAAAGATCAGTCAATTACACGAAATACTTCAAAGGCTCAGCCTTGAAGGCTTGCTTATTTGCATGGCAAGGTCAAAAACAGAAGAAGGCAATAAAGTCTTGTCGCATTATATCACCAAGTGGCGTAAGCTGCGTGTTGACATAAGTGGTCACGACTTGCAAAAATTAGGACTTGAAAAAGGGCCCCTTTGTGGTGTAATTTTGCGTAAAGTGCTGATGGCAAAGCTTGATGAAAAACTTTCTACAAAAGATGAGCAATTGGCTTATGCCAAAAAATTGATTGAAAAACAGTTGCTTAAAGATGAAATTGAAGCAAAAAAACGTAAAGCAATGGACGAAAACACACAATACAATCCCTAAATAAGGCAATGAAAACATATGAAAAAGTACTTCCCCTGTTGTTTACTTATCCTCTGTCTTGCTCTGCACGCTTGTGCTGGCACTGCCGCAACACGCAGTCGCTCAAGAACACAACAAGAGACCACGACACAAGCAGGCCTTCGCCCAGACCCAGGCCTTGTCAATTATCTGCAAAGACAGTCTTTCTTACACAAAGCAGAGCAGTCCAGCAAAAATATTTCTGGCACACATATCGACTGGACTTTAAGCTCAAAAGACAATAGCGCAAGCCTTATTCAAGGTGGCGGCCTGTGGTTTTTGGCCAATCCCTATCACTTGCTCCACGATAAGCCCTTAGCCTCTCTTGCAAATGATGAATTTTTAAGCAACTTGCAAAGTCTTGGTTTTTCAGGAATGTACGTTTCGCCCCTTAGCAAACAAGCTGTGGCGAGTAAACAATACAATCCCATGAATATACAAGACAGCCTTTCTCCTTCGCTTGATATTTTGGGTAAAGAAGAAGACTTGCATATCTTGCGTGAAAAAGCCCTGCAAAGAGGGCTTTGGCTGGGCACAGACGCCTTGGGTCCAAGTCTTGGCTTTGCTGCTGACGTTGGTCTTGCGGTGCGTTCTGTTTGGCCTTGGAATTCAGCCTTCATCATTATAGAAGTGCCAAAGTCCCTTTGGAACTTTTTACCACAAGAACAAGCAAAAAGTGATGAAGCCCTTCAAGTTTCTCCCATCGGTCAAAAAAACGTGTCTGCACTTATTGCTCAGGGCCTCATTCCGCAAAAGCTTGTGCGTGACAATATCTCGTGGCTTAGTCCTACTAAATGGTACGCCACAAATACAATAGCTGATGTCAATGGCAAAAAACAACGCTGGCTTCTTCGCCTGCAACAAAATTATAACAGAGCGCTTTTGCATCTTGATGACAGCTCAGGTACAGCCGAACGCATACTCGCAGGCTCGATTTTGCAAAATACGGGGGAAAGGCGCATCGCCCTTTTGGGGATAAATCCTGATTTGGCCTTTGGCGCAACAGCCAATGAGCAAGATCCCGACCCACTTAGCCCCGGCATTGACTACGCCAAGGAATTTCACAAGCGTGTCAGCAATTATAGCGGTTTTAGCCTTTTTAATAGCTCTGTCCCTCTACATGTGCTTGCGCAAATGCAGACTCAAGGCTTTAGCATGGCCCTTGACAGTGTCACGTCCCCGGCCGCAGAAATCAGTCTTTTGAGTGGCGACGCTTCATATATTCGCAATAAATTGCAGCAGTCCATCGAGGCGGGCATAGATCATAGCCGCTTGTGGAGACCGCTTTCAAAAGAACAAGGCTTACTCTTCCCCTTGGTTTTGCCATCAATGCTGCCCAATTTGCGACCAGCTTCTTGGTATGCTGACACCTATTATGACGGCCAAAGACTTGTTGCGACCCTGCCAGCTCTTATCGCCATGCGCCTAAAGATTTTGCCAAAGCAAACAAATGAGCATGAGGCTGTCGCAAAAATTGCCCGAGTGCACAAGCATTTCTTTGCTTTTCTTGCTGGCCTGCCAGGTATAGTTGGCTTGAATATGCACGATTTACAAGGGATAAGCCATGCATCTTTTTCAACAAAAAATAGCACAGTGCCTTTTGCCGCTTGGTCTATAACAGGCCAAGGAAATGCTGAGCAGCTCACAAAATTTGCTGTCCCCAAAGGGAAAAATCTCTATCCGCCGCTCAATGAACAATTTTTTAGCGAAAGCTCTTTTGCTTTTTTTACGCAAAATATCGCAAAATTACGAGAAGAATACAATATTCCAAAAGGCCGCTTGAGCAGAATGCTTGCTACAAAAGACCCGAATATTGTGGGCTATGTTACGCAAGCAGGGAAACATGAGCTTCATGTCTTGATGAATTTTTCTGACAAGCTAGCGCAATTTAGCGCAAGCCAAAGCACAAGCTACAAAGACGCCTTCACAAAGCAAGATGTACAAGGTACAATACAGCTCGCTCCGCTTGAAAGTCGTTGGTTGCTTGTTCGCTAAAGCGACAAAAGTACGCCAAAAAAGTCGGTTCAATCGCAGAAAAACCGTAGCCTTCGGGAGAAGCGCAACATGAATACAAACAAGCCAGAAAAAAGCCTTGAAGAACAAAAACTTGAAGAAAAAGGTCAGCACAGCATCAAGCTCTCTGCCTTGCGAGAAGAAATAGCCAAAACAGGCAGGCAAGGCCCCATTGCCTTGCCACAAGATTCTTTACGCAATGAAGAGCCAAGGCAAAAAGCAGAGCTTTCAGAGGAGGCTTTGTTTACACAAAGAGTGGCCAGAAAGGCAAGAGCTCTTCAAAACAATAGCTTAAAGCAAGGGCGGACTGCGGGCTTACAGTCCAAAGAGCCTCAAGCTTATACTGTTCAAGCAAAACAAGCCCAAGAAGAGCAAGCTGCCCCTCAAAATTTACCAAAAAACTTAGCTGAAAATTTGCCTGAAAACTTACAAGAAGCAAAGAAAGCAGAAAAGTCCAAGGAAAAAGCATCACAAAAAAAACAAAATCCTAGGGCAGAGCTTCCTAAAAAGACGGGTCTTTTGATACGTTTTTTTGACGCATTAAGTCGTGTTCCCTCGCTCACCATCTTCTTTTTCTGCTTCTTGGCTTTTGGCATCAATGCTTTACGACCTGATGTGTGGCTTGCCGCTCATCAAGACCTTGTCTTGCTCATTCAAGAGCACCTTGCCGTCATGCCACAAATGGGGCAAAATGTGTTCGCAAATATTGGCGACACTGTTTTGTATATGTTGCAATTTCAGACAGATAGCCTGCTTAGCGGCGCAAATACGGCTTTAACAAACAATATCTGGCCTCTACCAAGCCTTCTTATGCAAAGCCTTGTTTTGTATAGTCCACTCCCCATAGAGCTTGGCCTTTGCCTGCTCTTCTTTGTCTTGAGCCTTGCGCTTTTCTTCACCGTCTACGCTCTTGCGAGATCTTGTGGATTGCCACAAAAAGACAGCTTGGCCTCTGTTTGTTTGGTCTTGTTGAGTCCTTTGACTTTTTATCTTTACAGCTTTTCTTTTGAGCATGTCTTGCTTGCCTTAAGCCTTCTTCTTGCTAGCCTTTTCTTTTATCAGGCGTGGATACGGCCCTTTGCGCCCTTGCGCTTTTTCTTTGCCTTTTTCTTTGCCCTTTGTTTGGGGCTTTGCGGTGGGCCTTTATGGCTTCTTGTGCCTATGTTAACAAGTCTCCTCTTTCTTTTATGGATTTTTGCCTTCCGCCGTGCAGGCGGCCTCGATGCGGTTATAATGTTTGCCCTCTTCCTCTTGGCTTGGGGCGGTATTATCAGTGTGTACGCCATGTTGCCAGAGGGCAGGGCGCTCTTGCAAATTTTCCTAGAGGCAACAAAAAAGAGCTTTTCTTTGACGGTCAATACGACCTTCATCAGCGATTTCTTCCTCTTTTCCTTGCCTTGGATCTTCATTCTTTTTTTCCGCCTTCATGCCCTTAAAGACTTTCCCAAAGCCTTTGTAGAGGCAAGGCGCAATCAACCAAATACAGCTTGGCTTTGGCTCTTTTTCCTCATAAGCTTTGCCCTGAGCTGTTTGTTGCAAGCAGATATCTCGCAAACATTCCTTGTGCTTTGGCCTCTTACCGCTATCTTGCTTGCGCGCGGCTTTTTGAAGATGTCGCCAAAGGCCTTGCGCTATATTTTTGTGCTTATTCACGTTTATCTTGGTTCTTGGGCCCTGTATCTTTTTTCTCTTGGCCTAAGAGGGACAGTGCCTCCAGACACCATCGCTTTTGTGTACGATGTCGCTTACGGTTTTTTCAGCCAATTTGAGCAGTTTTTCACCTCTGCCTTTAGTGACTCTTATGAGCAAGCTTTTTTCTGGCTATCGAGTCTTCCAAAGCCAAGCGCGCCTCTTTTCTTTGCTTTAGATGAGCTTTCAGCAAGAAATCTCATGTCGCTAGGGACACTTGGCCTGCTCTTTGTCTATCTTGTGGCAAGGCATGTCGACAAAAGACAGGCGCAAGGGGCTTTGCTCGCACTTTCTGTAGGTTTTTGTTTGTGGATTTCAGCGGCTGTGTATTTCTTACCCAAGGGCGAATGGGGAAGTTTAGAGAGTATTTTGCAACATGAATTCTTCTTGAAAGAAGAAAATTTATCACTAGAGGCAGATGTTTTGCCCGTAGAAAATGAAGTATTGCCACAAGAAGGTGAAGCCTCACAAAAAGATACTGAAACTTTGCCAGAAAAATTACCAGAAGCAGAGCTTTCTCCGACAGAAAATACTGCCTTGCCAAGCGAAGGCGCGCAAGCATTGTAAAACAAACCATGCAAAAAAAGACACAAACAAAAGCCTTTTCCTTGCAAAATCTTGCGCCCAAGGCCGCTCATCTTTGCTTAAATGTACGAGCCTTTATGCAAGAACAAGATCTGCCTTCCGCAAAAGAAGCTCTTGTCATTGTAGCGCTTTCTGGCGGTGCGGACTCTATGGCCCTTTGCCTCATTTTATTGCATCTTGGTTATGCCGTGCATATCGCTCATCTTGACCACGCCCTTCGAGATGAAAGCCTGCAAGAAGCCAAATTTGTAGAAGATTTTGCAAAAAAACTGTCCTTGCCCTCTACGATTGAAAGGCAAGAAGTTAAGGCTTTGGCAAAAGAAAGGGGTATAGGCCTTGAAGAAGCGGGAAGGCTTGCCCGCTACGCTTTTTTTGATCGTGTGCAGAAAAAAATAACAGAGGAAGAAAATGTAGAACAGTTAGCCAAAAAAGAAATCTGGCTGGCTACGGGGCATCATCTTAACGACTTGGCAGAAGACAAGCTCATGCGCCTTTTGCGTGGAGCGGCTTGGCCTGCTCTTGGAGGAATGCGGGCTCTTGTGGCAGAACAAGCTTCATTGTCCATTATGCGTCCCTTGCTTCATACAAGCAAGGAAGACCTTGTTGATTTTCTAAAGCTTTGCGGGCAAGACTGGTGCGAAGATGCCAGCAATAATGAACTTGACTTTACAAGAAACCGTGTGCGGCATACTCTTATGCCTCTATTTTTGGCTGAAAATCCACAATTTTTATCGCACACAAAGCAGCTTTGGCAGCAAGCCCAAGACGATAAAAGTTACTGGAATGATGAAATAAAAAAGGCTGCTGAGGCTATCGTGCTGATGGATGACGGCTTTTTTTTGCCAAGATTTGCCTTTAAGGACAAGCACAAGGCTTTAAGGCTTCGGCTTTATGCCAAACTTTTGAGTTTGATTGATGGCGCAAGTCCAAGAGCAAGCAATCTTCACGCCCTTGACGCCGCCAGAAGCCAAACAGGGAAATGCTTCCAATTTGCAAAGGCGAATATCTTTGTCAAGAAAAAGGGCTTGTTAGCTCTTGCAAACACTCTCTAGCACAAAGGAAGTCACCATGTACACTTTAAGCATTAGCAGTCACAAGCGCTCAAGTCTTATTGATATTACAAAGGACATTCAAGAGGCCATTAGGGCGCATTCTTGGCAAAGCGGCGCACTTGTGCTTTTTTGTCCGCATACGACTTGCGGCTTGACCATCAATGAGGGTGCAGATCCCGATGTTGCTCTTGACATCAACGCTTTTTTAAACAAGCTCATACCACAAGATCCAAATTTTCGTCATTATGAAGGCAATTCAGACGCACACATCAAGGCCTCTTTCTTTGGCTCTTCCTTGCACCTGATTGTCGAAAATGGCAAGCTTTGCCTTGGAACTTGGCAAACAATCTATCTTTTTGACGGAGATGGCCCAAGAAAGCGTTCTGTCTGGTTGCAATGGCTTTCAATGTGACTAATTTTTTACTATTGACAAAGATTTTTTCTTTACCTACTTTATAGGGTCAGCACAAATATTTATACAAAAACCTTTGCGGCGCATTTTTATTTATGCCCTGAGTAAGGACAAAGCCTATATGCCTTCAAATTTGAAAAAAATTACGCAAAAAACCCACAGGGCGACGAAATTTATCGCCAATTTTCTGCAAACCCCCTTGCAAATAGGTTCCGTGTGCTCAAGCAGCAAAAGCCTTGCCTCTGCCCTCACAAAGGGTGCCTCACCGCACAGTGACGGGCTTATTATTGATTTGGGCGCAGGGACTGGCGCTATTTCAAACTATCTTGTGCAATCTGGTTTTGCGCCAGAAAATATCTTGGCAATAGAGGTTTCGCAAAGTCTCGCCGATATCTTTAAGGTGCGCTGCCCAGCAGTTCCCCTGGTTATTGGCGATGCCAGAGAGCTTGACAGCCTGATTCAAAAGCACGCTCCAGAGAAAAAAATCAACATGATTGTTTCCTCTATCCCTTTTCGGGTTTTGCCCAAAAAAGTGAGTAAAGAAATTGCCGCCGCTGTGCTTGATGTGGTCAATCAACACGAGTGCCCCCTTGTACAGTACAGCTATGTTTTGTGGCGTTTTTTCCCCTTGCGTGAATATGGTTTTGTGCCGCACAAATCACGCCTTGTGGTAAAAAATTTACCGCCAGCCCGTGTAGAATGGTACAATTTGCAAAGAAGCTAAATTCTATTTACTAAAAAAGGAAAATATTATGCCCTATGTTTCAATTAAAATAACAAAGGAAGGCGCAAGCCGTGAGCAAAAAGCTGAACTCGTTCAGGGTGTTACCGATTTGCTTGTGCGTGTGCTCAACAAAAACCCAAAGACCACCTTTGTGACTATCGAAGAAGTCGATACCGACAATTGGGGAGTCGGCGGCCGCCTTGTTTATGACTTGAGCAAAGAAAGCGAAGGGAAGTGAGAAAGGCCTTCCTTATAGCCTGCGGCAGCAGCCTGCGGTAGCAGGCTTTGAGCGA
>CAYJIB010000005.1:0-37306 GCA_964370125.1 uncultured Desulfovibrionaceae bacterium
TTTTTCAGCCGCCTAGGGCTGTGTTTGTATCAGCCTGTAAAAAACTTTTTTAAGCCTGCTAGGGCTGTGTTGGTCTTATTCTGATATTTGAAAAATTTTTGCTCTTGATGAAAAATATACATTAAGCCAAGGAAACACCATGATTTTTATTTATTCAAGAAAAATACAATGCCTGCTTTTGTTTTGCTGGCTGGCTATTATGGCTATACTCTATCTCAATTTGCGAGAAAGCTTTGATTTTCAAGACGATTTTGCCGAAGCGCCAATAGAAGAAGCTGTTGTAGGAAAAATACCTGAACAAGAGCCCAAAAAAACTTCGCCTCTTCTCCCAGCACCTGCCTTTGCGCCCTTGCCAATACAAGCCCCTTCTTCTGAACAGACTCAACCCATTCAAAAAACGCAAACAAAGTCGCAAATTGACCGAAAAAAAACAGCCAATAATCGTTTTTTGGGAATGGAGCTTGCTCAAAGTGAAGTCAGTCCGCAAGACACCCTTTCCCTTGATATTGACTATGTTCCCGCAAAAAATAAGCCTTTCTCGCTTGATACGATCAAGACTTATCACTTTGCAGATCAGCCTGTTTTTGTCATAGAATTTGGAGAACCCTGGGTTTTTGAGGCAAAATCAGAAAATTATGAAAATATCTTACCACAAGTTGAAAAAATTCAGCTTCTTGTCTCGAAATCCAAGTATATGCGACTGCTTGTCTATACAGAGACCATGGAAATGGCGAAAAATACACAATTTCATGCAGAACTTACAGAAAATGGCCTAAAAGGCGAGATAATTGTCTCTCAATACTGATTTTTACTGTTTTTTTTGTTAAATTACAAAAAATTAATACGGAGGCTCTTTGATGGAAGGGCAAGAAGATAAAGATTTAGCGATGTTTTTTGAATACGGTGAAAAAGAACTCAATCATTTACGCAAAAAAGACAAAGCACTTGCCAAAGCCATTGAGGCTATTGGCTACATACAAAGGCCCGTAAATACAGATGTTTTTGCTTCACTTGTTAAGCATATCATCGGCCAACAAATTTCAACAGCCGCACAAAAGACCATTTGGCAACGCCTTTGTGACAAGTTGGGCACAGTTTGTGCCAAAGAAATTCTTGACCTTGACGATGAAAATTTGAAATCCTGTGGCCTCAGCTTCAGAAAGGTCGATTATATCAAAAATATTGCGCAAAAAGTCCACAATTCGCACATAAATCTCGAAAATCTGCACAATTTGCCCGATAAAGAAATTATTGAGCTTTTGTCGTCTTTAAATGGTATAGGTGTCTGGACAGCCGAAATGCTCTTGATTTTTTCATTGCAACGCCCTGATATTGTCAGCTATGGCGATTTGGCGATCGTTCGCGGAATGCGAATGCTTTATCGAAAAAAAGTCATAGATATAGAGAGTTTTCAAAGATACGCGAAACGCTATAGCCCCTATGGTACAGTCGCAAGCCTTTATCTGTGGGCGATTGCCGGCGGTGCTTTGCCGCATTTAACAGACCCTGCACCAAAAAAACTTGCAAAAACAAAAAAATAATTGTATTATCAGCGCAAAATAGTAGGTTGAAGTGTTAAAACCGTTTGGATTCAAAAAAATTGCAATTTTTTGAAAATTTTTAGCATGAATTGCCCCAAAGGACTGCTTGAATCAAATTTTAAAGGATATTGCTATGAAAACTGTGTACAAAAGCCTTGTTAAAAGCTTGCGAATGCAAAAAGCGGTTGCCTTGATCACCTTGATTGAAGATGGCGGTATTGATTATCGTACTGCCGGCACAAAGATGCTTGTATGGGCCGATGGCTCAAGCTTTGGAAGTGTTGGCGGCGGTTTTCAAGAAGCTCAAGCTGTTGAAAAAGCACAAGAATTTTTAAGAAAAAAACTTGAAGAAAAAAGGGTCAAAACAGCTATTTTTTCTATAGAAGTCTTTCAAGACGATGCTTTGGCTAAAGAGGATGAAGCCAAAATTTCTATAGGCGCTTTGCGCTTTTTGATTGAATGTATCCCTTTTAGTGATGAACACCTTGCTCTCTACGAAAGTATTGTCCGAGCTGAAAGGGCAGGGCAGCTTGGCACTCTTGTTACTTGCATAGATCTTAAAAGCGGTGAGGCACAGAAGTCTTGTGTCTCAAAAAAACACCTCTTTATTATCCTTGAAAATGAAGCCACAAGCATTTTGCCTCAAAAAGTTATTGAATATGCGAGTTGTTTAAAGAAAACTCGTCCGCACAGCCTTGTTTTGGACGATTTTGAATATATTATTGAACCTCTTGCAAGGCCGCACAGTGTACATATTGTTGGATCTGGCCATGTCGCTTGTGAGCTTGCTAGGGTATTGTATTATTTAGGTTTCTACAATGTTGTCCTTGATGATAGGCCACAATTTGCCAATGAAGAACGCTTTCCAAAGGCAGAAATTGTCCTTTTGCCTTCTCTTGAATGTGAATCTTTTGCGGATTATTTTGCTTCAAAAGAGCTTTGCCTCTACGACGCTGTTGTCATAGTGAGCCGTGGCTTTGATGAAGACAAACAAGCTCTTGAAGCTTCTTTAAAAACAAAAGCTTCCTTCATCGGTATGATAGGCAATGTGGCAAAAAAAGAAAACATTTGCAGCTACTTAGCTCTTCAAGGATTTACACAAAGAGATTTTGATAGAGTTCATACACCTATTGGTCTGTCTATTGAAGCGCAAAGTCCAGAAGAAGTTGCTCTTAGCATTGGTGCACAGATGATTGAATGGCGAGTCAAAAGCCTTTCTGGAAACAAGTTATCAAACTAAAAAATCTATGGTGTAAGCAGCTTACGTACACCTTTTTAGGTTAAAAAAGTCTTCTTGCCTTGTGTCTTTTTTTGTGAAACAATAACTGTATTCAACCTTTATTTTTCATTTGGAGCAAATATGAACTTAGCTAAATTTCCTCGTAGGGCTTATGTAACATGCCCTACGCCTATTGAAGCAATGCCCAATTTGTCAAAAGCACTTGGCGGCGATGTTGAGCTTTTTGTCAAGCGTGACGATCTTTTACCTGGTGCTGCAGGCGGAAACAAAACTCGTAAGCTCGACTTTTCTATTGCCGATGCCTTGCTTCAAGGCGCCGATACCCTTATCACTTGTGGTGCTATTCAGTCAAACCATTGTCGTTTAACGCTTTCTTGGGCAAATAAAGAAGGCCTTGACTGTCATTTGGTGCTTGAAGAGCGTGTGCCAGGCACATACAATCCAGACGCTTCTGGCAACAATTTTCTCTTCAAGCTTCTTGGTGCAAAGTCAATTAAGCTTGTCCCTGGCGGAAGCCCCATGCTTGATGAGATGGAAAAAGTGGCCGAAGAACTCCGCAAGCAAGGCAAGAAGCCCTATATCATTCCTGGTGGTGCTTCCAATAAAATCGGTGCATTAGGCTATGTTTCTTGTGCGCAAGAGACCATGCAACAGCTCTATGACATGCAGCTAGACATTAGCCATGTTGTCGTGCCAAGCGGAAGTTCAGGCACACATGCTGGAATGCTCGCTGGTTTTTATGGCAATAACTACAATGTGCCGGTCGTCGGTATCAATGTTGGCCGCCCTAATGAGACCCAAAAGCCCGTGGTTGAAAAATTGGCGAAGGAAACCTTAGAATATATCGGCAGCGGCTATACCCTTCCTGATGGGGCTGTTGTGTGTTTTGATGAGTATTTTGTGCCTGGTTATTCTTTGCCAAATGATGGCATGATCGAAGCGGTGAAGCTTCTTGCACAAACTGAAAGCATCTTGCTTGACCCGGTATATTCTGGCAAGTCAATGGCTGGCCTTATCGGCCTTGTGCGTGCTGGCTATTTCCCGAAGGGCAGTAAAGTTTTGTTCTTGCACACTGGTGGCTCGCCTGTTCTTTCTGTGTATGAGGGAATTTTGGTTGATTAAGTCCCTCAGTTTGTAAAAGGTGTGAAGTTGCCTTTTACAGTTTCGACTCAATTTTTGACACTGAAAAGGGGAAATGTCTCTCTTTTTCAGTGTCTTTCTTTAATGTATTGAGTTTATTGCTTTTTATCTTTGTTCGTCAGGATATATAAAAAGCCTAGAGTTTCTCTAGTGATTTTTGAGAGAAATATAAGCTTTTTTTGCAGATAGTTTATTTTTTTGTTTTTGTTTGTAATTTTAGTAGCTTATGCTAAGCCCTTGCTGTGATCCAACAAATTTATCTATTTTGCTGAATAAAGTGCTTGACAAAGACGCCTAATAGGCGCATTATCTTCTGAGTGACGCGGGGTGGAGCAGTTCGGTAGCTCGTCGGGCTCATAACCCGAAGGTCGTAGGTTCAAATCCTGCCCCCGCAACCAAGTTAAATTGACGGCCTTACGGTGAAAACTGTGAGGTCTTTTTTTTAGGTGTTTTTTGTAAAGTAATCCTAAAAAATAGCTTTATCTAAAGGAGTTAATCATGTCAAAACAAGTCTTTACTTGCTGTCTCCGCACTTTTGGACTCGCTTTGTTCGGGGCTATTTTTTTGCTGCCCCCTACTATTTGTTATGCTTTTGTTAATGCGACAACAAACAAGAATGGCTTCGCTCAAGTCTACATGGTCGACTATTTCCACTCGAATTTCTCTTTTGGTGCTTATAGCTCCACTAACCCTTCCGCAAATAGACAGTATAAACTCAGTGAGATGAGTGGCGTGTATCTGACTTTTGACCCCAGTGAGATATATGAGGCCTTGAAAGCGGGCAAGGACGTAAGCATTGAGATTACTGGCGATGGTATTGCTTTAGCAGACCTTATTCCCGAAAAACTTGCGGCAGAATACTTAGCCACCCTATTGGGCACGACCACTATCACCGAAGACAAAATAAGCATCATCTTTGACTTCAGCGTCATCAAAGCCAATATCCTAGCCGCCATTAAAGCCGTCCTAGAAAACAAAGTCCCTGCCAATGATTCCCCTGAATTTAAGTTTTATAATGTTATTAAATCAAAAGACAGGCAAACTCTCGAAGATGCTTTTGATAGCAAGTCCTTCGAAGATTTTCTCAATCTTCTCCCTGTGAACTCATCCAGCTCAAAATATCTGGTTCTAGGTAAGCTAACGCGTCCTAGCGGCACATTTAATGTTGAAACAAGTTTTAGCAACATCACCGACACTAATCATGACGTGATTATAGAACGCTCGGCGGAGAACATCGGTGTGGTAGAGCCTCAATTCTCTTTAGGTCAGGCTACCTTTGACATCACCTTACCCACCTTTGTCAAAAACCCCACAGGCACAGATGACACCGCTAGCAACACCATTCTCACCGATGCCTATCCTTTGGCTCCTTGGATCTTAGATATGGATTCCAACCACCATGACGCTTACCTCGAGTTCTTCGACGCCAACAACTTATCAACGAACCCCAATAATCTCGGCATCGCCCTTAATGAGGCGATAGAACTTGCGCCTATAGCATTGTCCGGCGGCACTTTTTCTACTATTCCTACTGATGATGGTGTTTTGGCCTCGGGCAACTATTCCCTTGGCACGCTGAACCCAAATACAGGTGTCATAAGCGGGGCTTCTATGACTGGGCTTTCAAGTGAAACGAGTTTCTTTGGAGTAAATGCCATAAATGGCAGTGGAACAATGAAGGACGGGATTTTTACGATTGATGCTGCTGATGGAAATGTGGGAAATTTAACTACTCCAGAAAGCACAAGTCTCACCATTGAAAGTTGGCAGATGTCAGGTGAGGCAACAAGTGGACGATTTATAATACATCCAACACAGATTGAAGGGGGAGACCTTAACGATCCTTTGAGTGGCACGCTCACACCTCAGTAGAAATAGTTGGTATATTTGTATGTTAAATCACTAATAAGGAAAAGTATTGTGTGTAAAAAATTTATTTTCATATTGGCGATTTTTTGCTGCATTTTCAGCGGCTTGGCACAAGCCGAAATGCCACAAGGCGCAAAGAGTCCAGCGGCCTTAAACGCCTTTGAACAAGCTTCAGCCGAAGGCTATACCTTGTTAGAGCAAAAAAAATTCAATCAGGCTTACGAACTCTTTAGCCGCCTCTTGCGTGACAAGCCTCAAGACGCCGCTATAGGTTTGGGGCTTGCTCGTGCGGCAGTAATGTCTGGACGTGCAGCAGAAGCCGAGCGCATTTATAAAGCCCTGATAATCGCTTTCCCTAAAGATGCTGGGCTTTTGCATGAACTGGCCTTTGCCCGCCACAAACAAGAAGACGCCCAAGGTGCTCAAGCAATCTTGGCTCGAGACACCAAGCTCTCAGAACCAAAGCGTGAAGCCCTTTTGGCACTTTGGGGAGGAAATAAAAGCGAGCGATTCGTAGTTTCTGGCGAATTGCGCACAGGTCTGCTCTATGACAGCAATGTCAATGGCGGCCCTGCTTCAAATGAAGTTCTCTTGGGCTCTTGGAGCTTGAACCTCACCGATGCTAAGGCTGTGGAAACAGCGGCCTTTTATTTTGGCAGCAAAGTCGACATGGGCTATCGCTTGGGCGAGAAAAGCCCTTGGTGGCTGGTGGGCGATCTCTCTTTCTTTGCCCGCTATAATACCAACAATGACCTTGACGAACTCAATCTACGTTCTTCTGAATGGGGCACGAGCAGTGTGGGCTTTAGACATGTTGGCTCAAAGACCATGCTTGATTTGCGCATCAAAGGCGAAATTTTTGATTATGATTTTGACCAAAATATCGCTGCCTATGGCCCTAAAGCCACCTTTCTTTTTGCGCCCACATCTCAAATTCACTTGATCACGCAAGCGAGCTATGATCGTCGCAACTATTCTAAGAACGACGCCTATGACGGCTCTTACCTTAGCGCCGAGCAATATGCCCGTTTCTTCTTTGGCGATGGCCACAATGCCACCATTGGCGGCCGCTATTTTACAAATACAGCCGATAATGAAAACTACTCTTATGATGGCTATGAGGCCTCATTGTCTTTGTCTTTTGACATCCCTCAAAGTATTAGCTCTAGCAAAAAACCTATCAACATCGCCCCTTCTATTAGCTATTTAAGCCAAGAATACGATGGGCCAGCCACTGTCTTTGAGGCTATCAAGCGAGAAGATGAGCGCTTGCGTGTTGGACTTGGCTTTACCTTGCCGATCACTGATGACTGGGATTTTGAGCTGAAGTATCAATATTCAAAAAACAATTCAAATAGCGAACTCTATGACTATGATCAACACAGCCTTATGACAGGCTTTGCCTATCATTTTTGATACGAAGCGCAAAAGGCAAGGGTAGAGTAGATTTCTATTGTCAGCGTGCTTTTTGAGAAGAAGCGAGAAATGGCTTTTGCTTTGAAAATACGCGCTACACTTGAGCCAAGACCTTTGCGGCATATTGGTTAAGGCTCATATTGTGTATTTGTGCTTTTGTGGCAAGTTTTGCGTGCAGGCAGGGATCAATGCGCAAAAGGAATTTTCCGCTATACGTTTTTTGTGGTTCTTTCCCCACTTCTTGGCAATGAAGAAGATAATCTTCCACTGCTTCCTCAAAAGCTTGGCGCAATTCTTTAACGCTTTCACCCTCAAAAGTGATTAGGTCATTTATACCAAGAATGCGCCCAAAGAGGCATTCATCGTCCTGGCTATATTCTACACTGCCCACATAGTCTTTATATGTCATGGCGTTATTGTTCATGTTGTATACCTATTTTTTGTAAAAATTCTCGTAGCAAAGGAATTTGATACGATCTTGTTGTTTTGGGCTTGTGCGGTCGGTGTAAAGCCAAAGTTACGCCGTCTTTATCAAATTTTACACGGCTCCCTTTTCCCTCAGTGATTGTAGCGCCTATGGCGCATAAAAGGCTTACAATGTCGTCCCAAGGCATTTCCTTTGGGCTTGGTGTGGCAAATAGCTGTTTGAGTGTTTTCTGTTGTTTTGAATTCATAGTTGATAGTATCTATTTTTAGTATCATTGTCAATAAAAATTTTTATCAAAAAAAGACTTGCAAAGTGAAGAGACTTTTGGTAGTGTCTTCACAGCTTGTATGAAGATGTTTTGAATTTTCTTTAATCTTAACAACTTATACTAGCATATCAAGATTTTGCGAGATTAATTTTAGTTTTGGCTAAGAAAAATCGTAAAAAAACGAAAGAAGCATGAAAAAAGAAATTGCACATAGACAAGCCAAGTCATTTGGCTTTCAAACTGCCTCGGTAGCACTCATTGCTATTGTGGTGGCTTTCTTTGTGTGCTTTGCTTTTCAAGTCTCTTTTGTCAATAATGCCAATACCTTGGCTTTTCATGTTGCCATTTCATCTATGATGATTGGCCTTGGCTATACCTTTTTTACTCTTCCAAAGCGTAACGCATCTTTCCTACGCAGCCTACTTCTACTTAACAACTAGCTTTGTGCGTAGGCTCTTAATATATTTCAGTTTTCAATTTGTTTTGGAGAAAAGAGCTTACCACAAGCTCTTTTTTTGTATGGTATGGTCAAGAAGTCTGTAAAAAGGTAGTGTTAATACACCTTAAAAGAAAGGAAACACTATGAGCAACCGCATTTACTTTTTCGACACAACCTTGCGGGATGGCGAGCAGTCGCCTGGCGCTACCATGAACTTGGCTGAAAAATTGCGCTTGGCAAGGCAGCTTGAGATTGTGGGCGTAGACATTATGGAAGCGGGCTTTCCAGCGGCAAGCCAGGGCGATTTTGAAGCTGTGCAAGCCATTGCCGCTCAAACGCGCAATGTCGAAGTCGCAGGACTTTGCCGTGCGCTTCCAAACGATATTGACCGTTGTTGGGAGGCCATTAAAGGCGCAGAAATGCCCAGAATCCATACCTTTGTTTCGACTTCGCCCCTTCACATGCAACACAAATTGCGCAAAGATCCACAAGCCGTCCTCGAGATGGCGGTAAATGGCGTAAAGCGTGCCGCTTCATACACTTCAAATGTGGAATTTTCTGCTGAAGACGCTTCACGTTCTGATAGAGATTTCCTCTGCCGAGTGACCGAAGCCGTCATCAAGGCAGGCGCTCGAGTCATCAATTTGCCAGACACTGTAGGCTATGCGCAACCAGAAGAATATGCTGAGCTTGTTCGTTATGTTATTGAAAATACACCCAATAGCGACAAAGCCATCTTCAGCGTTCACGCCCACAACGATTTGGGCATGGCTGTTTCAAGCACCCTTGCCGCCTTGCGTGCTGGCGCTCGTCAGGCAGAGGTTACCCTTGGCGGGATAGGCGAGCGAGCGGGCAATGCTTCACTTGAAGAAGTGGTCATGGCCTTGCGTGTCCGTCAAGATTATTATAAATTTCAACACAATATCAATACTGAACAGCTCTATCCTGCTTGTCGCCTTTTGTCTATGACCATTGGTGTGCCCATTGCGCCGACAAAGGCCATTGTTGGCGCAAATGCCTTTGCGCATGAATCGGGCATTCATCAAGACGGAATGCTCAAGCACCGTGAAACCTATGAAATCATGACGCCAGAATCTGTCGGCCGCACGACAAGCGACTTGGTGCTTGGCAAGCATTCTGGACGTAATGCTGTAAAATCAAAGCTTGAAGCTCTGGGCTATGAACTTGACGAAGAGCAAATAAATCAAGTCTTTACAGCCGTAAAGAACTTGGCTGACATGAAAAAAACCATTCAAGATGAAGACTTAGTCGCCCTTGTTTTGGAAGAAATTTACCGTATCCCTGATCGTTTCCGCCTCTGTCATGCCTCTATCACAAGCTCTTCGACTCAAGACATTCCGCCTACTGCGGCCATTGTCATGGAGATTGACGGCGAAGAAAGGCGTGGGGCTGGTTTTGGTGTCGGTCCTATTGATGCTTTGTTCAATACGATCAGCGAACTTGTTGGCATCAAGCCAAAGCTTGAACATTTTGCCGTCAATGCGATAACCGACGGAACAGACGCTCAAGGTGAGGTGACTGTGCGTGTTTACAATGGTCAGACCCGCTCTGTAGGCCGTGGCACACACCCAGATATTACAGTTGCTTCTGCTCGTGCCTATGTAAACGCCTTAAATCGCATGGCAAAAAAAGAACGTGACAATAAAAAGGTTTAATGGAGAATATCATGACTCACACACTTGCACAAAAAATATTGCAAAAACACACAGATCAAGAAATCACAAGCGCTGGACAAATTGTTCGCTGCAAGCTTTCCTTGGTGCTGGCAAACGACATCACGGCTCCACTGGCCATTAAGTCTTTTCAAAAAATGGGCGCAACAAAGGTCTTTGACAAAGACAAAGTCGTTTTTGTTATGGATCATTTTACACCGCCAAAAGACATTGATTCTGCCAATCAAATCCTGATTTCACGAAGATTTGCCGAAGAGCAGGGCCTCACACATTATTATGAAGGCGGTGACAGCGGTGTCGAGCACGCCCTTTTACCCGAGCTTGGCCTCGTTGGGGCAGGGGACATAGTCATCGGAGCAGACAGCCATACTTGCACTTATGGGGGCATTGGCGCTTTTGCGACTGGCCTAGGTTCAACAGATATTGCTGGCGGTATGGCTCTTGGCGAGACCTGGTTTAAGGTGCCGCCTTCTATTCGTGTTACATTTAACGGAACTATGCCCAAAAATATACGAGCCAAAGACCTGATCCTCTTGCTTATCGGTAAAATCGGTGTTGACGGAGCTTTGTATCGTGCTCTTGAGTTTGACGGTGAAACAATAGATAATTTACACATTGAAGGCCGTCTCACCATGGCCAATATGGCTATCGAAGCTGGCGGAAAAGTAGGGCTTTTTGCTGTTGATGAAAAAACCATAGCTTATGGCAATGCAAACAATCGTCCAAATCAAGAAAAGCTTACAGCAGACGAAGGGGCAGAATATGAAAGGCATGTGAGCTTTGATGTGACAGATCTCACACCCCTCGTCGCCTGCCCGCATATTCCTGACAATGTCAAACCCGTATCAGAAGTAAAGAATGTTTCAATAAATCAAGTAATTATTGGTTCTTGTACCAATGGGCGTATTTCAGATATGCGTGATGCCGCAGAAATTCTTAAAGGTCGCAAGGTCGACAAGTCTGTGCGTTGCATCATCATTCCTGCAACACCTGCCGTGTGGAAACAGAGTATGAATGAAGGTCTCTTTGACATCTTTGCGGATGCGGGTTGTATCATAAGTCCGCCGACTTGTGGCCCTTGTCTTGGCGGTTATATGGGTATTCTTGGTGACGGCGAGCGTGCTGTTGCCACGACAAATCGCAATTTTAAAGGACGTATGGGCAGTTTACAATCAGAAGTTTATTTGGCAAGCCCTCTTGTTGCCGCTGCTTCTGCCATTACAGGCGAAGTGTCTGATCCCAGCGCAGTATAATTCTTGTATCATTATAAAGGAAGCAATATGAAATTTCATGGAAAAGTACATAAAGTTGGGGAGCATATCGACACAGACGCCATTATCCCCGCACGTTTTCTCATCACAGCAGACCCAATAATATTAGGCGAAAATTGTATGGAAGGCCTCGAGCCAAATTGGGTTTCTCGAGTAACAGCTGGTGATATTTTGGTGGCAGAACGCAATTTTGGTTGCGGTTCTTCTCGTGAGCACGCCCCTCTTGCAATCCTTGGGGCTGGAATAAAGGTAGTGGTCGGTCACAGTTTTGCCCGCATTTTTTATCGAAATGCCTTCAATATGGGCCTTATGCTCATGGAAATTGGAGATGAAGTCGAAAAAATTAGCGAGGGTGATGTCCTTGACATCGATGCAAGCTCTGGCACAATATTCAACATCAATACAAAAGAAAGCATCCAATGCCCGCCCTTAGCGTCCTCTATGGCAGAGCTTGTACAAAAAGGCGGCTTGGTAAACTACGTAAAGGAAAAAATATGAAAAAGACCATTTGTATGTTGCCCGGTGATGGCATCGGCGCAGAAATCTTGCCAGAAGCCCAAAAAGTTTTGGAAAAAATAGCCCAAAAATTTGGCCATGAATTCACCTTTGAAGAAGCCCTCATCGGCGGCGTGGCCATCGATGAAAAGGGCGACCCTTTCCCACAAGAAAGCCTAGAGGTCTGCAAAAGATCTGACGCCGTCTTTCTTGGCGCTGTCGGCGGCCCAAAATGGGACAATATGTGCAACAATACTCGCCCCGAAAAAGGCCTCTTAGCCGTTCGAAAAGAACTCAAATTGTTCGCCAATATCCGCCCAGCAAAGCTCTTCCCGCCGCTCGCAAAAGCCTGCTTGCTGCGCCCAGACATAGCCGAAAAAGGCCTTGACCTCGTTATCGTTCGCGAACTCACAGGCGGTGTCTACTTTGGCGAACCCCGTGGCATAGAAGAACGAAACGGCCAAAGAGTCGGCTTCAATACCATGATTTACACCGAAGAAGAAGTACGCCGCATCGCCCACGTAGCCTTTCAAACTGCCAGAAAACGTCGCTCAAAAGTTTGCTCTTGCGATAAATCCAATGTTATCGAAGTCTCAAGATTTTGGCGTGATATTGTTGATGAAGTGCATAAAGAATATCAAGATGTTGAGCTTAGCCACATGCTGGCCGACAATACCGCCATGCAGCTCGTGCGTGACCCCTCACAATTTGACGTCATCGTCACAAGCAACCTTTTTGGCGATATGTTGTCAGACGAAGCCGCCGTTATTACAGGCTCACTAGGCATGTTGCCCTCAGCTTCCATGGGCGATAGCGCACCAGCACTCTTTGAGCCAATTCACGGTTCTGCACCCGACATCGCTGGAAAAGGCATAGCAAACCCACTAGCGACTATCCTCTCTGCAGCCATGATGCTCCGACTCGCCTTTAACGCAACTGAAGAAGCAGATACAGTTGAAAATGCCGTTCTCAAAGTGCTTGAAGCAGGCTACCGCACCGGTGACATCATGGAAGAAGGCGCAAAACTCATCGGCACAAAAGAAATGGGTGACTTAGTAACAGCAGAATGTTAAAAGGCAAAGGCAATGCCTTCGGCGACCAAAGGGACTGAGTCCCTTTGGAAACCCCAATAGGGCATACACTAAGGTTCGCTGAATTGGTGAAAGCTTCTCTTCGAGCGAGTGTCGGTCGAAGACTCCCGCAGGCTTCCGCCTGCTCGGTTGCGGGGCTTGCAGAGTTTCAGCTTTGAACCTTAAGGACTTGCTTCCATTCAAAAAAAAAACTATCCCTAATCCCTAAACCCTAACAAAAGTCCAAATATGTTAAAAACACTCGAAAACAAAGTCCTTAACAACTATCAAATAACAAAAAAAGAAGCCCTAAAGCTTTATTCTTCAGACTTAAAAGAACTCACTTCAAGCGCCAACAGGATAAGAGAACATTTTTGCAAAAATCTCTTTGACATGTGTACAATCATCAATGCAAAAAGCGGAAAATGCTCTGAAAATTGTAAATTTTGCGCACAATCGTCTTTTCATCAAACAAATTGTGAAATTTTTCCCCTTCTTTCTGAAGAAAAGATATTAAGTGAAGCAAAAAAGAGAGCAAAGCAAAAAATAAAGCGATTTTCTTTGGTGACTTCTGGGCGAGCAGTCTCGAATGACGAGATCGAAAAAATTTGCGCTATTCTTCTCAAAGCAAAAAAAGAAGCTATTGAAATCACTTTTTGTGCTTCGCTCGGTCTGCTTAACGAAGAACAATACAAGGCATTGTACAAAGCAGGCCTTAGGCGTATACACAACAATCTCGAAACTTCTGAAAATTTCTTTCCATCAATGTGTACAAGTCACACCTTTCAAGACAAGGTAGACTCAATTTTGCTTGCCCAAGAAACAGGCTTTGAAGTGTGCAGTGGGGGTATATTTGGTATTGGTGAAAGCATAGAAGACAGAATTGACCTGGCTTTTTCGCTCAAGGCCCTAGATATTCAATCTGTTCCCATCAATATTTTAAGCCCAATCAAAGGGACATATTATGAAAATCAAGCAGTTTTAGCCAAGGAAGAAGTTTTGCGAATAGTTGCAATTTTTCGTTATATCTTACCAAAAAGCTTTATTAGGCTTGCAGGCGGAAGAAGCCTTTTAGACGACAAAGCGTATTCTTGTTTTACTTCAGGGGCAAATGCAACGATCACTTCAGATATGCTCACAACAAACGGTATTGACCTTGAAAGTGACAAAGAAATGCTCGTGAGCTTAGGTTTTAAAACAGTATAAACTATCGCATCAGTCTTCTTCTAGGGGCTTATCAAAGGCAAAATCGCTGCTTACATATTTATCTATGACACGGTAAAGAGTTTGCGGATCAAAAGGTTTTGAGATGTGTTCTTGCATTCCAAAAGACAGGCTTTTTTGGCGATCTTCAAGCATAGCATGAGCAGAAACAGCAATAATCGGCAAAGTATCAAGCAACCTGTTTTCGCGGATTTTCTTACTCGTTTGAAGGCCGTCAAGATTTGGCATTTGAATGTCCATAAGAATGACATCAAAACTTTCATTTTCTAAAATTGAAAGAACCTCAAGGCCATCAACGGCACAAGTCACAATGCAACCAAGCTTTTCTAAAAGTTCAGTGGCGATCATGCGATTGATTTCATTGTCTTCTGCCAAAAGCACACGAACATTCTGCAAGCAATCGATACTTTCTTCACGCTCAATTATAATTTCGTCAGTTTCAAGCGCAGGGCTAAAGGCAAAAGTACATTCAAATTCAGAGCCCTTGCCAAACTCACTTTTAACTAAAATATCGCCGCCCATCAAATTGGTTAAGCGCTTTGAAATGGCAAGGCCAAGACCCGTTCCGCCATAGCAACGGCTGGTAGAGCTGTCTGCTTGCGAAAATTCAGCAAAAAGGCGTGGCATTTGTTCATCAGAAATACCAATACCTGTATCGGCAATGACAAGTCGAATGCCTATTTTTTCAGAAAGAACAAGTTCATTTTTGTACATTTTGATAGAAACAGAGCCTTTTTCAGTAAATTTGATAGCATTGCCTGCAATATTAAAGATCACTTGAGACAAGCGTAAAGGATCTCCCATAACATATTCTGGCAGGGCAGGGTCAATATAATGAGAGAGCTCCAAACCTTTGCGCTGAGCAACAACTAAAAGATTGGCCTCAATATCAAAAAGAATTTTTTGCAGAGAAAAGGCCTTATTTTCAAATTCAACTTTGCCAGACTCAATCTTTGAAAAATCTAAAATATCGTTAATGATAGAGAGCAAATTTTTTGAAGATGTTTGTATTTTGCTAAGATAACCAGCGACTTGTTCGCTTTTGTTCGTGTCAATGGCAAGATGTGTCATTCCCAAGATGCCGTTTAAGGGGGTTCTAAGTTCATGACTCATATTGGCTAGGAACTGACCCTTTGCTTGATTTGCCTCTTGTTCTATAATTTTTTCTTTTTCAAGCTCTAAGGTTTTTGTAATATCAATAGCAATAGAAAGTCGCACCTTTGCTTTACTGTCCCATGTTACACAAGAATCAATGATTTGAAAGGTTTTTGAAAGAAGAGGATTGTGGTGGTTCCAAGTATAGGGTTCATCAAGCTGGACAATTTGCTCATTTGTGCAAAAAGAGCAAGGCTCTTCAGTATTTTGTAAAATTTCATAACATGTTTTGGTCTTCATTTGACTTGTATCAAAGGCATTGTGAATTGCCTTATTGCAATACAAAATTTTGTAGCTTTCTAAATCAGAAATATAAATAGGCATAGGAAAAGCATCGAGCAAATTTTGTACTTGCTGTTGCTTAATATGCATCTTTTCTTTTAATTTTTTTTGCTGTCTAGAATAAAAAGCGAGTGAGGTTATAAGTATTATAAGAAGAATGATTAAAGCGATTAAGAGATCTGCGCTCCAAAAGGCTAAAGTGTGGAAGAATTGTGATGTAAAGCTTGGTTGTATTGTGTGTTGAAGTAAAATTTCAGTAAATTGACTTTTTGGAAATGAAGCGATGGCTTTATTAAAAATTGATATGAGAAGAGGATCAACATTTTTTGAAAATAAAAAAGATAAATTGTCATACAGAGGGAGAACGCTAACAATGTGCAATAGAGGATAATCCCCCTCAATGATTGTTTTGCGTGCTGCATAGACATTTTCAAGGGTAAAATTCGCCCGCCCTGCTTCGATTTCACGATAGGCTGATTCAATGTCTTGAAAAATAAGTATTTTATTTCTTGGAAAGGTTTCTTTTACAAAGTCAATGATTATTGGATGTAAGGCAGAAATAGCAAAGACACAATTGTCTGTAATTTCATAGTTTTTACCAAGGATTGCTATAGGTGTTGAGAGAAAAGTGTTTGAAAGTATGCCATTAAATTCTTTTGCTTTTTTTGGATTTGTGTCATAGCTTAGATGCATGTCCACTTCACCCTTGGCGAGAGATTTTAGGGCATCAGCATAAGAAAGTTCATGCACAAATTCAAATTCAAGGCCCGTAAGCTTTGAAATAAGCATAAGAATTTCATAATTAATACCTTCTAAGATACCTTTATCTTTATTATAGCTTTCAAAAGGAGGCCAAAAAGCGTCATAAGCAACTTTTATAGGTTCTGATTGCTTGATATAGGCCTTTTCTTCTTTACTAAGCTCAAAACTTTTTGATTCTGCATAGCTTGGCAGAGAAAAGAAAAAAACAGTGGCAAAACTCAGAACAAAAATAAATATTGCGTGTTTAAGGTATTTCGCATTTGAAAGAGATTTGCTGATGTTTTTTTTACAAAGCATATTAAATTCCTCCGAAATAATTCATTATATTAAGTAGGATTTTTTGTCAAGAAAAACATGTATTCTTGCAAAGGTTTAAGATAAAATCCTTGGGATTTTGATAAGTTTTTCATTGTATAAATAAAAAACTTGACCAGTCTTTTTTTTTCTTTTAGTATGGCAATGTTTTATGAAAAGATTTACTATTGTGTTTTTCTTTGACAATTTGTCCTTCAATGCCCCATGAGAGATCTATGAACATTTCTTTGTCAGAATGCAACTTTCAAGCTCTTTTAGATATCACAAGAGAATGCTATGTCGTGCTTGATGTTGATGATTTTACTGTGCGAGAGTGGAATCAAGCTTTTTTTGATTTGTGCCATGGTATGGTCAATGCGGGTAAGTGTTTGGACGATGAGCAATTTATGGGCTTGGCTGATATTGTTAAGCAACAAATCAGCGCTTTAGAAAATGGCGAAAAAATAAACCTTATTCCCTGGTTGCCTATTGGCAGTGTACAAAACAACGCCCATAGAAAGCTTTCAGCAAAGCTTGTTTGCACACTCAACGATAAAGGCGCTGTACTTGTCAATGTGCGCTCTCATGGTCTGTGGGATTTTAATGAAGACATAAATGTCGAATCAATAAAGAAAAGTCTTGAACGACGCGACTTTTTACTCCAAAGTATTAGCCTTGCTGCGCAGTATTTGCTTGCTGGCAATGAAGAATTTGATGTAGCAATAAATAAAGTGCTTGAAATTTTAGGTCACGCAACGCAGGTTGACAGGGTTTATGTCTGGAATTTTCATGATGGCCCTAATCCAAAAGTTGATCCTCGTGTGTACACTTCTCAGCTCTATGAATGGTCTGAAGGCGCTGAACCACAGCAAGGCAATGAGCTTTGTGTGAATATGCCTGTGGATGATATTGTCCCAACATGGATGCCTTTATTTTACGAAGGAAAATGTGTCAACAATCTTGTTAAAAATATGCCACTCTCAGAGCGTGAACAGCTTGAACCACAAGGCATTCTCTCTATTATCACAGCTCCTATTTATTGTAGTGGGCAGCTTTGGGGCTTTATTGGTTTTGACAATTGCCATTCGGAATATATTTGGAGCAAGCAAGAAGAAAACATTTTGCGTACAGCAGGCGCCCTTATTGGCACAGCCATTCAGAGCCAAATTACGGACAAAGCTTTAAAAAAAGCGCAAGACAATTTTAATAATGCCGTTGAAGCAACGGGTGAGGTAATCTGGGTTTTTGACAGAGAGCATAAGGTCGAATATGTTTCTGAAAAATGCAAAGAACTGCTTGGTTATAAGCCAAAAGATATAGTCGGACGCCCCTTTACCGACTTTTTGCTTGAACCAGAAAGATTTGTCTTTTCTGCCACACCAAGCAGACCGATCATGCGTGAAATTGACATTAAGGTGTGCTGTCAAAAAGGTTCTGTTCGCTGGATTCGTTTTTCATGTAAGTATATTTTTAACGAAAAGCGCGAAATGTTGGCGGGTTTTGGGGCCAGCATGGATATTACCGAGATGCGAGAAGCGCAAGAAGCTCTAAGGGCTGCTAATATCGCACTTTCTGATTCTGTAGCCAATGCCAACAAGCTTGCCTATGAAGCCCAACAAGCCAATCAAGCAAAAAGCGATTTCCTCGCAAATATGAGCCATGAAATTCGCACTCCCATGAACGCTATTGTCGGCATGACTTATTTGCTCGCCCGCACAGAAGAAAGTGATAAACAAACAGATTATATCAAAAAAATCAATTTTGCTAGCCAGTCACTTTTACGCATTATCAATGATATTCTTGACTTTTCAAAAGTTGAAGCAGGCAAGATGGACATTGAAATCAAGCCTTTTTATATAGAAGAAGTTATGAGCGGGGTTTTGAAATTTATTGATCAAAACATTGTCGAAAAAGGCTTAGAATTTTCTCTTGATATCGCACCAGAGGCCAAGGGGCAGTATTGCGGTGATTGTTTACGCCTTACCCAAGTTCTTACAAATTTGTGCACCAATGCAGTTAAATTTACAGAAAAAGGTCAAGTTTCTGTAAAGGTCTTTGCTGACGCTCATAGCGAAGACGGGAGTTTTGTGCATTTTTCTGTATCAGACACAGGCATTGGCATCAGTGAAGAGCAAATTGCTAAACTTTTTGCACCTTTTGTTCAGGCCGATGTTTCACATACTAGGCGTTATGGTGGCACTGGACTTGGCCTTGTCCTTAGTAAAAAACTCGCCAATCTGATGGGCGGCGATCTTTGGTGTGAAAGTGTTGTGGGTAAGGGTTCGACCTTTCACCTTACCTGTCTTTTTCAAAAAGACAAGCAAGAAGCTGTCCTTCTTGAACATAAAGAAGAAAAGCCCGAATCTTATGAAGAATTTTTACGTAATCATTACAGCAATAAGCGCATTTTGTTGGTAGAAGACAATGAAATCAATCAAATGATAGCCGAAGAGTTGCTTAAAGAAGTTGGCTTTGAAATTGCTATTGCGAACAATGGTGAAGAGGCGCTTTTAGCTTTAGAAGAAGATGCTTATGACCTTGTACTCATGGACATTCAAATGCCAGTGATGGACGGTTTAACCGCTGCATCTCGCATACGCCTTAATGATAAATACGATTCATTGCCTGTGATTGCCATGACAGCTCATGCTATGGTAGACGACAAACAAAAAAGCCTTGATGCAGGCATGAATGACCATATCACCAAGCCTATCGATACTCAAATCTTGTATGAAAGATTGTATTTTTGGCTTTCAAACAAGACTTAACTCTCATCAATTGAAATTTTTTCAAAGCAAATTCTTATATCTTCTTCGCTCAATTCGCCCTTGTTCTTTACAGTAACACTTCCCTTTGTATCCAAAAGAACAAAACGATCTCCAAGTCGCAAGGCCTGCTCAACAGAATGGCAGACAATAATGCAATGCTTACTTTCACTCATTGTAAGTATAAGCTTTTCTATGCTTTTTGTTGTGGCGACATCTAAAGAAGCTGTGGGTTCATCAAGCAAAAGATAGTCTGGCTTGAGTGCAAGAGCACGTGCAAGGCAAAGTCTTTGTTGTTGGCCACCAGAAAGTTCGCTGGCGGGGCTTTTAAGGCGATTTTTGACATCTTCCCAAAGTTCGACCTTTTCCAAAAGCTCTTTAAGAACACATTCCAAAGCCATACCAGAAAGCTTTTCATGATATTGTAAAGGAAAGAGGATGTTTTGCTCAATACTCATAGGCAAAATGTTTGGATTTTGAAAAAGCATGGCTACACGTTTGCGAAGGCTGTCAAGGCTTGGCAAGGGGGCATTTTTTCCATAGCTAGATTGTGCGTAGAGGGGGAGCATAGCGCCGTCTAAATTGAGAAAGATTTCGCCTGAATTTTGGCAAACATTATCGTGCTCATTCAGGCGATTTATAGCTCGAAGCAGGGTGGTTTTCCCTGTGCCAGAACGTCCTAAAATAACGCTGATACCGCCAGCTTCAAGCGAAAAAGAAAGGTCGCGTAAGATGCTGCTTCCCTGCAAGTTCACATTCAAATTATCTACAATCAAGCTTTTCATGAAGTATTGACCTTTATTTTACGAGTACATGGTGATAGGCAAAGCGTTTTTGTACTAAATGCGCCATTGAAATAAGGAAAATTGATAAGGAAAGAAGGACTAAGGCTGCTCCAAAGGCTTGGGAAAGTTCAGCTGCATCGATATATTGTGATGATTTGTAATATATGAGAAAGGGTAAGGCTTCAAAGCGTTGCCCAAGCCCCGAAGGTAAGCCCGCATTGATAACGGCGCCTGTAATAATAATAACAGCTGTGTCTTCTGCTGCACGTCCCATAGCGAGGATAATGCCGCCCATAATTCCATAACTGGCCTGAGGCAATAAAAGTTTGCGTAACAATACACTTTTTGATAAGCCAAGCGCCGCCCCGGTCATGCGCAATTCTTTTGGCAAACTTTCTAAAGCGTTTCGTGTGGAAACAATAATTACAGGAAGCACTAAGAAAGCCAGACAAAAAGCTGCAAGCAAGAGACCTGCACCTGCTTCGGGAAAAAAGGTCTTTCGTAAAACAATAATTAGCAAAAGACCAAAAAAGCCCATAACAATAGAAGGAATACCCGCAAGCAAGTCAACAAGCAAAGAAAAAAGCTTCTTTTCCTTAGTTCCTGCGTATTGTGCAAGATAAATCCCAGCACACAGGCCGGGAGCAATGGCAATACAGATGGTCAAGATAAGCAAGGACAAAGTGCCAATACAGGCGTACCAAATACCGTCCCACACACGCACCTTGCCAAACATAGCAGCAAGGGCTGGCGCATCACCAAAGAAAAGCGAAAGATTTAAGGACGAAAAACCCCTATAAAGAAGAAAAGCTATAAGAACAAAAATACACAGGTAAAGTAAGTAAGCTGAAAGACGGCACCAAGCTTGAAAGGCCTTGATCACCCAAGACGGGCAAATCAAGCCAAAAACATTTGTATTTTCTTTTGCTTGTTTTTTAGTAGATTTCAGCAAAAAATGCCGCAAGACAAGACTGCTTGTAAGGCTAATAATAAGCAGCCAAGCCGCTGCCATAAAAAGAGAATTGTACGCTATACCGCCAGCTTCCATCGCGGTGACTAGGGTCATGTGCGCACTAAGGGTACGCATACTTGAAAAAATCGTTTCGGGCAACAATGGTGCATTGCCAGACAACATAAGGGCAATAAGTGTGTCGCCGAGGGCACGACCAAAGGCAAGCAAGGCCGCACTTAACATCCAGCCTTTGCAGGCAGGCAAAACCAAGCCAATAAGGCTTTGCATAGAAGAAAAGCCAAGAGCAGTCATGCTAAGATTGAGCTTATGGCTTGTTTGTTGAATAGCCGACTGCATCATCAGCACCATGGTTGGCAAGACAAGCAAAGCCAAGACAAGCATAGCCGTAAACCAGCTAAGACCCGAACCCCCCGCCATTTTGCGTATCAGCGGAACAAGTAAGAAAATCGAGGTAAAGGCATAGACCACAGTGGGAATAGTGGTCATAAAACGAACAAGCTTGCCTAGAATTTTTGCCATTGTTCCTTTTTTTTGCCATTGCATATAACAGGCAATACCAAGAGCCCAAGGCCAAGCAATACATAAAGCTGAAAGAGCCAGTAAAATAGATGCACAAAGCATGGGCAAGATGCCATAGAAATTTTCTGCTGGTAGCCATTGCCACGAAAGAACAAGGCCTACATCTTTATGAAAAAAGACGGGCAGGGCAAAGGCGATAATGAGTCCCCATATAGTTAAAATGGCGCTCATGGTGAGCCAAGAAGTTAATCGTATCATAAGGATAAAAAGCAGGGGAAGGTTAGTTCCCTCTGAAAGTTAAAAAGCGGGGGAAAGAACCTTTCCCCCAAGTCAAACCTATTTTTTTAAAGGAATGTAGCCGCTTTTTACAATGGCTACTTCGGCTTCTGGTGAAAGAATATATTCAATAAAGGCCTTTGTAATGCCTTGTGGCTTGCCTTTTGTGTTCATATAGAGTTGGCGAACAACAGGGTAGGTGAGGCTTTGCGCATTTTCTTGATTTGCGGCAATACCGTCGATGCTTAGGGGCTTGATGCTAGCGTCAATATGTCCGATGCTGACATAGCCTATAGCCTTTTCGTCTTGGGCTACAGCGGTTTTCATGGCGCCGTTTGAGTTCATTACAGCAGCTGAAGGAATGATTTTTCCTTTGTTTAGGCCTTTTGAAACAAAGCAGTCTAGTGTGCCGCTGCCGTCTTCTCTTGTGTAGACGGTGATGGTAGCGTCTTCTCCGCCAAGTTCTTCCCAATTAGTGATTTTTCCGCTAAAAATATCGGCCAACTGTTGTTTGCTTAAATTGTTAACCTTCAAAGAAGGATTTACCACAGCGGCAACCCCGTCTATAGCAAAGGGAAAGCTTTCAAGAGCGAATTTTTCCACTTCGGCTTTTTTAAGGGGGCGTCCTGTATTGCCGATATGCACAAGGCCGCTTGAGACTTGCTCAACGCCAAGGCCAGAGCCGCCGCCGGCAATGGTGATGACCACGTCTGGATATTTTGTCATGATTTCTTTGGCTGCAAGCTTCATCACTGGAATGTGAGCTGTGCCGCCTGCGATGTTGATGGTGCCTTTTTGCCCTTTAAAGGCCTCAAGTTTTGTATGGCCTGCGGCAAAAGCCAGCCCAATGCTCATAGTGAAAAGCGCGCAAGTTAATAACACTTTGCAAAATCTTTGTAACATTTTCTTCTCCATCTTGATAAGACGATTTTAACAAAAAAATTCGTAAGAAATTTACGAATAAGTAGGGAGTCGGTCATGCTCCGACAAAGTGCAAAGAGTTTATTTCTTTTTTATACGCATACTTGCCGAAGACATAAGGAACAACCTGCTCCCTCATTCCACGGTCAAGTAAAAGCATAAATATTTGCACAAGATACAAAAAAAGACGGCAAAAGAGCAAAGTCTTCTTTGCCTTGTTGCGCCTTCTTTTTAGGGTATTTTGTGAGATATTGCCTCATGGGCAAAGTATGGCAAAGATAGCTTTGAATGTCAATGTGCTTTACTTGGGCTTTTTAATGATTATAGTAGTAAGAAGCCTTGTTTTTTCGGGAGTGCGAGGAATACAATACCCTTTTGCAGGGGAATAACTCCGCCGCCACTGGGACGGTTAGAGGCTCCTGGCATTAGCCAAATTTGTTTTTGCTTCTGGCAATGCCTTCTTTTATGGGAGTCTTTGCCATGAAAAAATCAACAATTTCTTTACAATCAAAAAAATTCAACGAAGACATTGAAGCTCTTAAAAAAGAACTTGCCTATCTAGTCGACGCTGAAAAACGCATTTTCATGCGCTTTTCAGCGGCGACTAACAGAGATTTTACGGCGACTAGACTTTTTTGCCCACAGGAAGTGGGCGGCCGCGCAGCGGAGCAGGAAGACGTCTAGCCGAAATTTATTTTCGGCGCAAGACGTCAACTGCTCTAGTGAGTGGGGCTACAGGAAGTAGCCCCCGAACGTCATACCTAATGAAAAGCGTGCCTTCAAAAAGAAGACACGCTTTTAACTTTATTAGGCTTCAATTTGCTTAGAAAATAAGCTCAGCAAGGCCGGTTGAAAGCAAGGTTACAGCAATAATACCAAAGACATTAAGGGCAAAACCCGCTCTCATCATAGCAGAAATAGGCATCACACCGCTACCAAAAACAATGGCGTTTGGCGGTGTCGCTACAGGCAACATAAAGGCACAGCTTGCAGCAATAGCAGCAGGAACAGCATAATATTGCGGCTCAACACCTTGAGCTACAGCCATCGCACCAACAAGAGGCAAGAAGGCAGCAGCTGTCGCTGTGTTTGAGGTAATCTCTGTAAGGAAGATAATAGCTGTCGTGACAATACCGATCATGATGATGAAGTTCACGCCGCCAAAGACATTCAATTGTTCAGCAAGCCAAAGGGCAAGAGTAGAAGAATTGATAACGCCAGCAAGGGCAAGACCGCCACCAAAGAGGATAAGAATGCCCCAAGGCAGCTTTGTCGCTTGTTCCCAATCCATCAAGAATTCACGCTTTGAAACATTTGTTGGAATGAGGAAAAGCACAAGGCTTGCGCCCATAGCGATGACGGTGTCATTAAGGAAAGGAACCGCGCCCTTAAGCATCGGACGGAAAATCCACAAAAGAGCGGCAATGGTAAAGACGATAGCCACAGCTTTTTCTGCATAGGTGATTTTACCAAGGGCATCAAGTTCTGTTTTGATAACATCTGCGGTGCTTTGTGAGCAATTGCCAAAGCTAAAACGCTTGCGTGTGAGCCACCAGAAAGTAAAGGCAAGCATGATAACAGCAACAGGCACACCAAGAAGCATCCACTGGGCAAAGCCAAGCTCGATTTGATAATGCTCTTCTAAGAAGGCACGCAAGAGGGCATTTGGTGGCGTACCGATAAGCGTCGCGATACCGCCGATACTTGCTGAATAGGCAATGCTCAAAAGAAGGGCGATTTCAAAGCGGTCATGCTCTGCTGTTCTATCACCATGAGAAATTACCGCAGCAACAGAAAGACCGATAGGGGTCATCATAACGGCGGTTGCGGTATTGCTTACCCACATGCTGATAAAGGCAGTAGCGATCATAAAGCCAGCGATTTGGCGGCTTGGGCTTGTGCCAACAGCGTTAAGGATATTGAGAGCGATACGCTTGTGCAGATTACATTTTTCCATTGCTAAACCAAGCAAAAAACCACCAAAAAACAAATAAATGGTAGGATTGGCATAAGGTGCCGCTGCGGCTTTTACGCTACCAAGACCAAGCGCAGGAATCAAAAAGATCGGCAAAAGAGCCGTTGCTGGAATGGGAATAGCTTCAGTTGCCCACCAAATGGCCATAAGTGATCCCATACCCATACAATGCCATGCTTTAACTGACATACCGCCTGGAGGGTCAAGAACTAGGGTGAGCAAAAGGATAATCGGACCAAGAAAAAATCCTATCCATTTTTCCACATCGTTCATGTTTTGCAGAAATTTGAGGGTTGATTGGTTTTCAGCTTTGGACATAGGCGACTCCTATAGACTAAAGGGTTGAATAAACAAGCACAAAATGTGCAGAACCTGTTTGAGGAACATGCGAACATACAAAGAAAAAAGCCTTTCACAAAGAAGTTAATCAGAGACAAAGTGTTGCGCTAGGGATTTTTCTGTACTGCAAATTGGGGGTATTTTCCAAAAAAAACGTATAGAGGGGCTTGCAAAATTTTTGTTTATTTTTTAATCTTAGATATTTGTTTTTTTAAAAAAACAAAGTTCTTGAATAATGAGCTTTATTTTTTTTGAGAGGGATCTTCAGAAGAATTTAAAGCTTCAACATCTATAACCGGCCCTTCATCGAGAAAGTCTTCTTTTAAAGACTGTGTGTGTGAATGATTGGTTTCACTTGTTTTATTTGTATATGTTTGATTGCCAAATTGTCTGGTTATGATAATTGTTTGGCCATTTTCAAAGTTTTTTCTGTTTTTACGCATAAAAACAAAAAAGACAACAAAAAGTACAAGAGCAAGCCCAAGTGCCAAGGCAAGACCAATAGTCGCAAAGAAAAACAGGCCTATGCCAGCAATTACAGCAATAATTAAACGTGGGATTGCAGAAAAAAAAGAATACATATGATTTTCTGCCCTTTTGAATCACTTTTTCAAGTTAACAAAAAGACAGTATATCAATTTTATCCTTTTGTCCAGCATTTTTTTTTGCATAAAAATTTGTTAAGCAAAGCCGCTAAATCTTAAGCCTCGATTGTTAAAATCGGTTTTTTTGGCATGTTCTTTGTATTGTTAAGCACATAAGGAGAACACCATGCAAATTTTTCCTAGTATCGACTCTTCGGCAACACTTGATTTTGTAAAAGCCTCTGACAGCTTAGCAGTGCAGAATGCCTATGATAATCAGGCATTTAAGAACGCTTTAGAAGACGAACTTCAGGCTGAACCCGTTGAAATCACGCCCGATACCACAAATGAAACCACTCATACTGAAGCGAATGAGGCTGATGAAAGCTTAGAAGACGATGTTACAGTGGCAGAAATGGCCTATGACGACGATCAGGGCGATCTTGATTCTATGGATATTCGTTTTACTCAAGAAGAAGTGAATGAAATCGCAGAATCTCTCGAAGAGCTAGGTGTTTCTAGGGAGCTTTTAGAAGAGTTAAAGCATCTTGGCTCGGGAGAATTTGGGGCTTCACTCTTGCAAGTCGTTCAAGCTCTTGCACAGAAAGAGCCTGTAAAGCTCACCGATTCTGACATGACTGTTTTATCTTCACTTGCCAATCGACTTGGGCAAGGCGGGGCAAATGCAGAAGCTCTTTTGGACAATATCCGCAATGGTGACACCATGAAGGCTTGGTCGCATATGGCTGCTCTTGTAGAGTCACAAGGCGGCGCTTTTGAATTTTCACAAAAAGAAGCTCTCACTCTTGGCAAGGCCCTTGGTCTCTCAAACGATACTTTAGATAAAATAGCCAAAACCTTTAATGGTAATGAAAAAGTTAAGTTAGATGCAAAAGGCTTTGCTATACTTATGAACCCAGCTCAAAATGAGCTTATGAAAAATGCAAAAGATATTGCGGATTTGGCCTCAAAGCTTGAAGAAGCCATAAGCCCTGTCCTTGCTGATGCAAAAGAACGTATGCAGGCTGAAGCTGACTCTGCAAGCCTTGTTTCAAAAAAAGTGCAACAGCAAGAATTTATGTTGCAAGATAAAGCCACTGCAAAAAGTTTTATTCACAGTTCACAAAGTGTAACACAGCAAGAAATTTTTCAGGAAATGCAGGGCCTTCATGCGAAGGAAGGACTTGAGCAAGCTGGCCTTGAAACAGACGCCAGGCTTGGTGTAAATGGCCAATCAAAAGGGCAAGTTGGCGACACTTTAAGCGAAAATTTAGGTGAAAAAGGCGGACAAGAAACAAAGAAAGAAGAGCCAAAAAATGACACTGGGAAATTTTTGCAACAAGCCAGCCAAGAAGGCAAACAGGCAGAATTTTCCCTAAAGACGATTGAAAATCCATGGGATTCATTGATACAACGCCTTGATGTCAGCGCAACAAGCAGTGTGAGTACGAGTGTTATGCCAAAAACTTCTTTGCCATCTGAAGGTTTAGCGCCTCATGTGGCCGCTCAAGTAGAGCAGGGCATCCTCACAGCGCAAAAAAATGGCACAACCCGCCTACAACTACAGCTTAATGGCGACAACCTTGGCCATATCAATATTGTTTTGACCTCAAAAAATGGAGAAGTCAGCGCTCTTCTTCGCCCTGAACAGCACGAAACCTCTGTCTTGCTTGAACAACAAGTCGCGCAATTAAAGGCCACTTTAGAAGAGCAGGGCATCAAGGTTGAAAAAGTTGAAGTACAAACACAATTAAAAGACGATCAAGGGCAAATGTCTTGGCAAGGCGCTAAAGACCACAACGAAGAAAAAGATTTCCGTGAACGTGTTTTAGAAAGCCAAAGAATGCAGGCTTTGTCAAGACGTGGTATGATAGATGAGGGCCTTATTGAAAACTTACATACAATCCCATCGCAAACACGCGCTAGCCTTGAGCGTGGGGTCTATGTAGTGGCCTAAGTTTGTACTTTACACAAATAATCACTTTTTTAGACGGATAATTTCATTTTTTTTAAAAGCACAAAAAAGCGGCTTTTTTGCTCCCACTGGAGGCGAAAAAGCCGCTAGTCTTTAAGTCGTTAGTTTTATGGAGCTAATCATTTTCCTTAAAAAATTAAACCATTTCTTTCATTGCTTCAATGAGCTTTATAAAAAGCTTGTCCATAGGCATATCAACAAGAGCCCCTGAAGCGTTTTTATGTCCGCCACCAGAAAATTGTGCTGCAATGAGCTGTACATTGTCATCACCAGAAGACCGCAGGCTGATTTTACATGCCTGACTATGCTCTTCGCGCATGAGGCAAGCAATACGGCCCCCACGCAAACGGCGCATAAAATCAACAAAACCCTCTAAATCCTCTTTTGTCGTTCCATAGCGTGCAAGCTCTTCGGCATTGACCCTACAAAAAACCGCTTTTCCGTCAAGAAGCACTTCAACCTTACTAAATAAATGCCCCCATAAGTGCATCTTCTCTTGTGTCCATTGCTTTTCCATCTTCTCACGCAAAGCAACTGCGTCAAGACCATTACGAAAAAGCTCGGCCGCAAGTTCAAAAACCTCTGCTGTCGTATTGCCAAAAGAAAAAGAACCCGTATCACCAATTAATGCTAAATAAATATATTCAGCCAAAGCCCCTTCAAGAGGAATACCCGCTTCTTTTGCGATATAAGCTACCATCTGACCCGTAGCCGCCATCTTTGGCTCAACCCAATTGTCAACAGTGCCAAAATGCGGATTGCCCACATGATGATCAATATTGATAGAAGGAATAGACTGTAAATTGTCCGCAAATTCCTTACCAACTCGCCACAAATCACCACAATCAAGCACAACAGCAAGCTCTGGCTCAAAAGGCAAATCCTGCACACTCGTCACACAACGAACAGGTAAATCCACCCAAGACAAAAAATTCGGAATCCCAGAACTGTTAAATAAACACACCTTCTTGCCAAGCTGACGAAGCAAATACACCATCGCCGCAGAAGAACCCAAAGCGTCCGCATCTGGATGCGCATGAGCAAGCACCAAGATATGATCGTATTGCTGCAAAACACTCGCAATACGAGATACATCCTCTTCATAAGACGATAAAGCACTTTGGAAACTGTTCATACAAAAAACCCTTTGAAAAATCACTCGACAAAAAAATCTTCAAAAAAACAATCACTCTTCAAGTGATACAAATTCCAAATCTGAAAAAACCATCTCCTCAGGACAAACAGCCTCCATCATAGCCAAACATTTGTCCATGCGAGATCGTAAATGAGACTGCTCATTACTAAGCGAAGTCACCATAAGACGCAAAGAAGATAAAGAATCCTGTGTGCCAGACTCCGCAATAGCTACATTAAAAGTATTGCGAACCTTCTGCTTCAAACTATTAGACACACGACGCTTGCCCTTCAATGAATCGTTCCCATGTAAACGATACTCAACAGTCAATACAGCAAAAAACATTTTTTCTTTTTTGGGGGAAATGATTTCCCCCAAACCCCCTCAATTAGCGGCGAGCTCTGTTTTTCCTTCACTCCTCCTGCGGAAAAGTAAAGAAAAAACAGAACTCGCCGCAAATGAGAAAGGTTTAGAGAATTCCACAAAATTAGTAAAACTATATGTTATTATTTAAAGTACAAATTCGTATTTTTTCCAAAGGATCAAAGCACAAGCTTTGTTACTCAAATCAACAGAGCAGGCCGTAACCTGCGTTAGTCTTCGACCTAGCTTTAAGTAAAGAGGGGCTTTTAACAATTCAAATCCCCTTTATATCTACTTATCAGGGTTTCCAAAGGGGATTATCCCCTTTGGCCGCCGGAGGCACTGCCTTTCTGCCTTTTGCATATTCTTTACAAAGTAGCGGTTTCTTCGACAGTCTCAAAAGCCTCAAAGATATCGCCGACTTTGATGTCATTGAAGTTTTCAAGGCCGACACCACATTCATAGCCTTTTGCGACTTCACGCACATCGTCTTTAAAGCGTCTGAGTGAGGAAATTTTGCCTGTATGGACAACCACACCGTCACGCAAGATACGTACACCAGCATTACGTACAAGTTTTCCGTCTGAAACGTGACAACCAGCGATAGCGCCAATTTTCGGCACAGAGATAACTTCACGCACTTCACACTGGCCAAGCACATTTTCACGTACAATCGGCGCAAGAAGGCCGGCCATAGCGCTTTTCACTTCATCAACAAGCTTGTAAATGATAGAGTAGAAGCGAATATCGACATTTTCATTGTCTGCAAGGTCTTTAACCTTGGCTGTTGGGCGTACATTAAAGCCAATGATGATAGCGTCAGAGGCAGAAGCAAGCAAGATGTCAGATTCTGTAATTGCGCCTGTGCCGCCATGAACAACATTGATACGTACCTTGTCTGTGCTCTCTTTTTGAAGAGCGTCAACGATGGCTTCAAGCGAACCTTGTACGTCAGATTTAACGACAAGATTAAGGATTTGTGCTTCTTCCATGTCGGGTGTACGTGACAAGAAGGTCTCAAGTGTAATACGAGATTCTTTCGCGAGCTCTCTGTCACGCAATTTGATAGCACGGCTTTCTGCAATACGGCGGGCCATTTTTTCATCTGCCATCGAGACAAAGGCTTCGCCTGCTTCAGGCACGCCTGCAAAGCCTTGTACTTCTACAGGCATAGAAGGTCCAGCCTCTTTGACTTTGCGTCCTTGATCATTAAACATTGCACGCACACGACCAGAGTAAACACCACAAACAAAGGTATCACCTTGGCGCAAGGTACCTTCTTGAATAAGTACTGTCGCCACTGGTCCACGGCCTTTGTCGAGTTTTGCTTCGACAATATGTCCACGAGAGAGTTTGTCTGGATTAGCACGTAATTCCAAAATATCGGCTTGAAGAGCCAAAAGCTCAAGCAAATCATCAAGACCTTCACGAGTCTTTGCAGATACTTTAGCAACAACTGTGTCTCCGCCCCAATCTTCTGGGATAAGGCTGAGTTCTGCAAGTTCACGCAATACGCGGTCTGGATCAGCCCCTTCTTTGTCCATCTTGTTGACGGCCACCATAATGGGTACACCTGCTGCTCTTGCGTGGTTTGCTGCCTCTCGGGTTTGTTCCATAACACCGTCGTCTGCTGCTACAACGAGTACAACAATGTCAGTTACTTGGGCACCTCTAGCACGCATAGCGGTAAAGGCTTCGTGACCTGGGGTATCAAGAAAGACAATATCGCCACGCTTTGTCGTTACATGATAAGCACCGATATGCTGTGTGATACCGCCCGCTTCGCCGTCGGTGACGTGCGTTTTGCGAATAGCGTCAAGTAAAGAGGTTTTACCGTGGTCAACGTGACCCATAATTGTCACAACTGGTGGGCGGGGGCGCAAATTTTCAGGCGCATCGGGCACGGTCTCAGAGAGATAATCGTCTTCAAAAAAGCCTGTTTTTTCAACTTCATAGTCAAATTCTGCTGCCACAACAGAGGCTGTGTCAATATCAAGAGCCATATTGATTGTCGCCATGATGCCAAGATTGAAAAGCACTTTGATGATTTCATTGGATTTTATGCCCATTTGGTGTGCCATATCGGCAACTCTAATGGCTTCTTCAATGCGGATTTTTCTTTTAATGGCTTTAAGAGGCTGCGTTGCCGCTTGTTGAACGGCCGGGCGTTTTGTCTTTTTACGCCCACGGAAACGTGGCATATCGTCACTAAATTCATCACGGCGGCGCCCTTGTCCAAAGCTTTCTTGTCCAAAGCCGTCTCGGCGATTTTGATTTTTGTTACGTTTTTTCTTGCTTTGTCCATCACCAGAGGGCACTGCAGCGACTCCACCACCTGCTGGGAATTGGTTCATACCACCGGCAGGTGGACCTTGACCACCAGGGCCGCTAGGACGTGGTCTTTGTGGTCTGTCACCGCCACGGTCTTCAAAGCGTCTGTTTCTGTTGTCGCCGCCTTCATTACTTGCTTGACGTTCGGCACGAGCTCTTTCTTGCGCATTTTTTGCTTCACGCACTTGAGCTGGGTCTGGGCAAGAAATAACACGCACCTGAGTTTTTGTTGCAGGTGTGTATGGTGGGCTTACTTCATCTTCAACGATGTTGCCTTGGCGATCTTGCACTGGTGGGAGCAAGCTTGGAGCTGAAGAACCTTCTGGGCGAGCAGAGGCTGCTGGCCTTGGGCGGGCGTTTTTGTCTTGGGCGCTTTCAGCACTTTCTGGCAGAGCGCTTTCAGCACTTTCTGGCAGAGCGCTTTCAGCACTTTCTGGCAAAACGCTTTCGGCAACTTGACTTTCAGCGTGGGTTTCTTCGACTTTTGGTGCTTCTTCTTGGGCTTTTTCTTCTTTGGCTTCGGGCACAGAGATGATTTTTGCAGCAACAGGTTCAGGGCGAGCTTTGCCTTTTTTTGGGGCTTTTTTCTTTGCTTCGCTAAGACCTTCTTTTTCTACTTGAGCTGTTTCTGCTTCGCTTGCACCTTCGGTGCTGTCAGAAGCGAGGGTCTCTTGAGCTTCGGCCTTAATGCTAAGAGCTTCGCTCTCTTTTTCGACGGCAAGAGGATTTTGCGCTTCAGCAGGGCTATCGGCTTGTTCTATGTCCTGATTGTCATCAGCTGGCAAAGAGGCCTCTTCTGCTTCTTTAGAGGAAGCATTTGCACTACGACGGCGAACACGCACTTGTGTGGCGGGCTGTTCCTTTTCAACTTTTTCAGCTGTTTGCTTTTGAAAATGCGCTTTAAGCTTGTTCACCATGCTTTCTGGCACGGTTCCCGTACTTTTGTGATTTTCATCAATTTCTTTTGCAGCTCGGAAAATTTCCTTGGTTTCAACACCAAGTTCGGCAGCCAAATCTTTAATTTTAATATTCACATTGCTCACTGTAGTCCCCCTGTGCACCCTCACACAAAGCAAATCACCAAAAACCATCAGGTCGGTATTATTGTTTATTCACACGTTTGGGCTTTTTGTATTTTGTAAAAGCTTCTTTACACCGCAAAGCTTCACACACATACAGTCCACGCCCATGCAGAATGAGTTTTGTGTCTTTTTGCCATTCTGCAATTGTGCTGCTTTTGCGCACATAGCGTGTCAACTCTTTTTTTAAAAAACGTTGGCGACAGATTACGCACATTCGAGTCGGTCTGTGCGCCATTGTTTTTTCGGTATTTTCCAAAATATATCCAAAAGCCTATTCGGCCTTTTCTTCATCTGTAGTTGTTTCTTCAGATTCCTCAACGACAGAGGCAGTTTCTTCAGAGCCTTCTTCATCAGAGACAAGCACACCTGCTTGCACTTCAGTCTCAATCAAGTTTTCTTCGTTATTTTCAACAAATTCATTGCTTTCAACCAAGGGGCTGATGAAATTGATTGCTGAGCGCAAATCTTGAATGCGGCTGCTTGAAAGGTGCAAGGCCTCTGTTAATTCTTCATCAGAAGCGTCTCTTAGTCTGTCAAGAGTATCAAAGCCGGCTTTAACCAAGGCATCGACTGAGACCTCGGCAACAGAGGCCACTTGTTCAAGACCACGCCCATGGGCATTGGCTTCTTGATAGCGTGATTCGGTGAAAATATCGATTTTCCAACCGAGCAACTTTGCTGCGAGTTTAACATTTTGCCCTTTGCGCCCGATTGCGCTTGTGAGTTGATCGTCTGGCACGGTTACTTCAAGCATATTGTCGACTTCATCAACTGATATGCGAGAAATATTAGCTGGGGCCAAGGCATTGCGAGCATAGACAGAGATTTCTGGATTCCAAACAACAATGTCAATGCGCTCGCCATAAAGTTCTTGCACAATATTTTGAATACGAGAACCACGTACACCCACACAAGCACCGACAGGATCAATATCTCTCTCACGAGAAAGTACTGCTACTTTTGCACGGCTACCTGGATCACGAGCAACGCCCATAATTTGAACAGTTCCGTCGTCTACTTCAGGCACTTCACGTCTAAACAAGGCCGCCATATAATCACGGTGTGCCCGTGAAATCATAACTTGCGGACCACGTCCTTCTTTGCGCACTTCAATAATAAGAGACTGAATACGGTCCCCTCTTTTGTAGTGCTCTTTTGGGATTTGCTCGTCTTTGGCAAGAAGAGCTTCTGTGCGTCCAAGATTGACAATCCAGCCACCCTTGTCGCGACGTTGAATAATTCCAGATACAATTTCACCTATACGGTTCTTATATTCTTCATAAATAATTTCTTGTTCAGCATCACGCATACGCTGAATGATAACTTGCTTAGCAGATTGAGCGGCAATGCGTCCCAAGTCTTCGACTTTAAGGCGAAAACCCATTTCGTCATCAAGCTGAACAGAAGGATCGTGCTTTTGTGCTTCTTCAAGAGTGATTTCTGTAACAGGATCATGGACAGTCTCAACAACAATTTTGAATTGATAGACTTCAATTTCGCCTGTTTCGTCTTTGTAGCCCACTTCAAGATCAAGGTGATCACCGTATTTGCGTTCAACAGAAGTGCGTACGGCTCTTTCTAGGGTTTCAATGAGCATATCACGGTCAAGGCCTCTGTCTTTACTGATTTGATCGATGGCCTTTTTCAATTCCAAGTTCATAGCTGCCTCCGCAGTCATAAAGCTATATGTTTCTGTAAAATTGTTACTATTTAGGTACTTAAATATTTTCTAAAAAAAATCAATTCTTATTCTTTTTTTTCTCTAAAAAAAATCGAGTCTTTTATAAACTCTTTAAGTGTATAAAATTATTAGTTTTTTAAAAGCGGTGCATTTTTTGGATTTTTTTGACTAAATACCAAGGGATTTCTACTTCTTCGGCATGTTCTTCATGTTTTTTTTCAATACCCACTGTCTTGCAGTTCTTTGAAGAATTTTGCGAGCTTGGTTTGACTGCTTCGCTTTTACTTTCAAGCAAAAGGCTAAAAGTTTCTTCGCTAACATTTATGAGTGTGCCAGAAAATTTCTTTCTTTTTGGCCAAGTGTCCATTGGATCTGCCAGTGCAACATCAAAGAAGTCTCCCTTATAAGGTGGGAGCTGCTCAAGGCTAAAAAAAGGTCTGTTAAGCCCTGGGGAAGAGACTTCAAGAGTCCATTCGGCAGCAAAGGGCGCTTCTATGTCGAGAGAAAGGCTGAGTAAACGAGAAAGCTGTGTGCATTCATCAAGGCGAACGCTTGCAGGCAATTTCCGCTCTTCTTTTTTTATATCTTCTTTTGTTACTTCTTCAAAACCATCTATATATTCAATAGCTTCATCTTCTTGTAAGGCCACTCTCTTGTGGCTTGCTGCTTCATCAACATCAAGATAGATGCGAACAATGGGCTTTGAGCTTCCCAAAACCTCAACGCCCCATATGACAAGTCCCATAGAGGCGGCAAGGGGTTTTGCAAGTTCTATAATAAGTTCTTCATGCTGTTCGTGCATATTTTTTCCATTATTTCAAAACCTTTAATACGAGGTTTTGTGTGTCATTTTCTTGTCTGTAAAGCATGAAAGAAGGAGGGTAAATGCCCTACAGGCATAAAAAAAGGGGGCTATTAAGCCACCCGATGAACCTTCTTTCAAGATTTACTGGATGTCAAAACAAAAAAAGTGAGAGCACCCTTCTCATTTTGAACTGAAAGCGCAATTTAACAAGGCAGAGCCCACTTGTCAAGCATTTTTAAGACTTTTTTCCAAGTTTTTTTCATTTACAATTGTACAATAGTATGCCAGTATCTTTGCAACTAGGGGAGCCTTTTAGTAAAGGCTGAGAGTGGAACTGTTCCAGACCCTTTGAACCTGACGCAGATCATGCTGCCGTAGGGAAGTGCTTCTGTCTTCTTTTTGCTCTTCTTTGCTTTTTTGCCGTGTGTTCTGCCTAAACAATAGGAAGAGCTATGTCAATTTTTCAAAAAAATGCCGCTTTAGCGAATCTAGCTGACAAATTTTTACCAAGTCTTTGTATAGAAGAAGGCCTAGAAGAAGGCTTTGTGCGCTCAGCCATAGAAGCCGGCAAGATGGTCTTGCTTGGCAATCCTGCACACAAAGACGTCCGCCCAATGCTCATTGGTCAACCAGCAAGAGTCAAAATCAATGCCAATCTTGGCACATCTCCCTTAAATCATTGTCCAAATACCGAAGCAAAAAAACTTCAAGCCGCCATCAAGTCTGGCGCAGATACGGTTATGGATTTGTCTATTGCGGGTGATTTGGACGCTTTGCGTGAAAAGATGCTTTCTACTTGTCAGCTTCCTCTTGGAACTGTACCGATTTATGCTGTTGCGCAACAAATTATGGATAAAGACTTGCCCATTAGCTCTATGAAGCCACAAGATTTACTTGATGAAATAGGCAAACAAGCAAAGCAAGGTGTTGATTATATTACCATTCATTGTGGCCTTACACGACGTGGCGCAGAACTTGGTGATGCAAAGCCAGACAGCTATGGCGGCGGACGAGTGATGGGCATTGTCTCTCGTGGTGGGGCTATTATGGCCAGATGGCAGCTTGAAAATAATGAAGAAAATCCATTGCTTACCCATTTTGACAAAGTCTTAGAAATCGCCAGAGAATACAATTTGACCCTTTCTTTGGGCGATGGTTTGCGTCCTGGTGCTGGTTGTGATGCTGGGGATGCTGCGCAATATGAAGAAGTCATTGCCCTTGGACAACTTACTCTCAAGGCTAGAGCTTATGGTGTGCAAGTGATGATTGAGGGTCCTGGTCATGTGCCCTTGCACGAAGTAGAAGCCCAAATTCAAACAATCAAGCGTTTGACCTATGGCGCGCCTCTCTATGTGCTTGGGCCCTTGGTTGTTGATTCTGCGGCAGGTTATGACCATATCGCTGGTGCAATCGGTGGGGCTTTAGCTGTAAAGGCGGGCACGGATTTTCTTTGCTATTTAACCCCAGCCGAACATCTTACCTTGCCCGATGTGGCTGACGTTCATGCCGGCGTTATGGCGTCTAAGGTGGCTGCCCAAGCGGGAGAGGTCGCTCTTGGTCGTCCAAAGGCTTTAGAAAGAGAAAGGGGCATGAATGAGGCCCGCCGTGCCCTTGATTGGGAAGCTATGGCGAAGTTTGCCTTAGATGCAGAGGCTTTGCACAACAGACGTGAACCGCATAAGCAAGAAGAAGTGTGTGCGATGTGTGGGGATTTTTGTGCCGTTAAGATGCTCAGAGACAGCAATCACTAGGTAGTGCCGACACTAGTGTCTTTTTGTCTTTACTGTTTTTATATGAAGCCCTTGCATAGAATTGTGCAAGGGCTTTTGTGTATTTTTATGGAAAATCAATTCACAAATAAAATTCTTTTTTCTTGAAAACTTGACCTAAATCTTTTTTCGGTGTACTGTATCTTAGCGGAAAAATACCATGCAATTGTCATCAATGCTGTCGCCCACAGGAGCCGACCCAAAGGGCGCCCGAAGGGCGTTTACGTTTGCGAAGAATGAGCAAGTACGCAAATCGAGAGCATAGCGTGCGACCAAGCGTCATATTGGGCACTGTCGCCCACAGGAGGTGGGCAAGCCGCGCAGCGGAGCAGGCAGTCTGCCAGCCGAAATTTATTTTCGGCGCAGACGACAACTGCTCTAGCTTGTGTCGCACAGGACCCGACCTAAAGGGCGCCCGAAGCGCGTTTGCGTTTGCGAAGA
>CAYJIB010000005.1:37316-43973 GCA_964370125.1 uncultured Desulfovibrionaceae bacterium
CGCAAATCGAGAGCATAGCGTGCGACCAAGCGTCATCTTGAAGGAGACATAGGATGAAACACCCAACACCGAAGCTGGACGATTTAGAGCACGGCCCTTGGCCAAGCTTTGTATCAGACATCAAACAAGAGGCAAAAAATCGTGCCGAAAATCCAAAAGGCATTGATTTTCAAACGCATACAGACGCGGCCGAAGACCTTTTGGGCGTCCTTGAGCTGTCATATAATGATGGCGAAACACATTGGAAGCACGGCGGCATTGTCGGTGTTTTTGGTTATGGTGGCGGCGTTATCGGACGCTATTGCGACCAACCAGAAATGTTTCCTGGTGTAGCCCATTTCCACACTGTACGAGTCGCCCAACCCGCAGGAAAATACTACAATTCTGACTATATACGCCAACTTTGCGACATTTGGGAGCTGCGTGGATCTGGTCTCACCAATATGCACGGCTCAACAGGCGATATCATCTTACTTGGAACACAAACTGACCAGCTCGAAGAGATTTTTTGGGAAATTACCCACAAAATCGACACCGACCTTGGCGGCTCAGGTTCAAATTTGCGCACACCAGAATCCTGCCTCGGGCAAAGTCGTTGTGAATTTTCTTGCTTTAATGCCCAAGATATGTGCTATCAACTTACCCAAGATTATCAAGACGAATTGCACCGTCCCGCCTTCCCCTATAAATTCAAATTCAAATTTGATGGCTGCCCCAATGGCTGTGTTGCCTCTATTGCTAGAGCGGACTTTGCTGTCATTGGAACGTGGAAGGACGACATAAAAATTGACCAAGAAGCTGTAAAAGCTTATGTTGCTGGCGCAAAAGACTTTCCCCCAAATGGCGGCGCGCATTCTGGCCGTGATTGGGGTCCTTTTGACATCGAAAAAGAAGTGCTTGCCCTTTGCCCAACAAAATGTATGCGCTTTGACGGCTCGCATCTCTCTATCAATAATAAAGAATGTGTGCGCTGTATGCATTGCTTAAACGTCATGCCTCGTGCCTTGCGTATTGGTGATGAAAGAGGGGCTTCTATCCTTGTTGGCGCAAAAGCCCCTATCCTTGACGGAGCGCAAATGGGCTCACTTCTCGTGCCCTTTATTGCCGCAGAACCGCCTTACACCGAGATCAAAGACGTGATCGAAAAAATCTGGGATTGGTGGATGGAAGAAGGCAAGAACCGTGAACGTCTTGGTGAAACCATACGCCGTCTTTCATTCCAGAAATTGCTTGAAGTTACTGATATTCCACCTCTTTCACAGCATGTTCGTGAACCGCGCACAAATCCCTTTATCTTTTTTAAAGAAGAAGAAGTCCCGGGCGGCTGGAACAGAGACCTTGCGGCTTATCGCAAAAGACATCAACGTTAAGCAAGAAAAAGTATTGAAATAAAATAAATTTAGCTTAGTCGGCACTGAAAAAGATATTAAGCGCTTGAAATTGATAACCTTTTAGCCAAAAATAGCTAATAAAATTGCAAGAAAAATGAGTATGGAATACGATTTTCTGGCAATTTTATAGAGCCAAAAAGATATTTTTCAGGGCCGATTACCTAGAAACAAATAAAATTGCCAGAAATTAGGGCATGGAAGGAAAAGTAATATGGCTTTTATCTCTTCTGGATACAATCCCAAAAAACCCATGGAAGGCCGCATTTCTGATATCGGCCCTCGTAAATATGATGAATTTTTCCCGCCTGTTATCGCCAAAAATTTTGGGAAATGGCTTTATCATGAAATCTTAGAACCAGGTGTCCTCGTTCACGTTGCTGAAAGCGGCGACAAAGTCTTTACTGTAAGAGCTGGAACAGCACGTCTTATGTCAGTCACCCATCTTCGGGAAATCTGCGACATAGCCGACGCACATTGTGACGGGCATTTTCGCTTTACAACCCGCAACAATGTTGAATTTATGGTCGACAGTGAAGAAAAAGTGGCCGCCCTTAAAGAAGACCTCGCCTCACGCAAATTTGATGGCGGTTCATTCAAATTTCCCATCGGTGGAACAGGCGCTGGCATTTCAAATATCATTCATACTCAAGGCTGGATACATTGTCACACACCGGCAACAGACGCCTCTGGCCCAACAAAGGCCATTATGGACGTGATGTATGAAGAATTTCAAAACATGCGTATGCCCGCACCCTTACGCCTTTCCCTTGCCTGCTGTATCAATATGTGCGGGGCTGTGCATTGCTCTGACATCGGTATTGTCGGTATTCACAGAAAGCCCCCAATGATTGACAATGAATGGGTGCACCAGCTCTGTGAAATCCCGCTTGCCGTTGCCTCTTGCCCAACAGCGGCCGTAAAAGCTGTAAAAATAGAAAACGCAAAAGGCGAAAAAGTCAATTCTGTTGCTATTAAGAACGAACGCTGCATGTATTGCGGAAATTGCTACACCATGTGTCCAGCACTTCCCATCTCAGACGGTGAAGGCGACGGCTGTGTGATCATGGTTGGTGGAAAAGTCTCAAATCGTATCTCTGAACCCAAGTTCTCTAAAGTCGTTGTGGCCTACATACCAAATGAAGCTCCACGCTGGCCAAGCTTGACTGAAACAGTGAAGCAAATTGTGTCTGTTTATGCTGAAAATGCCAATAAATACGAAAGATTAGGCGAATGGGCAGAAAGAATTGGTTGGGAACGCTTCTTTGAAATGACAGGTCTTGAGTTTACGCATCATCTAATTGATGACTTCCGTGAACCCGCCTATTATTCATGGCGTCAAAGCACGCAATTCAAATTCTCCAATAATGACATGCTCGGCGATATGCAGTTCGGATCTCATACCGACAACACATTAAGCGAAGTGACAGCCGAAGACAAAGAAGCCGTGGTAAAATACTTGCAAGAAAGGAAGAACAAATCAAAGTTCTATTTCAGCAACTTCCTTGATATCTTCCCAAATAAGTCCTCAAGAGAAGTCAAGCAAGTCCTCAATATCATGGTGGCAGAAGAAATCCTCGAATACTGGTCCTCTGGTTCAACGACCATGTACGGACTTAAAGGATCTGAAGCAAAATTGATTTATTTTTTTCTTTTTTTGGGGGAAATGATTTCCCCCAAACCCCCTCAATTAGGGACGAAGGACTTTTTTCTCACTGCGGTGAGAAAAAAGTCCTTCGTCCCTAAATTATGGCTTTGAGAAGATTTCAGTACTTGCATAGGTAGTTCGGCACTTAAAAATAGAAGAAGCCTTTGATATTGTAAACTTTTCAGCTCAAAGCACGCTAATGAAAAAGTAAGCGATTACCTTCTTGATTCAGCGAGAGAGGCTGGTGAAAGAATGCTGCCAAAAGATATTGAAAGGCTAAGAAGATGGCTGGATATTATTGGGCTAATGAGGAAATTTAAATAAACATTATTTCTTTCTATTTGAGTAGCATACACAGAAATAGACTTTCATAAATTAACAAAAGAGAGCGGCTTTTTTGCTCCCAAAGGGGGCGAAAAAGCCGTTCAATTGTGGGGGTTTGGCACTAGCCGTAGGCGAGGAACGAGCCATACGGATAGCGACAGCCTGATGGGGAGTTCAACTCCCCCAAAAAAAATAAAAATCTTATCCAAAATCTGCAAAAAGACTAGCGAAATTTATGGCGCCGAGGTTTGTACGTTTTCTTTCCGTTTCACGCAGTCTTGTCATTGCTTCAATAAATTGCGTTGTGCCTATGCCATTGCGTACAGAGGCGTGGGCCTCAATGTAGGCCGCCAGATTGTCACAGGCTTTGACTAAGAAGCCGTCTTTTGCATTCATACCGTTGGTATTGGCTTTTTCATGAAGCTCATCCCAATCTTTATAGCAGACAAGCTCACCATCTTTTAGGCTTGTTTGCATAAATTCGCTCTCACAATTTCCAATTAAACCAAGATAATAGTGCAAGCGTTCGACAGCTTTGCCATAGCCCGCTTTAATAAGGGGGGTAAAAATTCGAGAGTCTAAAACCTCTTCTTCATATTTTTTGATAAGATTGCCGACTTGGTCGGTTGATTTCTTCACTGGAGAAATAATGTCTCTTGTGAGAAGTTCTGGCAAATCGTGGAAAAGGCCGGTAAAGAAATTATTGTTGCACCGTGCTTGGCAAGCTCCAAGAGAGAGGCTAAAGCAATAAGCGAGCGTTCCGACAAAGAACATGTGACCAAGAACAGAGGTTTCTGGTATACGAGGTGCGCCTGACCAGCGGATTTGAAAACGTAATTGGCCGCAAAGCTTTGCAAAAAGGCCTAGGCTTGATTTTTTTCCGCTAAAGGGGAGGAAAATGTTGGAATCAAAAAGATCTTGTGATTTTTTCTGTTTTTCAAATTCAACTTTATTGAGTTTTGCAAAGGTGCCGTCAGCGAGCAGGTCTGAAACGCCTTTTATATGTGCAAGTTCGTTAAGGCGGGTGATAAAAGAGGCCTCAATAGAAGGAAATTCTTCATCAAAATGGTTTAAAGCCTTGATGGTATTGCATTCCCAGCCAGAGGCGTAAAGATGGGCAGCTTCTAAAATATTTTTGCACAAGAGGCTGTTTTTGTCCGAATCATCAGTGTTTTTATGATAGTTAACAAGCCTTTGCCAGAAGTTTTCATCAAAAGGACGAACCAAGTTTTCAAGTTGAGAAAGTACCCATTTTGTTAAGGCTGCAAAATCTTCAGCATTTTCTTTGATTTTATAAAATACTGGTGGCTTGATGTCGGTTATAATCAGGCGGTACAGATAGTCAAAAAGGGTGTGCTCGATAAGCATTTTTTCTAGGTCGACACGCTCCTCTTCTTTAAACTCTTCGCCATTAAGCTCGAGCAAGATCCAAGCAACAATCATTTTGTGTGCTTGTTTGTCGATTTCCATAAGGGAGCTTGGGCGCAATTTGTCGTTCCAGCGAGAGAGAAGGGCGCCTGAAAAAAGAAGCTCAAGAAAAGATTTTCTGATTGAATGCATATTTTTCTCCCAAAGCTTATTGGTTTTTATTTATAAACTGTAGCCCCCGAAGCTTATTTCTTTGCCCACAGGAAGTGGGCGGCTGCGCAGCGCAAGCAAAGTGAGAATTTTTTTACAAGCTTGTAGTGAGTGGGGCTATAGGACGTAGCCCCTGAAGGTCATTACATCAGCAACTGCCTGGCCATGTGCAAGGATATAGCAAAACTCACAAAATAGAGCGGTCCAAGCGCCATGACAGTGCGCTGCCAAGTAAGGTCGAGAGCGTGTTTGCAACCAATAAAGCAGACAACAGCAAACCAAATTGTTCCAACAAGTGGGCCAAGGAAGGGCACAATACAAATAAGAGTCGGTGCGGCACTGTAGCAAATAATGCGTGCAATTATAGAAAGATGTGCACGTTCTGGCTGAACAAGGCGTATCATAAGATACATAATGCCCGTAAGGAAGGCCAGCTGCATGGCAAGTTTTATTGGCGACATAAGCAGGGTCATCGGCAAGGAAATTTGACTGTTGAGGCTGTCAATAAGGCTTTGCACTTGTGGGTCAACGGCGTTTTGTGCGAGCATTCCCATGCTGACAGAATACCAAAGATATTCGACAAGGCTTTGAAAGATACCCAGCAACATAAAGAAAATAATGGGGCGCAACAGTGGAGCAAGGGCATAACGAAGCTGGCCAAAAAAAGCGGCTGGTGAAAACATTACCATAAGGACTGTTTGGATAAAAGCCTGCACATAACCGTATTTTTCAGGGGCTTCCCAAGGGATTATTGCTTCATCGTTAAGATTGTCTTCTTCAGTGTTGCTTGTATTTGTATAGACAGGTGAGGAATTGTCCTTGGTATTAGCTTGTATTTCTTCATCTTTTAAGGTATTTTTTTGTTGTTTTGCTTCTGAAATTTTTTCTTGTACATTTTTCATAAGGCCATCAAAGAAAGAAGCTTTTTTTGGTGCTTCTTCTTTGTTTTTTGGCAGTTCATTGGATTTTGCTTCTTTTGAGCTTTCGATCTTGCTTAAAAGAGGAGATTTTTGCTCTTCTTTTTCAGGACTTTCTTTTGTGTCGATTTTTTCAGACTCTTGAGTGAAAATTTGAGCATTTGGAGGCAGGGGGTCGTCGCCTTCGTGTTGTGGAAGATTTTCATGAAAATTTTCGTTATTTGATTTGTCGTCTGTTTCAAGCTCAGACACAAGGTTTTTTGTTTCTTGCAAAGGTGTTTGGCCTTCGTTTCCTTCTACTAGAGTTTGAACTTCGTTTGTTTGTGCATTTGCATCTTCTGGCAGTTCTCTGAAGCGAAAGCGGTGTTTGCAGCGTGGGCAGGTAACATTGACGGCTGTTGGTGGGATAGACTCTATGGCAACTTGGCGATCAAAATGACATTCAGGACAATGAATAAGCACGGTAACCTCGAAGTATGTATGTTGATTATGTGGGTAAAGTTAAGTAATATCAATGGAAAAGAGTTTTTTAACAGGGAAGAGCTGTGAAAAGGTGGTCTTGTGCCTTTGTTTTTGCTCTTGTTTTTTCCTTATAAAAAAAGTATAATAAAAGAATGCACTCACTTTGTAAAGTGGAGTTGTGGATTGCTTTGTGGGCGAGGTTTTTGGGTTTTTTAGGGTGATTTTTTGAAGGGATGTTTACTTCGTAGGTAAACTTGATTTCAGAAGTACACTTTCTTTGTATTATTGTTCGAGGGAGATTAGGGGCTTATGGTGGGGAAGATATTCGCCTCGCAAGTTT
>CAYJIB010000006.1:0-6651 GCA_964370125.1 uncultured Desulfovibrionaceae bacterium
TGCCCATCTGCCACCATGCTATGGTTTTTCCAAAATGCTGTAGCCATGCATAGCCTCCGGCTATAATAAGAATTTGCATGGCTCCAAAAATCATCCAAAAAATACTGTCGAGCATATTTACGCCTGGAAACATATTTCCTCCTATTTATGTGTTACCCTTTCTTCCTCATTACTGCAGAAAATTGACAATAAAATTAGCCTAGGCTAAGTTTTTGGAAAATATTTAAAAAAAGAGTATACCATGAAAAAAAACACCTTACTCACCACAACAAATACACATGATTTAGAGAAACTTTGGGCAACAGTTTTTCACGAAGGGGTAAAGCTTGAAAAATGCAAAGGGCATATTTTAAAAGAAAGTAGTGTGGGAGAAAGTAGGCTTTATTTTTTGCAAAAAGGAGAGGTCAGCCTTGTAACCATATCTGAAGAAGGAAAAGAACGCCTACTAGGGAAGAGCCAAGGGCCGGCTTTGCTCTGCGAGGAAAATATTTTTTCTGAAAATAATCGCCTCGATTCGTCTATTATTTTGAATACCCCCTGCACCCTCTATGCTTTTTCCAAAACATGGGTGCATACAAAACTTTTGCCGCATCATCCCGACCTTACGCTTTCGTTATTGCAAAGCTTTGCTGCCAAAACGCTCAAACTTATCAATCAAAGAATATTTTTACGCTCAGATAGTATTAGAGCACTTATTTGTAATTTTTTACAACAATATGTGCTCAAAGATGAGGGCGAAGTGTATGCAAGACCACGTTTAAGCCAAGTGGAATTGGCGAATTTTTTAGGTGTACACCCAGTATCGCTCAACAAATCATTAAAAAAATTGCAATCTGACGGAATATTAGGAAAATACCATAAGGAAAAAACATGTATTCTTGATTATGAGCGTTTTGTATGTATAGTCGGCAGTAAACTATAAGGCATGTAAGATTTCACGAAAGAAAAGCATGGCACTATTTTTGTGTAATATCAAAATGCACGGAAATAGTGTCTTTTTTCAAGTGAATTGATTTTAGCAGCTGTTACTTTCTCCACTTTTAGGGAGGGATAGACTCATCATCTTACCACATCTTGCCAAAGCCCCTTTTTCGTATCACTTGCTTTTTGTTGTAAAATTATCCATTTTTCACATATTTTACCCTTACAGGATTTGGGATAAATCCATGCAAGGCCGTTTTGTATGCGCCACGCAAAATAAGCCAGAACTCGCTTCTGGCGTCCCCGTAGGGGTGTTTGGAGTGAGCGTGCCTTTCTGAAAGGCGCATACTAGACAAAGAATAAGCAGTATAGGCAGAAGGCCTTATTGTAGGACTTTAGCCTCTTAATCAAGAAGGGAATTTGTGTTTACTTTATTCGATGGCATAAGTCGCTACGCTTTGGCAAAAAAGGCTGAAGTGGATTATGCTTGGCTACGCTGTTTTGAGCAGGGTAAGTCTGGCATTAGGGTGGAAGCACTTATTCAACTTGCCAAGGGCTTAGGAATGCCAGCCAGTAGCATCATGGCAGCTATAGAGAAAGCTCTTGAGAACTCTGAAGCATGGCTTAGTGGATATGGCGCACGACGAGCACTTTTATGAAGCCCCGCAAGGAAACTTGTGGGGCTTTGTTTTTGGGAAATGTTAAAAGCAAAAGGTTTTTGCTGCTCAAAAAAGCAAAGACTTGACATGATGTCATATGATGATATTATTAAGCCATGAACAAAAAACATCGCTCGACCTTGCGTAAAATATTCACCAAGCCTTTGTCCGCCAATATCCATTTTAAAGATATTGAGGCTTTGCTTGTTGCGCTTGGGGCAAAAATCTCTGAGCGTGAAGGTTCAAGGATAAGTGTTTTTTTATTCGGGCAAGTGCGAATTTTTCATAGACCTCACCCCGAGCCAACAACAGATAAAGGTGCGCTTCAGACCATTCGCAAATGGCTAGAAGACAATGGAGTAAAGCATGAATAATATCTTGGAATTTGACAATGGCTACAAGGCCGTTATCAGTTATGATTCTGAAATCGAACTTTTCCGTGGCGAATTTATTGGCTTAAACGGTGGTGCGGATTTCTATGCTCCCGATGTTGAAGGCTTAAAAAAAGAGGGCGCCATTTCTATTAAAGTATTTATAGATGAATGCAAAGCACGCAACATTGAGCCTAAAAAGAAAGAAAGTAAGTTTGCTCTTCGCCTAGAGCCTGCTTTATACGCTCATGTTGCCGCCTTTGCGAGGTCAAAAAACATGAGTATTAACCGCTTTATTACAAAAAGCTTAGAAAAACAGTTGGCTGAAGAAATGTAAGCTTGGGGGGGCGACTTTTCTCGCTCAAAAAAACACATTCGCAACACCCTAGCAAAAGACAATGCCATGACAAAACTCAAAGCACTACTGACCTTAAACGCTGCCCTGCTTAAAGAGATGCCGCAATACGCATCTCAATCACAGCTTTTTGGCGACGACTATACAGAGCAAAGGCGTCTGCTTCGTTCTCTTATGAATGTGCGACCGCCTGCCCCCATAGATGATGCTTTTCTTGCCCTGCAAGACGTTTTTTTGCAAGAGGAAGCAAAAGAAAGGGGCATTGTTCACTTGTCTGATCTTGTGCCCACAAAGATGCCCACAAAGACGCCCATAAAGAAGCATGGCCAGCTCTATATCTGGCAAGGCGATATAACAAGATTGGCCGTTGACGCTATTGTCAATGCCGCAAATTCCGCCTTGCTTGGCTGTTTTGTGCCTTCTCATGCTTGTATTGACAATGCCATTCATTCTATGGCGGGCTTGCAGCTTCGCAATGAATGCCATGAAATCATGCAAAAGCAGGGACATAAAGAAAGAACAGGTGAGGCAAAGATCACAAAGGCCTATAATTTGCCAAGCAAATATGTCATTCACACCGTTGGCCCTATTGTTCATGGCGAGCTGACAAAAAAAGATTGCAAAGAGCTTGAAAATTCGTACCGATCTTGTCTTGAGCTTGCGACTGACAATAATTTACAAAGCCTTGCTTTTTGTTGTATTTCTACGGGGGAGTTTTGCTTTCCAAATAAGGAAGCGGCTGACATTGCCGTCAAAACTGTCCTTGCCTTTTTGCAAGAAAAGCAAAGCACAATGCAGGTAATATTTAATGTTTTCAAGGATATCGACTACACAATTTACAAAGGATTGCTTGAAGATGATTGAGCGCGTAAAAGAGCGTATCGCTAAGGCAGAAGCCATTGTCATTGGGGCGGGGGCTGGGCTTTCAACGGCGGCGGGCCTTTCGTATTCTGGCGAGAGGTTTCAGCGTCTTTTCCCTGATTTTATTGAGAAATATGCCCTTCGCGATATGTATTCTTCGGCCTTTTATCCCTTTAAGACGCCAGAAGAATTTTGGGCTTATTTCAGCAGGCATATCTATTACAATCGTTATGAGCAAGAGCTTGACGACACCTATGCCAATTTACTCAAGCTGGTTCAGGACAAGGAATATTTCGTTATAACGACAAATGTTGATCATGTTTTTCAAAAATCGGGCTTTGATAAGGAAAAATTGTTTTATATGCAGGGCGATTATGGCCTTTTGCAATGTTCTGTTCCTTGTCATGATGTGACCTATGACAATAAAGAGCTTGTTTATGAGATGGTGGCAAGACAAAAGGATTGTAAAATTCCTTCAGATTTAGTGCCTTATTGCCCAAGATGCGGCAAGGAAATGACGACAAATTTGCGAAAAGACGGGGCTTTTGTGCAAGACGCGGGCTGGTTTGTGGCCGCAAAAAGATATGAAGATTGTATGCGAGAAAATGCCCAAAAAGATGTGTTATTTCTTGAGCTTGGTGTTGGCTACAATACGCCAGGCATTATAAAGTTTCCTTTTTGGCAAATGACGTCTCAAAACAAAGAGGCTTTTTATGTCAGCGTAAATATGAGCCAACAAGACCTCCATGCGCCAAAAGAGATTGAGCCGCAGTCGACACTTGTGCAAAAGGACATATCCCACCTGCTTAAAGAGCTTGTGTAGTTTAGGGCTTTTGTTTTTCAAAAAAACCATCTTCAAAATAAGCCCTTTAGGAAGGTCGAGATTTTACTTTTTATTCCCAAAAAACAAGGCTCTGATTTAGGTTGAGATTTTGCTTTTTGACGCATCCAAAAACAAAAAAACCATCTTCAAAATAAGCCCTTTAGGAAGGTCGAGCTTTTGCTTTTCATTCATCAAAAAGCAAAAGCACTTTTTTCTAAAAAACAAGGCTCTGATTTAGGCTGAGATTTTGCATTTTGACGCATCCAAAAAGCAAAAGATCGACCTAAGCGCCCACAGGAAGTGGGCGAGCCCCGCAGGGGAGCAAGCCAAAGGCTAGCCGAAATTTATTTTCGGCGCAGACGACGCTTGCTCGAGCTTGTGTCGCACAGGACGTGCGACCAAGCGTCATATTTTTATCCGCCGCACTTTGTGTAGGCGCAGGCATAACACGAATGACAGCCCTCTTGGAAGGTCAATTCCTGGCCACAATCGGGGCAAAGATTTTTGTCAAGGCTCGTGCGCTGTGCCTGCATAGCCGCAAGGTCAGCCCCTTTAAGATAATGCGATTCTAAAACCCAAGCAATAGCGTCAGGAATAGAGAGGAGAAGGCCCTTCTTTTGGAAGATAGGATGTTCTCCGCCGATGCCTTTAAGCTGGGAGACAATGTCAAAGACGCTAATGCCAGAACGCAAGGCAAGAGAAACAAGGCGACCGATGGCTTCAGCCTTTGCCGTGATAGAGTTTCCAGATTTTCCAATGGTGACAAAGACTTCAAAGGGGCGTCCGTCTTGTTCGTTTACGGTGAAATACATTTCACCAAGGCCTGTACTGACTTTTTGTGTAAAGCCTTTTACGATTTCAGGACGTGTTTGCACCTTGCTTGGTAGGGCAGAAGGGAAAACGCTGTCTTTTTCGGCTTCTTTTGAGGCTTTTGTGGTCAAGACCTGTGTGCTTTTGCTGCCGTCACGGTAAACAGTCACGCCCTTGCAACCCTCTTCAAAGGCCATCCAATAAATATTGTAGATGTCTTCGACGGTGGCAGTTGAGGGGAGGTTTACGGTCTTTGAAACAGCATTGTCGGTAAAACGCTGAAAAGTGGCCTGCATACGCAGATGCCATTCGGGGGCAATGTCCATTGCGGTTACAAAGACAGAGCGCAATTCTTCTGGCAGGTTTTCAATATCTTTAATGCTGGCATTGGAGCTGGCGATTTCTTGCAAGAGGTCTTTTGAATAAAGCTCATTGTCTTTTAGGGCTTCTTCAAAATATGGATTGACTTCGACAAGTTGTTCGCCGTCCATGACATTGCGGGTAAAGCTTAAGGCAAAGAGCGGTTCAATGCCAGATGAGCAGCCAGCAAGAATGGACAAAGTGCCTGTAGGCGCAATGGTGGTGATTGTCGCATTGCGCAAAGGGAGCGAGCCGTCTTTGGCGAGTTTTGATTCAGGGAAGGAAGGGAAGGCCCCACGCTCTTTGGCGAGTTCGGCAGAAGCTTCACGCCCTTTGCTTTGGATAAAGGCCATAAGTCTTTCGGCAAGATTGATGGCGTCTAAGCTGTCATAGGGGATGCGCAACTGATAGAGCAGGTCAGCAAAACCCATAAGGCCTAGACCGATTTTGCGGTTTCTGTGGACGATTTCGGTGATGCGCTCAATGGGGAAGATCGAGGCGTCGATGACATTGTCAAGAAAACGCACAGCAAGAAAAATAATGCGCTCAAGCTCTGTCCAGTCGATACACATTTCTGCTCTTTGCAAGGGAGTATTGATGGCGGTTTTTTTGGGGACAAAGAAGCGAGAGACATTGATAGAGCCGAGGTTGCAGGCCTCAAAGGGCAAGAGAGGCTGTTCGCCACAAGGATTTGTGCTTTCGATATCGCCTTGATCGGGATTTGGATTGTCACGATTTATGCGATCGAGAAAGACAATGCCGGGGTCGCCACCTTGCCAAGCTTTGACGGTCAAGAGGTCAAAGACTTCACGAGCGTTTAAGCTGCCGCAAGGTTTTGAGCAGCTTGGGTCGATTAAGGGATAGTCTTCGCCATTTTCAACGGCCTTCATAAAGTCTTCTGTGATGGCGATAGAGAGATTGAAATTGTTGAAGTCGCCATCGTTTTCTTTGGCTTTGATAAAATCAATGATATCTGGGTGATCTACACGTAAAATACCCATATTTGCGCCTCGTCTAGTGCCGCCTTGTTTGATTTGTTCGGTGGCGGTATTGAAGATGCGCAAGAAAGAGACAGGGCCAGAGGCTATACCGCCTGTTGAGCCAACACGAGAATCTTTGGGGCGTAAGCGAGAGAAAGAAAAGCCTGTGCCTCCGCCAGATTTGTGGATCATAGCTGCGTATTTTACAGCGTCAAAGATGCCTTCAATAGAGTCTTCTATGGGTAAGACAAAGCAGGCAGAGAGCTGTCCAATGGGTGTGCCGGCATTCATGAGGGTGGGGGAATTGGGGAGAAATTGCCAATCTGTCATCATGTCATAAAAAGCCTTGGCGAGCTTGTCGGCTTCCCAGGTGGATTTTTCGGCATATTTTTCTTCTTCGTCGGCAATGGATTTGGCCACACGCCAAAAAAGCCCTTGTCCGTCTTCTAAGACTTGTCCGTCTTTGTCATGCTTAAAATAACGTTTTGAGAGGACAAGATGGGCATTGGCC
>CAYJIB010000006.1:6705-33592 GCA_964370125.1 uncultured Desulfovibrionaceae bacterium
TGAGGTCAGAAGGCTTTTCAATCATGGTTCACCCTTAGTTAAGTCTTTGGTTTTTTGGTAAAATTATGCCTTGCAATGCTAAAGCATTGCAAAACAAGGTTTCGCATTTTATCACATTTTACAAAGTTCTCAAAACGCTTTTTTCTTTAAGGATTTTAGGGGGATATTTTCTTGCGTCTTGTGGGCGTAAAGCACAAAGAAGAGCAACTTTTTCAAAAAATTTTTTTAAAAAATGCGGTGAAAAGTTTTTCTTTGGTGGATTGCGAACTTACAAGTAAAAAATCTAGAAAAAATCTTGAAAAAGTCGGTATTTTGTGCTTTGTTTTCTTTGAACTTTGTGCTAATATGCCTTATACGCTGCTTTTATAAGCGGTGTGTGTCTTTCTGTTCGTCTCTTTTCAAGGAGAAAATTATGCCCCCTTCACGGGCAAAACGCCTTGCCGCTTTGTACGCTCTTTGTAATAAAGAAGATACATGGCTAGTGCTTATCAATGCCGATCCCGATGCGATCGCTTCGGCCTTGGCTTTGAAGCGTCTTTTTTCACGTCGAGTAAAAGAGGTTCGCATTATGGCGGTGAACCGCATTGCGCGTCCTGACAATTTGGCCATGCTTCGCTATTTGAGCATAACTATAGAAGATTGGGACGAAAACATCGTTAATGAGCCTTTACGCTTTGCCCTCGTTGATTCTCAAGCCCATCACCATGTGAGATTTTCTGGTATTTCTTTTTCTTGTGTGATTGATCATCATCCCTTGCAGGCGGACAATCCCGCTGATGCTGATTATGCTGATATTCGTCCTGCTTATGGGGCGACAAGCACCATGCTCTTTGAATATATGCGTACAGCAAAAATAAAGCCTTCTGTTAGTTTGGCAACAGCTCTTTTGTATGGCATTCGCACTGACACTGCGGCTCTTACTCGTGGCCTTGGTGTGGCAGACTTGCGAGCCTATCATGCTTTAAACACTTGGGCTGATCCTGCCTTGCTTTTGCGTATTGTGCGCAGTGAATACTTGCCCGAATGGTTGCCGGAATTTGCCAAAGCGATAAAGTCTTTGCAGCTTTGCAAGAAGGGCAAGATAGCCTATGTTGATGAGGTGGAAAGCGCCGATATTTTGGTGGTGCTTGCCGATTTTTTCACAAAGGTGCATGGCTTGCGCTGGGTGGCTGTTGGCGGTATAGCCGATGGATATTTGATAGTGATTTTTCGCAGTGACGGCCTGTCTATAAATGTCGGCACTTTTGCGAGTGAGGCCTTTGGAGAATTTGGCCTTGCGGGAGGGCATGAAGCCATGGCAAGGGCAGAGCTTCCCCTTGAAAATCTGCCACAAAAAACCGACTTGCAAGAGTTCTTAAAGCAAAGGCTTTTGGCTTTTGCTTGATTTTGCTTGCAAATTTTGTCCATGGGTCTTGTATCCTTGACGATATGGCCTTTTGTCGGCTATATTATTTCTAAGGCTTTGTTATTTTACTGATTTGATACAAAAACTTTGTTGTAGGGGTTGCGTTTTGATAAAGGTACTTGTTGTTGACGATTCAATGTTTTTCCGCAATTTTATGCGTCAAATCCTGGATAAAGACCCTGGAATCACCGTTGTTGGTGTTGCGTGTAATGGCGATGAAGCTTTAGATCGCATTCGAGAATTAAAGCCCGATGTTGTCACGCTTGATATGGAAATGCCAAAGCGTGACGGCCTTTCGACCCTAAAAGTTATCATGGCCGAAATGCCTTTGCCAGTTATCTTTGTTTCGCAGCTGGCAAAAGAAGGGGCAGAGGTCACCTTAAAGGCTCTTGAATACGGAGCGATGGATTATTTGCCAAAATACGACTCCCTTGGCCTAAAAAATACCGAAAAAATGGGCGACGATCTGTGTCTTAAAATTCATACAGTTGTCCAGCATGTAAAACGTTTTCCTCTAAGAAAACGTGTCTTTGCTTCAACTATTTCTGTAAAGCCTGTGACGGCGCCAGTACAACAGGCCAGGCGAGTGCGCGATTATGTCGGCATAGGAGTTTCAACGGGCGGTCCGCCAGCTGTTCAAAAATTGCTTTCTGCCTTGCCAGCAGATTTTCCCGCCTGTATTTTTATTGCTCAACACATGCCAGCTGCTTTTACAGGGCCTTTTGCTGCGAGGCTCGATTCTGTGTGTAAAATTCGTGTAAAAGAAGCAGAAAATGGCGACCCAATCACGGCTGGTGTGGCCTATGTTGCACCTGGCGGCAAGCATTTAAGGGTTGACATGAAAGGGCCCTTGCCTGTGTTGTCGGTTGTTGGTGAGCCAGCAGACGCCCTACACAAACCCAGCGCAAATGTTTTGTTTGAGAGCTTAGCAAAGGCTGTGCCTTCTCGAACTGTTGGCATGATACTTACGGGCATGGGGAGCGATGGACTCTTGGGGATAAAGCCTTTGCGAGAAAAAGGTGGCTATATCTTGGCCCAAGACGAGGCTTCTTGTGTTGTTTATGGGATGCCAAAAGCTATCGTTGATGCAAAACTCGCTCATGAAGTCTTGCCCCTTGACTCTTTGGCCAATGCGCTTATGCAGTCTTTGTATAAAAAATAGTCGACAAGCATTGGGAGAAATAAAGCCATGACAAACAGTGTAAAAATGGACAATGTTGAACTCTTAAAGCACCTGAAATCATCAAATAGCGAATTTACGAGAGCGGTTTGTTTTGAGGCAGGTGAAAGAAAACTTCTTGAAGCCATACCCTATCTTGTGCAACACCTTCAAAGTGCAAATTTGGGGATTCAAGAAGCTGCCGAAGCAGCCTTGCGTGCGATAAGGGGTGCTGAGGTTGTCGACAGACTTATCCCGCTTTTACGGATAGAACATGTCCCAGTCCGCAATGCGGCAATGGACATTTTGCGCGAAATTGCTTCTGACAATGTACTCTCGCTCATAAAACTTTTGCAGGATGAAGATGTCGATATCCGTATTTTTGCGGCAGATATTTTGGGTTCGTCCAATTCTATGCAAGGCATGATCGCTTTGGGCGAAAGCCTTACATCTGATGCCGCCGTCAATGTGCGCCAGCAGGCAGCAAGCTCCCTTGGCTCTCTTGGTTTTATTGAGGCTGCAGAAGTCTTGCGCCTTGCGCTTAAAGACGAAGAAGAATGGGTGCAATTTTCGGCTATTGAATCCCTTGCCAGCATCAAAGACGATTCTTGTGTCGATATTCTCATAGAAAGCTTAGACAGTGTTTCCCCTCTTGTAGCCTTTACCATTATTGACGCCCTTGGTGAAATGGACAATGTAAAGGCAGCACCCATTTTGCTTGATCGCCTTGACGATCTTGAAGGACCTCTGCGCAATAAAGCCATTGAAGCCATTCTTCAAATTCTAGGCACCTCTTCCCTTAGTTATTTGGGAGAAGAGGCCCTTGAGCGTTTTCGCTTTTATCTTATCGACGCCTTGTACGATGCTGGCAATGATTTTCCCATTATCTTAGAAGGCCTTGCAGAGCTTGCTAGCCCAGAAGGCGCTGAAGCTGTTTTGCAATATGCCAAAAAAATGGACCTTGTCCGTGACGCTGATAAAGTGAACCTTATTGTTGATTGTTTGGCAAAGATTGGCAATGTTGCTGTTCTTGCAAAAGGTCTTAAATCAAAAGAACCAAGTCTTGTTGTTTGCAGTATTGAAGCTTGCGGAATTATCGGCGGGCAAGACTGCGTAAAAGCTTTGTACAAAGCTTTTTGGCGTATGGAGATTGAAGAGCAGCGCCTTGCAATGGAAAAAATCTCTGAACATGCTGACGCAAGCTTTACAAATGACGCCATCGATATCATCGACAGACACAGCGACAGCCAAGTGATCAAGAGCGTATTGTTCTTTCTTGGGCAAAAAGCGCGTGCGAAAAATACGGCAAATACGCTCTTTGCCTATTTAGAACACCCCCTTGACGATGTCAAAGAGGCCGCCCTTAACGCTTGTCTTGGCTTGCAAGATAAAAGCATGAACGATCGACTTGCCCGCCTTGCGCAAGATGAAAACCTTATGAAGTGTATTATGGGCATTTATGCCATGGGCGAGCTTGACCCTCTTCATTATTTTGCAGACCTTGTTTCTATGCTTTCTGAATCAGAAGCAAGCATTCGCAAAATGGCCTTGCAATCGATTTTGCGCCCCGAAGAGCTTACACAAAAACACCTAGAAATACTTGAGAAATGCCTAGAAGATGAGAACAGAGACGTGCGTCTTATGGCCACAGAAAATCTTTGTCGTTTTCCTTATGAAGAGATTTTGCATCACATCAAAAAAGCCCTAAAAGACGCAGACCCTTGGGTGCGCATTCGAGCTGCTGAAGGCTTTGAGTTTTTTCACGATGTCGAGGCCGTTCCCTTGCTTGTTGAAGTCTTACAAAATGAAGAAGTCCTTGTGCAAATAGAAATTATCAAGGTGCTTGGGATACTTGGAGGCGATTTGGCCTTCCATACTCTCTTGGGTCTTGCGGGCCATGATGAGCCAGAGATTGCACACTCGGCCTCTCTTGCCCTTGATTATATGCGTGGAGATATAGGAGAACTATCTTAATGGCACTTTTTTCAAAATCTCTGACAGAGGCAAAAAAGCCGACCATCACGACGGAAGAATTCACGCTCTTGCGCACCTTTATCTATGATAAATGCGGAATCTATATTGCCGATAACCGTCGCTATCTTGTAGAAAATCGTCTGCTTGGACGTCTTCGTGCTTTGCAATTAAAAAGCTATGCAGAATATTATAATTATCTGCGATTTGATGCCAACAGACAAAAAGAAATGACAAAGCTTTTTGAATCGGTCACCACCAACGAAACAAGCTTTTACCGCAATCCCCCACAGCTTGAAGTCTTTCAAAAAGTTGTTCTTCCTCGTGCACTTGACAAAGCAAGAGCAAAAGGCGGCAGAAAGAAATTGCGTATCTGGTCTGCGGGTTGTTCTTCTGGTGAAGAGCCTTATACCCTCGCCATGATTATCAATGAGGTGCTTGGTTCAGAGCTTTTGACTTGGGATATAAAAATAGTGGCAAATGATCTTTCAGAGGCCGTTCTTGACCTTGCACGAAAAGGCGAATACAGCGAATACGCGCTTCGTACAACGCCTCCAGCCATTGTCACAAAATACTTCACAAAAAATCTTAAAACCTATACCGTAAAGCCAAATGTTAAAAAATTGGTGGCTTTTTCTCATATCAATCTGAACGATAAATTGGCATTAAAGCGCCTTGAGGCTTCAAATATTGTTTTTTGTCGCAATGTGATCATTTATTTTGATGAAGCGATGAAAAAACACGTTATCGGTGCTTTTTATGACAATTTATTGCCAGGGGGAGACTTGCTTATTGGTCACTCAGAAACCTTGCACAATGTTTCTCGTGCCTTTAAGCCAGAGCATCACACAGGCTGTATTGTGTACCGCAAACAAGAATAAAAGCTTAATGCCAAAAAAATATAAAAGGAAAAAGATACAATGGCTGCAAAGATTATCGCTGTAGCAAATCAAAAAGGTGGAGTTGGCAAAACAACAACGGCTGTCACCCTAAGCGCAGCCCTTGCAAAAATGGGTAAGCGTGTGATATTGCTTGACATAGACCCGCATACTTGCGCCTCTATTCACCTGCGTCAATACCCGCATGAACACTTACTGACCCTGCACGATGTCTTCTTAGCCGCCTTGGCAAAAAACGAAGTCCCCTCACGCATGGTGTGGAACGAAAGCGTGCGCCATATTCCCGCAGGTTCTTTTGATATGCTTGTTGGCGACACAAAGCTTGAAGAGCTTGAAGAATGTTTTCGGGGTATAGCAGAAAGAGGCCTTGTTTTACAAAATATCTTGGAGCCTTACCTTGAAAAATATGAATATATATTGATAGACTGCCCGCCGCACATGGGCTTTTTGCTTGCAAATGCCCTTATGGCGGCTGACGGCCTTATCATTCCAATACAAACAGACTTTTTGGCCTTGCACGGGCTTAAACTTTTGTTCAATACCATCTATGTCTTGAATAAAGCTCGTGAAAAGCCACTTGAATATCGAGCATTGCCCACCATGTATGACAAAAGGGCTCTTGCTTGTTCTCGTGTTTTGCATTTGGTGTACAAAAAAATGCAAAAAGCGGTTTTTGAAACTTATATCCCCATAGACACACGCTTCCGTGAAGCGAGCGCCTTAGGGACAGTTGTCTATTCTGTAGATGCCAAAAGCCGAGGCGCTTTGGCTTATGACACTTTAGCACAGGAAGTAAATACATTATGGCCAAGTCTCCAATAGAATACTTTGAAGAGCAAATTTGGGAAGCAAGCCCAGAAGGTTTTGATGAAGGTTTTGATTTTAGCGAAGCAGAAAAGCGTTTTTTAGAAAAATATATTGGCCTTTTGTCTGATGATGCAGAACACAAAGGCTTTATGAAAAATTTTGACGCAAGCACTTTGCCAGACATTTCAGAAAGCCATTCACCACAAATGAGCGATATGCTTGTCGCTTGTGGCTGTAAGGCTTTGCTTGATGAGGCCAAAGCAAGAGAAGAAAAAGAATGCAAACTTGCACAAGAGCTTGAAAAAACACAATGTCCTTCAAAAAGTTCATGGGATACGAAGCTTCAAAAGGACGAAGAAAGCGCCCTTATGCGCCTTAATGTTGAGGGGCAAAGTGTGGTCTTGCCAGCTCTTGCCGTTATAGAGCTTATGCGTGCGACAAAACCAACGATAGTGCCAATGATGTCGTCTGCCGCTGTTGGCCTTGTTAATGTTCGCCAAAGAGTAACGCCCCTTGTCATGATTTCAAAACTCATGAAGCCTGAAAGCCTTGAGCAACAAGTAGACGAAAACACAGTACAAGAAGAGGCTATTGAGCTTCCGCCCTATATCGCCATTTGCCAAAGTCAGGGTTTGCAGTTTGGTTTATATTTTGATAATCTCGAATCTATGCTTTCTGTAAAAAAAGAAGATATGAGATGGGACTTGGCACAAAGCTTTGGCGTAAACGAAACACACATTTCAGCACTTTGCATTCAAGGAAAAGAAATCCTCCCCCTCATTTCTCTTGATCGCATTGTGGCAACAATTTTGCAATAGGCATAAATAGAGAATTTTGATAAGGCTTTTTTGTCAGAATTTTGAATATGGAGCAAAAAATGGAAAAGCATATTTTGGTTGTAGACGATAGCAAAACAATACGTAATCTCGTGGGCTTTGTGCTTAGTGCAGAAGGCTTTCAAGTGACCTTTGGCGTTGACGGCCTTGACGGTCTTGAAAAATTGTATTCCATGGAACGTGTTGATTTGATTGTATCAGACATCAATATGCCTCGCATGGACGGCTTTACCTTTATCCAAAGCCTGCGTGAGCAAAGCGCCTATAAAAATGTACCCATCATTATTCTTTCAACAGAAGGCGATCAGGCAGACATCAATAAAGGTATGGCGCTTGGAGCAAATTTGTATATAGTAAAACCAACAGAACCAAAGCAATTGGTTCGTAATATCAAGATGTTGCTTGGATAATAGTTATGGCTTGCATAAGCTGGTCTTTTGTAGTATAATGCTGTATTGACTGAAGAAAAAGAGGTTTGCTTTATGGGTCAAGAATTTAATGATTCTGAAATTTTTGCCGATTTTATTATAGAGGCAAAAGAACACCTAGAGACACTTGAGCCAAACTTACTCAAGCTTGAAAAAGCCCCAGACAACTTGGGCTTGCTCAACGATATTTTCCGCCCTATGCATTCTCTAAAAGGTGCGTCTGGTTTTTTGGGCTTGCCAAAGATCAACCACCTTGCGCACAAGGCTGAAAATATCCTTGATGAATTGCGCAAAGGCACCATCGCTGTTAGCGCAGACATCATGGACGCCATTCTTTCTTCAACTGACGCTCTGCGCCAAATGATTGAAAATATCGACAGTATAGGGAGCGAAGGCGATGTTGATATCGATTCTTTGTGTGACCTCTTAGACGAACTCATGCCCGGCGGATCTGGTGGTTCTGGTGCGCCTACTGCTGCGCCTACACAAGAAAATCACCCAGAAGATGACGAATATACAGAAGCAAATACAACAGAAGAGCTACATACTGAGGCCGCCCCACAGCCAGAAGAAATCGCCGACGCCGAAGTCATAGCCGATGTTGACGACACGGCAAATAATGACAGCGGAAAGCAAAAGGCCCCCATGACCGCAAGAGAATGGGTTGATTCTTTGCCCCGTCTTGACGGTTATGCCCTCACAGCCTTTGGTGAAGGCCATTTGCGCGATTTTATGGATGAAGCTCGCGAAACCATTCACAATCTCACAACCGGGCTCTTAGAACTCGAAAGAGCTGATGAAGTTGACAGCGAACACGTCAATGACCTTTTCCGCTATTTCCACAACATGAAAGGCAATAGCGGGATTATTGGCCTAAACGAACTCAATCTGCTGACCCACGAAGCCGAAACACTGCTCAATAAAATCCGCCACGGAGAACAAGAAGTTTCTTTTGAACTTATCGACTTGCTTCTTCTTGTTGTGGATATGACCGATGCCTTGGTAACCGCTATCGACCCAGCGGCTATTGCGATTACGCCTTTTGACGTTAGTGAGATGCTTGCTTGTTTGCAGGCTGCTGTTGCTGGCGAGAGAATCGCTCTGCCAGAATCCTTTGTTTCGCAAAATGGAGCAAAAGAAGAAGCAGCCGCACAAGAAAGCGAAGAAGTGCCAACACAAGAAGAAACACAGCCACAAGCACAGGGCAAAACAGAAACCCTCTTGCCACAAGTCGCTGATCTTGGGCTCAACAATAAAGGCGATGACCTTGACGCCTATCACAAAACAGTCAAACAACAAATGGCCATCATTCGTGTGGCTCTTGCCGAACTCGGCATAGATGCCAGCAAAAGCGAAATGGTTGACGCTCTTTTCCGTTCTTTGGTAGCCATTCAAAACGCTTCAAAATTTATGGAATTTGCCGATATTGCCAGCTATTCAGAAATCACCGCCGGCCTTGTTGACAAAGCCCGTGAAGCCGATATGGATTTCTCAATCATGCTCGACATTCTTAGCCAAGAAGTCGGTATTATTGAAGAAATGTATGAAGGCCAAGTGAAGAAATTGCGTGAAGAATCTGGTGAGCCTTATGTTCTTGATGCACAACAAAGCAAAACCGCCGCCAAGCCTGCTGCAGTGAAAGCAGAGCCAAAGGCCGCTGCACCAGTAGAAACTAAAGCAGAAGCGCCCAAGGCTGAAGCAGCAGAACAGCCCGCAAAGGCCCCTGAAGCAAAGCCTGAACCTGCCAAAGCAGAAGCCAAAACAGAAGCGCCAAAGCCCGCCCCCGAAGCCAAAACAGAAGCGCCAAAACCTGCTCCAGCCCCAGCAGCCAAAACCTTTACCTCAGCTTCAAAAGGCGGAACTCCAAAAGGCGGGCCAAAAAGAACGGCCGCCGCACAAAGAGCCGCTGCAGAAGCTAAGGCTGCGCCCGTAAAAGCCGCTGATGGAAAGCCCGCAGACGCCGAAAACAAGGCCTCCTCAACCATTCGTGTTGACCATGAAAAACTTGATCACTTGATGAACCTTATTGGTGAACTTATCATTAACAGAAACCGCTACACCATGTTGGCGCGACGTCTTGAAGGCGATCTTGACACAAATGCCGTTAGCCTTATCGCACAAGACCTCTCTGAAACCACCTACGCTATGGCACGCATTTCTGATGACTTGCAAGACACCATAATGAAGGTGCGCATGGTTCCTGTGGCCAGCGTATTCTCTCGCTTCCCGCGCCTTGTGCGTGACCTTTCACGCAAAAGCGGAAAAGCCGTTGAACTTGTTCTCGAAGGCGAAGAGACAGAACTCGATAAGTCCGTTGTTGAAGTCATCGGTGACCCGCTTGTTCACCTTATTCGTAATGCTGTCGACCACGGTATCGAGTCCGAAGCCGATCGCCTAGCCAAAGGAAAGCCCGGCAAAGGACATGTAACCTTGCGTGCCTATCACCGTGGCAATTCCGTCTCCATTGAAATCGAAGACGACGGCAAAGGCCTTGATCCAGAAATTTTGCGTGGCGTAGCTGTCCGCAAAGGCCTTATGAGCATGGAAGAAGCCAAGCTCCTAAGCGATCGTGAAGCCATGGAACTCATTTTTGCCCCGGGCTTCTCCTCCGCCGAACAAATCACTGACATCTCTGGACGTGGCGTAGGCATGGACGTTGTGCGCACAAATATCAAAAATCTCAAAGGAAGCATCGCCATTTCCTCTGAACTCGGAAAAGGTACCCGCTTTACGCTCTCGCTCCCGCTTACCCTTGCTATTATCGACGCCCTCATGATCACTGTCGATAACGAAACTTATGCCATTCCACTTGATGCCGTATCCGAAACAACAAAGATTTCACCAGACCAAATCAATATCATTAATGATCGCAAAGCTGTTACCCTGCGTGGTGAAGTGCTTGGTGTTGTTGAACTCTCAGAACTCATCGGCCTGCCAAAGAAAGAAGTGCTCGATGATGACGAACTCTCCGTTGTCGTTATCCACAATAACGAAAGAAGAGTCGGCTTTGTTGTCGATAGCTTGCTAGAAAGACAAGAAATTGTCATCAAACCTCTTGGCTCATACCTTGGCGATGTGCGTGGTATTTCGGGTGCAACAATCCTTGGAGACGGTAGCGTAATCCTTATCCTCGATCCGCACGAAATGCACATCATGGCCACCTCAAGAACCATGAGCACCCCAGCCGTAGCCTAAGGGAAGTTTGATTTTCTTGAGAGAGTTTTTAGGCTATTGCTCTCTTTGAGGTTCGATTTTAAAGGATAATTTCATGGCATTGCAATTTCGCCGCACCATCACATCGGCAGTGGGCTGAGGCCTTAAAACCGCGCCCGAGGTTCTGGCGCATGTTCTTCGCTCGCTCCCCAAAGCTCACGACAATGAGGCTCGTCTTTTGTATGGCACTCAGCACAATGAAGACGCCGTTCTTTTGCGTTCTGTACCAGAGGGCTTTGCCCTTGTGCAAAGTGTCGATGTCCTTGCGCCTATCAGTCGTTCCCCCTATACTTTTGGACGCATTGCGGCTTGCAATGCCTTGTCGGATATTTATGCTATGGGCGGTGAGGCTTGGTCGGCAATGAACATTGTTTCTTTTCCGACCTGCAGTGAACCCACAGCCTTGCTTTCAGAGATTTTGGCTGGGGGCATTTCTATGCTCAATGATGCCGATTGTGTCCTTGCTGGCGGGCATACACTAGAAGAAGCCAGCATAAAATACGGCCTCTCTGTGACAGGCTATATTGATCCAAAAAAATGTACACGCAATGACGCACTTAAAGAAGGCGACGTGCTTGTGCTGACAAAGCCTATTGGTTCTGGTGTTTTGGCAACAGCGATCAATGGCGATTTTGGTGATGTTGAAGCCTATGAAAAGACCCTTGCCCTTTGGGCGACAAGACTAAACCGCAATGCGGCATCTGTTATGCGCAAGATGAACATCAAAGCCGCCACAGACATTACAGGCTTTGGACTTGGAGGGCATGCCACGGAAATGGCTGAGGCTTCACAATGCACCTTGCGCTTCTTTCTTGACGCCATACCTTTTATGGACGGCGCAACAGAGCTTGCGGCACAAGGCTTTATCCCTGCGGCAAGCTATGCTAACAGGAAGTATGGTTTAAATAAATGCCGCCACTCTATTGATTTTTCGACTAGCAATTCTGAAGACAATGTGCGCCTAAGCCTCTTTTTTGATTCGCAAACCTCTGGCGGCTTGCTAATGGCTGTGCCTGAAAAAGATGCTAAAGAAGCGCTTGCCCGCCTTGAAGACGGTGGCGATGGTGCATGGGTAGTTGGTACGGTTGAGGGATATGCAGGCGAAGAGGATTATGTGATTGTGGAGTAGTGGGAGTGGGGCTAGAAAAGCTCTTCTCAAAAAAAATTTACCGTCGCAGGCACTCATTTTCCCCAAAAAACAAGCTTTGGTTTTGCTTCTTCGAGGAAGTCTAGGGGCACATTAACAATTTGTGTGCCGGCAGACCAGGGCGCTACTTGGTAGGGCTGGAAGTAAATGCGGATGCCGGCTGGTGTGAGCATGAGGGCAGAGTAGTTTTCTAGGGCAGCTTCTGTGCCTTCACGAAGGATATACTCTCTTGATAGATTGCCGAGCGAATTGCTTAATGAATTGTAAGAAAAGCGGCTCATCAGTTCGAGGGCCATTGTTGGCTCTTGAAAGAAATCGAGAGGTTCTAGCAGGGCGGCATTTTTTAGATCGTAGGTCATGGTGACAATTTCAAGATTGCCGTGTGCGCCGCCGGTGTAAGAGGCGATTTCTAGGGCGATGCTTACGATATTTGCCGAGGGATAGGCCGTTGTGTAGTTTATCAAAAGGTCATAGGGCACATCAAGAAGGCGTGGTACGTCTTCAAATTCTTCTGAAAATCTTTTGACATAGGCCAAAACCCAAAGCTCTATGTCTTCATTGACTTTTTCTTGTTCAAAAATAGGAAATCTTACGTCTATAACAAGAGACTCGTTCTTGCTGTATAGATGGACTTCGTCAAGAGTTCTTGTTTCGCTAAAGTGTTCTTTGGCTATCGCTGCGTGGGCAACAATGTGCAGACAGAGCCCTTGCAAGAAAATTATTCCTGCAAAGACAGCGAAGGCAGCACAATGAAGCTTTAAAAAACGCAACACAGAAACTCTCCAGATGAAAAAAAACCCCATGTACTGTTCAGCAATGGGGCATACCAAAATTTATACGCAGCCAGTGGGCTTTGGCAAGCCAGCCATTTTACAAGCCCCTTTTCCAGGGCCAGAAGGAAAGAGCTCATAGATTTCTTTGAGTTTGAAACCTGTATTTTTTGAAAGGATGCGCACCATGGGTGCTATACCGTTTTTGCGATAATATTCCTGCAAGAAAGCAATGACTTTTTGATGGTCATCGGTAACCGTTGAAATTCCTTCAGATTCTTTGACAAATTCTACCCACTCAGGGCACCAATCTTCAAAGCGAAGCAAAAAACCGTCTTCATCCACTTCAAAACTCTTTCCCTTAAACGTGACATCGGTCATGTGTTGCGTCCTCCTTAGACAGTTGGAAAAATGGTGTGTGGCTAAATTTCTACAAGATTTCTTGCAAAGTAACATAAAAGACTTTTTTTCGCAAGTCTGCACATGTCTGAAAATCATTTTTTTTACACACAAAAAGCATAGAATAAGGCATTTTGGGGGATTTTTAGGCCTTTTATAAATTGACATATGAAGAAAATGCCTGTATTCTCTGGCGTCCTTAATTGTTTCAAGTCATTTTTTTAGGAAAGCATTCATGAGTCGTAGCTATCAATCAATCAAGGGTTTTGCCGATCTCTTCCACCTAGAAAGCCACGTTTTTACACGCATAGAAGAAATCGCTCGAAAGCATTTTGGCCTCTATGGCTATGAAGAATTGCGCACACCTATAGCAGAGTATACCGAACTTTTCGTGCGTGGAATAGGCACAGAAACCGACGTTGTACAAAAAGAAATGTACACCTTTCCTGACAAAAAAGGTCGCTCGCTCACCTTGCGCCCAGAGGCGACTGCCGGTGTTATTCGTGCTTTTATTCAAAAAGACAGGCATGAAGAAGGTGTTCACAAATTCTTTACACACGGGCCTATGTTTCGCTATGAAAGACCGCAAAAAGGCCGTTTACGTCAATTTCATCAAATAAATTGCGAATGCCTTGGTGGAACAGAGCCGGCTGTTGATGCAGAAATGATTTGTATGGTGTCTCGCTTTATTGAAGAACTTGGCATATCTGAAACAAAGATGCATATCAATTCACTGGGTTGCAAAAAATGTCGCCCAGAATACAATAAAATACTGCAAATTTGGCTACAAAATCTCGACGCCAAAGAACTCTGCACCGACTGCATCAGACGCAAAGACAACAATCCCTTGCGCGTGCTTGACTGTAAGGTGCCTTCTTGCAAAAAACTTACAGCTAATGCCCCAAAGCTTTCTGACCATATTTGCTCAGAATGCAAGAGCCATTTTGCCGAAGTCTGTCGCTTGCTTGAGGCTGAAAATGTCGCCTATTTTCACGACGTTCGCTTGGTTCGTGGCCTTGATTATTATTGTCGCACCACTTTTGAATGTATTTCTGACGCCATCGGCGCACAAGGAACTGTCGCCGGCGGCGGTCGCTATGACGGCCTTGTTGCCCAGCTGGGCGGGGACAATGTGGCGGGCATCGGCTTTGCTTGCGGTATGGAGCGTCTTGCCATGCTCATGCCCAAAAAAGAAGCTGGGGAAGAGCTTCACCGTCCCGATTTCTTTATTGCCCTGCTTGAAGGAAAGGATGAAAAAGCAAAGACAGCGGCCTTTACATTGTGTCAAGCCTTGCGCCAAAAAGGCCTAAGCGGCACAATGAATTTTACTGCACGCTCAACAAAAAGCCTCATGCGTCAGGCAGGCAAATTGCAGGCCCGCTTTGTGGTCCTTCTTGGTGAGGACGAAATCGCCACACAAAAAGGCACGGTCAAAAATATGGACGCCAGAGAACAAGAAAGCCTTTCTTTTGAGGCCATTGCGGATTATATCGCTTCAAAGCTCTAAAAGCTGCAATAACAAAAATTGCTAAAAATACCCGAACAAGGAAAAGTCATGGACAAGACAACACAAAACATCGAAAACGCCGCCACCTTGGCACAAAACAGCATCGAGCCTCTTGGCGACTGGACACGCACGCACACCTGCGGAGACCTCACTGCGGCAAGCATTGACCAAGAAGTTTGCCTCATGGGCTGGGTGCAATACCGCCGAGATCATGGAGGCCTTATCTTTATTGATATGCGAGACAGGTACGGCTTAACACAAGTTGTCTTTAGCCCTGACTTTGCCCCAGAAGCGCATGAAAATGCTCATGTTTTGCGTTCTGAATATGTCTTTGCCATTAAGGGTTTTGTGCGTAAACGCCCAGAAGGTATGGAAAATTCAACCATGCCGACAGGTGAAATCGAAGTTGTTGTTACAGAGTGGAAATGCTTAAATACTGCAAAGACCCCGCCTTTTCAAATAGAAGAACGCATTGATGTGAGCGAAAATTTGCGCTTGCAGTGGCGTTTTTTGGACTTGCGCCGTCCGCATATCGCTCGCAACATGATCCTTCGCAGCCAAGTAGCGCAAGCTGTGCGCACCTATCTTGCTGATGACAATTTTCTTGAGGTAGAAACGCCCTTCCTTACAAAGTCCACCCCCGAAGGCGCAAGAGACTTCCTCGTGCCAAGCCGTGTGAATAACGGCCTTTTCTTTGCTCTTCCGCAATCTCCACAGCTCTTTAAACAGCTCTGTATGATGGCCGGCCTTGATCGCTATTTTCAGATTGTAAAATGCTTCCGTGATGAAGATTTGCGAGCCGACAGACAGCCAGAATTTACGCAAATCGATATTGAAATGAGCTTTGCTTCTGAGGAAAGCGTTATGAGCATGGCTGAAGGTCTTATGTGCCATGTTTTTGAAAAATGCCTTGGTGTGAATATCCCCCGCCCCTTTGTGCGCATGAGCTATGAAGAAGCTATCAATTCTTATGGCCTTGACAAGCCAGACACACGCTTTGATTTGAAGCTTGTTGATGTTACTGATATTGTTGCAGAATCTGAATTTACCCTCTTCAATACGGCCAGTATGGTCAAGGCTATTCGTGTGCCTGGTGGCGAGCAATTTAGCCGTAAAGACATTGACGGCTTTACCGATTTTGTCAAAATTTACGGTGCGCAAGGCCTTGCGTGGATCAAAATTCGTGAAAATGAATGGCAATCGCCCATAGCCAAATTCCTTGCTGATCCCATTCGTGAAAAACTCACAAAAGCCCTTGGCCTTGAGCTTGGCGATATTGTCTTTTTTCAAGCGGGCGAGCCTTCAATGGTGCACAATACCCTTGGCAATTTGCGTGTGCATTTGGCCGAGCGCATGGACATTATCCCTGACGATTTGTGGAATTTCCTTTGGGTTACTGACTTCCCCCTTTATGAATACAATGAAGACGAAAAACGCTATACAGCTTGTCACCATCCCTTTACTTCTCCGCAAGACGGCGACTTTGAACGCATGGTCACCGATCCAGCCAATACCAAGGCAAGAGCCTATGACATGGTGCTGAACGGTTCAGAGCTTGGCGGCGGCTCAATCCGTATTCACAATGGCGAAACACAAAAGAAGATGTTTGAAGCTCTTGGCTTTAGCGAAGAAGAAATGAAGGAACAGTTTGGCTTCTTTATCAATGCCCTTGAACACGGAACACCGCCACACGGCGGCATTGCCTTTGGCCTTGATCGCATTCTTATGCTGATGTCAAAATCTTCTTCAATCCGTGATGTTATTGCTTTCCCAAAAACACAAAGAGCGACCTGTCTTCTTACCGAAGCCCCAAGCCCTGTGGCGACAAAGCAGTTGACCGAGCTTGGCCTTCGACTTCGTGAGCAAGCAAAAGAACAATCTTAATAATTTTTAGTATCTTAATATATTTGTATTTTAGGAGTTTATATGATTCGCATGACAGGGGCAGAACTCATCGTTCACCTCATTAAAAGACAAGGGATTGACCAAATTTGCGGCATTCCCGGGGGAGGCAATCTCCCTTTGTACAATGCCCTCGCCACGACAAAATTGCTTGACCATGTTCTTGCTAGGCACGAACAGGGTGCTGGCTTTATCGCCCACGGCATGGCACGCACAACAGGAAAGCCCGCGGTCTTTTTTGCCACCTCTGGTCCTGGTGCAACCAATGCCATGACCGCCATTGCTGACGCCAAACTCGACTCTATCCCTCTTGTCTGCTTTACGGGCCAAGTTCCTTTAAGCATGATAGGCACGGACGCCTTTCAAGAAGTCGACTCTTATGGCCTGAGCATTCCCATCACCAAGCACAATTTCCTTGTGCGTTCAGCACATGAACTTTTAGAAATTATACCCACGGCTTTCCGCATTGCGGCCTCTGATCGCCCAGGACCAGTGCTTATTGATGTGCCAAAAGACATTCAAGCCCAAGAAGTCCGTTTTCACAGCTGGCCAGAGCCAGGTAAGGCCGATGCCTACCTTCCACCAAGCAAAGAAAGCTTAGAAAAAGCCGCTCAAATCATTGCAGAATCAAAAAAACCGATGATCCTCTTTGGCGGCGGTGTTTGCGCCTCTTCTGCTATGGACGAGGCACGTGAATTTGCTGAAAAAATCAATAGCCCTGTGGCGATGACTCTTACTGGCCTTGGTTCTCTCCCGCACGATCACCCACTTGCACTGGGCATGATCGGAATGCACGGCGCAAGATGCACCAACTTTATTGCTGACGCTTGCGACACCTTGCTGGTTATTGGCGCTCGCTTTGATGACCGCGTAACTGGGCGTATGGACGGTTTTTGCCCAAATGCTCGCATTATTCATATCGATATTGATATTGCCGAGCTTGACAAGCTACGCCAAACAGATGTTGCTGTGCTTGGTGATGTGCGTGAATGCTTGCAGGCTCTTATGCCCCTTATCGATGCAGCAAAACTTGACCGTGCAGAATGGACGGAGCAGGTAGAGGCACTTCGCAAGTCTGACCCTCTTATCCTTCCCGGGATTGATGATCCTTGCACCCCTTATGGCCTTGTGCGTTGCGCTTGGAACATTGCGGGTCCAGAGTCCATTGCAGTGACCGACGTTGGCCAGCACCAAATGCGCACAGCTCAAGCTTTCCCTGTTGACAGGCCCCGCCAGTTGCTCACTTCTGCAGGACTTGGGACTATGGGCTTTGGTTTGCCAGCGGCTATTGGTGCGGCGATTTCTTGCCCTGATGTGCCTGTTCTTTGTTTTAGTGGTGACGGAAGCTTGCTTATGAATATTCAAGAACTCGTTACAGCGGCAGAGCTAAAGGCTAATGTCAAAGTCATTATCGCAAACAACAGAGCCCTTGGCCTTGTGCAACAACAGCAAGAACTTTTTTATGACAACAATATCATTGCTTGTCTCTTTGAATACGATGTTGATTTTGTGCAGGTTGCCAAAGGTTTTGGCGTACCTGGGGTAGACCTTGGTAAGGTGGACAATCCACTAGAGGCCATGAAGATGGCTATCGAGACGCCCGGGCCCTATATTATCAATGTGCCGATTCCTGTTGATTCACACGTTTATCCTATGGTTCCTCCGGGGGCTGCAAATACCACGATGATTGGAGGGGAAAACAATGAGTAAGGCTATTTTATCCTCAAGTCTTGTCCTTCTTCGCCTTATGGTGCGCAATCACCCAGGTGTTTTGTCAAATGTGAGCGGGCTGTTTTCACGCCGTGCCTTTAACGTTGAGGCCATTGTCTCAACTCCCATTGACAGCCCCGACACCTCGTGTATTTGGATTTTGACACCCGAAAACAGCCGTATTGAGCAGGTTGTCCGCCAACTATTCAAATTACATGATGTACTAGAAGTTACGTGCTTTCCATTAACGCATGAGACCATGATTCGTTTTAGCGATTGTATGAACGCTCTTGCGCATGAAGACAGCAGAACACCGCTTTTGAGCTTTACAAAGCCTGAATTTGAGAAAAAGTAAATCTTCCGCTTTCTACATTAAACAAAAAAATCCCCTTTAGGTTCTTCCTTTAGGGGATTTTTTTTGTATGAGAAAAGAAATGAGAGAGTTTTCTTTTGCAAATTTTTTCTGTGTCACGCACAGTTAGTTAGCAATCGAGTCAGCCAATAGGGGCGTCGTCGTCATCTTCACCTTCACCAAGGCTTGCTTTCATCATGCGCTCAAGCAGGCTCAGGTCTTCTTGTGAATTTTCTTCAGTATTTTCTGAGCTCATAAGGCCAAAGCTGACCTGAGTGCCTTTGTTGACGGTAAAAAAATCTTTCATAGCGTCGGCGATGTCTTGAATATCTTCATCGCCTGTTAAGGATACTTTTTTAGACATAAGAGTTTCCTTTTTCGTACCAAAGAACAAATGAGCATTTGAAGAATTTGATACAATTTGGCGCAAGGTTTAAGTGATTACTCACCCAAACCTTGCGCACTTTTATAAGTTAAACACTAAGACTTAACGTAGTTCTTAGAACATTTCGAGATCGAGGTCGTGGTCAACACGGAGCAACAATTCGTCTTGGATGTTACCTGGCAAGTCAGTCCAGTAGGCGCTGTAGCCAGCTACACGTACGATAAGGTCAGTGTAAAGCTCTGGGTTCTCTTTCGCTGCGCGGAGTTCGGCAGGATTGAGGATGTTGAACTGAATGTGCTTACCTTTGTAGTCGCTGAAGTAAGTTTTTACCAAAGCGGCGAGGTTTTCAGTTCCTTCGTCACCTTTCAAGCTGGTTGGTGTAAATCTCATGTTGAAGAGTACACCGTAGAGGTCGTGCTGGTCGATACCACCGGCAGAGCGGAGTACAGCGGCTGGGCCGTTGTGGTCTGTGCCTTGTACAGGTGATACTGCGCCGTCAGCAAAGGATTGACCTTTTTTACGTCCACATGGAAGAGCACCAGTTTTTGCGCCTGTTCCGCCGTGGAAACCGATGGAGTGTGGAGACACTTCATAGGTACCGCCGTCAGTAGCAGGTTGCTTGTGCCAGATTTCCTTAATCCAGTTGTAGATGTCGTTCAATTTTTGGTCAACTACAGGAATGTCGTTACCGTATTTTGGAAGAGCCATAGCTTTTGCACGGAGCTCTTCGTAGCCTTCCCAGTTAGCTTTCATTGCTTCGAGCATTTCGGCTGGTGTACAAATCGGAGCTTCTTCGGTTCCACCAAAGATGTTTTCGATTACATACAATTCGTTAGCAACGTCTTGTACTGCTACAGGTACGATGTACATACAGCTGTCAGCGTGCTCAGAACCACCCAAGCTACATACCATACCTTTATCGATACAGTTGTCGGTGAAGGCAGACATCATGATGTCTGGGAAGGTATCACCGTGCTGAAGCTTACAGAGACGTCCGCTGTTTGTTGAAATAACAGCCCAGTTGTAGATTTGCTTTTTGTATGCAGCTACGAACTCGTCGTATGATGTCATTTGAGCGAAATCACCGGTTTGCTCGCCGAGCTGTGAGTTAGAGATGAAGTCCCAACCATTGTACATGGTGAGCTCGAGGATTCTGGCGTAGCTTGTTACCAAAGGCCAGATGGAGCTTGTTTTACCAGGTACGGTGTGGAGAGTACAACCGCCGTAAGCGTGGTTACGTACTTCTTGGATTGTGTAGCCACGAGCAAGCAAGTACTGCATAGCGGCTTCGTCGTTAAAGAATGCTGGGAAGCCCATGCCGAGCTTAGCAACTTCAAGAGCGTACTTTTGGAACTTTGGATTGAGGCGTGTATGCCAACGCACAGAAATGGTTGGGTGTGTTGTTTTTACACGTGTTGCTGCTTTGATGAAAGCAAAGGAAAGTTCGTTAGTAGCGTCACGACCGAACTCATCTACACCACCGATTACGGTGTTGTGGAAGTGAGACTCAGAGCTGAGGTTCGGGGTCATTACGTCTGGCCAGAACTGACGCTTACCCATACAGAAGACACGGAAACACTCAAAGAGTTGTACTACGTATTCGTCGTCGATACGGCCAGCGGCGATGTCGTTTTGGTAGCCTTTGTAGCAGATCTGGTCGATACGGCCATAGCCCATACCGAAGGTACGGGTGTCATAGAAGACCATCAAGATACCGAATACGAGAGATTGCAAAGCTTCTTGGAAGGTTTCTGCGCCGAACTCAGGTACACGTGAACATACGCGAGCCATTTCTTCGAGTTCTGCTTTACGGATAGGATCGCTTTCTTGAGCAGCTTTCTCGGTAGCGAGGTCACGATAACGATGAGCGTAGTCGATACCACCAAGGAGCATTTCTTTAAGACCTTGCCAGAACTCTTGACGACGATAGTCTTCGTAGTGAATGACCATGTGGGCTTCGAGTTTAGCGTCGATGTCAGCGATCAAACCACGAATACCTCTTTGAACCATGCGGTTGAGGTCTGGGCAGTTCCATGCTTTTTCAGCAAACATTTCAGATACGGTGTTTACGATCCAAGAACCGGCTTCACCGATTTTGTGTTCGAAAGCAGCTTCTTCTTCGCCACGGGCGAGCAACCACATTTCTTTACCACCGGTGTATCTGAAGAATTCACCGATTGAGCGACCGAGTTCCATTTGGGCTTCGTCTTCCCACTTAAAGAAGCCAGGACGGCCTTGTACGCCGTAGTTGTTGATGTAGTCTACAATCCAAAGAGCAGCGAGATCTGGGAAGAACTCTGGGCCCATTGGCTTAGCAGAGAAGTCACCACAAAGGAGCTGGTGGTCGTTAATACGAATTGGCATTTCACGGAGAATTTTGCGAACAGCGAAGCCACGCTTGCGGAACAAGTGGTAACCTTCTGTTTCTTTGTAGCTTTCCATGAGCAACTGAGCGCGCGCCATGGACATGCTTTGTGTGTAGCGAAGTGGGTTCAACTTTTCCCACATGCTTTCGCCACGGGACTTCTCTTCGTACTTGTTATACTGTACTTTTGCCATTTTCTTTCTCCTAAGAGGTTAAAAGGTGAATGGTCTCTAAAGTAACATCAATTTGCCAACTTGTAAATAGCTGCCTCGTTGTTGCTACTCAACCTGTATACCTTCGTTGCTACTTTGCCGCTCTAGTTTTTATTCGGCTCCTTATAAGGGGGCCTTGTGTTTTTGCAGAGAGGCTTCACAACGATGTTCCACTTTTTATGCGGACTCTACAATCGCTTTGAGCATTTTAAGGTGCTCAATGTCTTGGCGTTGACCGCTAGGTTTGATGCCTTCAAAGCCCATTTGGTCGTACTTTGTTTCGCCAAGATTGTTATATGGAAGCATGGACAAAGCCTCAGCAGGGACAAGGTTCAGCTCTTCACGGATGAAGCGAGCTGTCTCCCTGATATTGTCAGCATCGTCATTGTAGCCAGGGATAAGCGGGGTTCTGAACCAAATTCGCTTAATGTTTGGCATGGCTACAACTTTCTTTGCGTTTTCCAAAATCAATGTATTCGGAACGCCTGTGCCTTCTTTGTGTTTTTCGTTGTCCATGTGCTTAAGGTCAAAAAGAACATAGTCACAATGCTCGACTATGCTTTCAACGGTCTTCCAAGGGAAGGCGCCGGTGATTTCAACACAAGTAGAAATAAGCTCTTCGTGAGAAGCTTTAAGAAGTTCAATGGTGAATTCTGGCTGGGCTTCACAGTCACCACCAGAAACAGTAATTCCGCCTTCTCTTTTATAAAGAAGCGCGTCACGAACAACTTGCTTCATAACCTGGTCAACAGTCATGGATTTGCCTTCGATTTTAAGAACATCTGCAAGGCAAACACCGACCTCAGCACAGGCACCACAGCCAGTGCAAAGATTACGATCAATAGCAACCACGCCGTCAACAACAGAGCTTGCACCATGTGGGCACTTAGGGACACAACGTCCACAGCCAACACATTTGTCATGGCGTACGGAAAGAAGGGGCTTCATGCTTTGTGTTTCTGGATTTTGACACCAGAAGCAACGAAGAGGGCAGCCTTTCAAGAAGACTGTTGTACGAACGCCAGGGCCGTCATGCGTTGAATATCTTTGTATATTAAGAACTTGGCCTACAAGAGAGCCGTTTACTTTTGATCCAAACATTTTATTATCCTATTTTTGAAAGGGTCTTGGGATTTTTCCCAACATTATTACCATCTGCCACAAGGTCTTTTGACCTTATATAAAGAGGGCGATGCCTTTTTAAACAGGTTTCTGTTTTCAGCTCTTTGTCTATAGTTTACTTTTGTAAAGCCCTATAGACTCACCTTGCTGTTTGTGGTTTGTTTTTTCTGCCAAGTCCTTCGCCTTGTCCAGAGAAAATTGCTTCAAACCCTTTTGCTTTGTGCCTTGCGACACGAAAGCCAAACCTGTCTGTGAAATTCTCCGCTAGAATTTCTAGGTCAAACTCTTTAAAACCTTGCTTGCTTCAAAATGTGCCAGTCTTTTGGCCTTGAAGTTTTGGGCTTAAGATTTGACTCTTGCATCTGCCTCGTATTTGCTTGTCAAAAAATCGTCTCAAAGAGGTTAAAATCTCGTTCAACTTTATTTTTAAAAGTGACTCTTTTTTCCTCTTTGTGAACTTGTAGCACAAGGTTTTGTTTTATGTCAATACAAAAATAAACATTTCGTGAAAAAAGTCAAGTTTTCTAGGAAAAAGAATTATTACTAATAAGAAAATATTGTGTAAAATTTGCCTAAGTTCCTTGTTTTACAGGATTAAATGATAAGGACAAATTTTTGTACCGCGGAAAAAATCTTAAAAATTTTTTTGATAACCGCTACTAAAAAGGCTTTTTTTTAGACTGTTTTTTTAAAAATTGTCTATGTGTAGTACTTTTTATAGATTTAGAGAACTTTTTTTTGAGAGCTTTTTGATGAAAAAAATAGAAAGAAGAGGGAAGATTTTGTGGATTTTTTTTGGGTCTAAATACTTTTTTACAAAAAATAAAAAAACACAAAAAAACCTCTCGAAGTTTCCTTCAAGAGGTTTTTGTAAAAAAAAGGGGGGGGTAAAACTGGCGGAAGAGGTAGGATTTGAACCCACGGAGGGCTTGCACCCTCAACGGTTTTCAAGACCGCCGCATTCAACCACTCTGCCACTCTTCCGCAGAAATGCAATGTACGCCATTGCCCCTGTCTTTGTCAAGAGCAAGGTGAGAAAAATTTTCTCCCATATATAATGATACACAAAAAGGTACAAAGCTTCGCAAGCAAAAAAAATCACAAAGCTCGCTTTTTGTTCTTGCCTAGAAAAAAATGTTTCAAGAAGGAAGTCTTGTCCTTTGCCCACAAAAAAGCCCTTGCTTCAAAAACAAGGGCCAGCTTTTATTCGTGGTGGGCAATACAGGACTCGAACCTGTGGCATCCGCCTTGTAAGGGCGGCGCTCTACCAACTGAGCTAATCGCCCACGAGAAAAAAGAATTTAGCGAAAAATAAAAAAGATGTCAAGCAAAAAAATGCTGAAGTCTAGAATATTTAAAAAGATGAAATTTTTCGCTAGACAAAGAAGCATTTTATTTGTAAAGTTCAGTTCACAATAAGCTATAAGCAAGAGCGTGGTTGAGTCATGACACCTTCTCTTCACTATGTCCCCAAGCTTGAATCCACAAACACTTATGCGCGTGTGCATTGGGATGAGCTCCCGCACATGTCCTGTGTGTATTGTGATGAGCAGACAAAGGGGCGAGGGCGCTACGGAAGGACATGGCTTGCACAGGGGAAAAACAGTCTTTGCTTTAGCTATGTCCTTAAAAAGCAAGAGACAAAAAAACTTGCTACTTTACACGATAGCCAAGAGCAAGAAAAAGCCTTTCAGCCTTGGGCCGCACTCACGCATTTTGCCGCTCTTTGTCTTTGTCATACCCTCCAAGAATACGGTGTCGAGGCCAGTATCAAATGGCCAAACGATGTCCTTGTCAAAGACGAAAAGCTCGCAGGTATCCTTTCTGAAGCTATACTTGATCAAAGTTCAGAAAACGCATTCGCATCACATTCAGAAGCCAAAGACCAAAAAGCTTTTGGCGGCCTCATTCTAGGCATCGGCATCAACATAAGCCTTAATGAAGCAGAAAGTCAGACAATAGCAGAGCTTGGAGGGCGAAGCCCTACTGCTATAGCAAAGCATAGCAAGAAAAAAATAGAAGGCCTTGCGCTTTTGCAAGCCTATAACAAACATTTTTTTGCAAACTATGATAACTTTATGGAACAAGGCTTTGCCTCTATCCAAGAAGAATACAGCCAACTTTCCTGCTCTTTACACAAAATTATCAGCATCAGTACACCGAATAAAACATATGTGGGCAAGGCAAAAGCTTTTACTTCTGAAGGAAAGCTTGTATTTATTGACCAAGAACAGCCAGACGCTGAAATGATCCTCAGCTCGGGAGAACTCTTATGACACCACTAGAACAAGGCTTTGTCATCTTGACTATCGGCATGGGCGTCGTCTTTGCCTTTTTGTTGCTTCTTGTTTTTGCCATGAGCGTCATGTCAAAAATTGTAGGCTATCTCAATACAATATGGCCAGAAGAACAAGAAAAAGTCGCTACAAAAGTCGTGCGCCGTGACCCTGATGAAGAAAATATTGCCATAGCCATTGCGAGCCTTGCGAAAAAAGGCTTTGATGTCTACACTTACACAACAAACAAAGAAGCCATTGCCGTGGCCTTTGCAAGCCTTGCAAGAAAAGGCAGCATCACAGCCAAGGGTAAAGCGGCTTAAAAAAGGGAATAAGAGCGACAAGCAAAGAGATTTGCTCGCTTCTATCATACTATAACAAGAGGCGTTGAACAATTCGATAACTTCTAAAAGATATTTTGCGAGGCCTATTCATGAAAACAAAACAGATTCGTGTCATGGACACGTCATTCCGTGACGGCTTTCAATCTTGCCTTGGCTGCCGTGTTGCTACCAAAGATTATTTGCCCGCCCTCATCGCCGCCAAAGAAGCAGGGATCACTCATTTTGAAACAGCCGGCGGCGCCATGTTTCAATCTATGGCCTTTTACAATAATGAAAATCCTTTTGACAACATGGACAAGGTGCGTGAGGCTGTTGGCCCAGACATCACCTTGCAATCCCTAGCAAGAGGCGTGAATGTTGTTGGTCTTATTTCACAATGCTCTGAAATTATTGACCTACACGCCAAGATGTTTTTCAAGCACGGCGTGACGACAGTGCGCAATTTTGACGCCCTAAACGATGTCGAAAACCTCGTTTATTCTGGCGAATGTATCAAAAAAGCCGGCCTCAATCATGAGGTGGTAGTGGCGCTTATGGGCCTCCCCCCGGGTTGTGCCGACATTCATACTGTAGATTTCTACATGAATACCTTGCGCACCATCCTAGATAGAGGACTCGCCTTTGACAGTCTTTGCTTCAAAGACGCCTCTGGTACCTGCCCACCACAAAGAGTGTACGAAACCGTTAAAGCCGCTCGTAGGCTTCTTGGGCAAGTGGCCCACATTCGCTTCCACTCGCATGAAACAGCGGGAACAAGCGTTACTTGCTACAGAGCTGCCCTTGATGGCGGTGCAAACGGTATTGACCTTGCTATGGCGCCCCTTTCAGGCGGCACATGTCAGCCAGACCACATCACCATGTGGCACGCTCTTAAAGACACCGACTATGACCTTGGCTATGACATCGAAAAAGTTGCCAAAGCCGAAAGCGTCTTGCAAGAATGCTTAAAAGATTATTTCATGCCGCCAGAAGCCACAATGGTCAACCCAGAAATCGTCTTCTCGCCTCTCCCGGGTGGTGCGCTTACCGCAAACACACAGATGATGCGTGACAATGGCGTCTTTGACAAATACCCACAAGTGGTCACCGCTATGCGTGAAGTTGTTGAAAAAGGCGGCTTTGGAACTTCTGTTACTCCTGTATCGCAATTCTATTTCCAACAGGCCTTTAACAATGTTATGTTCGGAAAGTGGAAGAAAATTGCTGATGGTTATGGAAAGATGGTCTTGGGCTATTTTGGCAAAACCCCGCATCCAGCAGATCCAGAAATCGTAAAGATCGCAAGCGAAGCTTTAAAGCTTGAGCCAACAACCAAAAATCCAAGAGAAATCAACGACGCCAATCCAAAGCTCGGCATCGCCCCAGCGACAAAGGCCCTTGAAGAAGCCGGCCTGCCTGTGAACGATGAAAACATCATGCTCGCCGCAACTTGTGAGTCAAAAGGTATTGAATTCCTTAAAGGCCTTGGCAAAGTAATGATCCGCAAAAAAGAAGCTGCAGCTCCAGAGCCTGCGACCGCTCCTCCAGCAGCCTCAACGAGCAATGAATACACCGTAACCGTCAATGGCACCGCCTATGTTGTGCAATTTGACGAAAGAGGCGCTGTTGTAAACGGCCGTCCTTATGCGGTCGATGTTCAGGCGGGCGCTACAAGTCAACCAGCTGCCGCCGCACCAGC